>CAZUXL010000010.1:0-44702 GCA_964624355.1 uncultured Spirochaetales bacterium
CCTGAGTCCGGTTGGTTTTTAAAAAACGATCAAATCGGCGCCGTATGTTACGTGGACCTCTGGGCTGGGAATCTCAAGAATCTTCAGGAGAGAATTCCCTATTTGAAGGATCTGGGAATCACTTATCTCCATCTCATGCCCTTTTTTCAAGTTCCACCCTTGGAGAATGATGGGGGATATGCGGTCTCCAGTTATAGGGAAGTACGACCGGACCTGGGGTCCATGAAAGACTTGGAAAACCTGGGATTAGCCCTGGAAAAAGAGGGTATTACCTTAGTTGCCGATTTCGTTTTCAACCACACGGCGGACAACCATCTTTGGGCACAAAAAGCCCGCCAAGGTGACTCGGAATTTCAAGAGTTTTACTGGACTTTTTCCGATGAAGCGGCTACTAGGGAATACTCTCCTTGGCTAAGGGAAATTTTTCCTGAGGCCCGGAGGGGATCCTTCACATTTGATGAGAAAATGGGGAAGTGGGTGTGGACCACTTTTCATTCCTACCAATGGGATTTAAATTACTCCAACCCGGCGGTATTTACCTCCATGGCGGGAGAACTGCTGCATTTGGCCAACCGGGGCGTTCACGTTTTGCGGCTGGATGCGGTGGCCTTTATCTGGAAACAAGCGGGGACGGGATGTGAAAATTTACCCCAAGCCCATACCCTGATCCAGGCCTTCCAAACGGCGGTGAGAATCGTAGCCCCATCTCTTTTATTCAAATCCGAAGCCATCGTTCATCCCGATGACATTCTCAAATATATCGACCTGAGGGAAGCCCAGCTTTCCTACAATCCCCTGCTTATGGCAGAACTTTGGGAGGCCGCAGCCACCAGGGAAGTAAAACTTCTCTCCCACTCCCTGGGGAAACGCTCCGGTCTTCCAGTGGGATGTGCTTGGGTGAATTACCTCCGGTGCCACGATGATATTGGGTGGACCTTTGCCGACGAGGATGCTTGGGAAGTGGGGATAAAAGGGGGGGATCACCGGGCTTTTTTAAATAGGTTTTATACCGGGCAATTTCCTGGTTCCTTTGCCAGGGGTGAACCTTTCCAGTACAATCCAGTGAACGGGGACATGAGAATCTGCGGTACAGCCGCCAGTCTTGCGGGGGTAGAATCAGCCAGATTGCAGGGTTCGGAAATAGCCTTGGAAAATGCGATTAACCGCCTTTTACTGATGTACGCAGTGGTCTTTACAGCCGGTGGCATTCCTCTGATTTACCTGGGGGATGAAATAGGGACAGAGAATGATTATTCCTATAAAAAGGATCAGGGAAAATGTCGGGACAGCCGGTGGTTGCATAGAATTCCCTCGGACCTCAAAAAAGAAAAGGAAGCGCAAACAAATTCCACATCATCGGGAGGACGAATCCGCCAGGGTTTTAGAAAGCTGGTGGAGATGAGAAAGAGCTTGAAAGCACTGGGAGAAGGAAAACTGAGGGTTTGGGAAAGCCCCCATCCTTCGGTGGTGTTTTATTCCCGAGGTGAGGGGAATGAAGAAGTTTTAATATTGGGAAACTTTTCAGAATCCTGTGTGGAGCTTAGTCCGCAGTGGATGAGCTCCCATGGATTTGGAAAGAAGCTGGACCGGTGGGGACAAACTTATAAAACCGGTGAATCGTGGACCTTAAACCCCCTCCAAGTGGCTGTTTTTGCAGAATAGGGCGGGGAAATGAGGTAATTATTCCCCCATTTTCACTTTCAAATCTATCATAAGGAATAGGAAATTTAATTTTTCAGTCTCTAAAGCTAATCTTGCTTTTTGTTGGTCCTGACGTGCAGTGTCCAACTCCTGGAGGGATGATTTTCCCTTTTCAAAACTCTCTTCTATTTTCCTGTAATTCTGGCTCTGAAGTGTGAGGTTTAGTTCACTGGCTTCCCTGGATAATTGGCTTACTTCCAAATCCATGACCAGGGATTGAAGCTCATTTTCAGCCTTCAGCCGGGCTTCCAACAGTGTCAGATCTTGTTTCTGAATTTCTTCATCCAGCTTCAAGAGAGCCATATTTCCTGTGGATCCCGGAATATGTGCGTCCAAGGGAAGAGATAAGCTAAAGCCCAAGGAGAGGCTGTCAGTCCACTTTTCCCCTGACCAGGCAGAGGTCTCCAAGAGTGGGTTCAGCCCGGTGGACCATCCCATACTCATTCCCACGGTAGGGCCTATCCGGGAACTTCTTCCTAACTCCCTGGTGACCTTTGATAACTCTTTTTTTATTAATGCCCGCTGATACTCAGGATGGAAATCACTTTTTTTCATCACATTCTCCAGGACAGGAACTATCTCAACGCTGGGTATTTTTGTTGTGAGAATGAGGGGTGGCAGGTGATCCAAACCTAGATTTTGTCTTAGTGTTAACAATCTTTTTTCTTGATCCACCCGGGCTTTTTGAAGGGCTGGGATATCGCGGCTTGCGGCAATTTGAGCGCTCAGGAGTTCCAAATCCGATCGGAGTCCCCGTTCATACTGGGTTTTTATCAATTCATATCGACCTTGGGCTAAAGTGAGAGATTCCTCTAAATATTTAAGGTTTTCCGCTTGTGCAATAATTTGAAAGTAAGATTTTTGAAATCCTGACCAGAGGATCTTTTTTTGAATGAGGATTTCTAAAAGTGCGGATTGGAGGCTCAGATTTTCTTTCTGCTCTTGGAGCCCTAGGCTGGGATCCAGGGACAGTCGCATATCCAGGGAACCTCGGAGGGACCATAGACTCAATTCAGGTTTTGCAGGGAGTGAAGGGTTGGTCAGGGTACTAACCAGGGGCGTGGCAGAACGGCTAAGACCGGATCCAAGACTCACTGAAGGAATCCAGGATTTGATTTTCGTTTCCACATCTCGGACACTCATATTCCGGTCAATTAACAGTCTTTGGAGTGTAGGGCTTTGGGATTCGTACATGATCCAGGCTTCTTCCAGGGTGAGTTCCAAAGGTTTTTGAACGACTTGTGCTGACAACAGGCTGGGGAAAAATAAGAGAAAATACCAAATTAAAATAGAAGTATTTTTCATATTTATACTACCTTTGCCGCAGGAAGAGCTTCCTGATGTTCCTTCATGGTTAAGGACAAAATGGCGGGGACTGCATAGAGGGTGAAAAGAGTGGAAATCATTAATCCGCCAGAAACTGCTATTCCTAAGGGTTGCAGAATGTTAGATCCTTCTCCCATCCCCAAGGCCAAGGGAAGCATACCGATGATTGTGGTCATTGTGGTGATGAGAATGGGTTGAAACCGTAGTCCTGCGGTGACCTCCAGGGCGACTCTTTTATTTGGGTATTCGTGCCGGGCTATGAGATAAAAATCGATGAGGATAATGGCATTATTGACCACGACTCCTGCCAATAAAATGGTTCCCAGGAGGGCGTTCAGGTTTAAAGTGGATCTAAAAATCCAAAGGGAAAATATTACTCCGATAAATCCCAAAGGGATGGTGACGAGAATCACCAAGGGTATCCAGAGGGAATTAAATTGAAAAGCCAAGAGAAGGTAAATCAACAGGATGGATATGCCCAAAGCCAGGAAAAGTGATTGAATTGATTTATCCATTTCCACTTGGGGATTGTCAAAAGAAAAACTATATCCCGCAGGGAGGGTGAGGTTTTCTTCTAAAAAAGCTTTAGCCTTTTTTTGTATTTCAATTCTTTCCCCTTCCGAGACCTGCATGCCGGCACTGGCGTAAACCCGGTACACCGGTTCGCCATTTTCCGAATAAATTTGGGAAACCCCTTGGGATCTGGTAAAATCAAAAAAATGTTTTAAAGGAACAAAACTTTGTTTCCAGGGGATGAGAAAATCTTCCAGGTTGTTCTGGGAGTTCATTTCTTCCTTAGGATAGGCTGCGGTAACTGCGACGTCTTGGGTTCCATCGGTCATGGTGATGGCCGTGGTTCCCGAAAGAATTCTTCTGATAAGATTGGTCAAAGTTGATTCTGACCAGGGTGAAAGCCGATTAATAGTTTCTTGTCGTGGAGTAAGATTGAGTTCAGAAGTAATGGAAGAAGAAGGTCTGGTAAATATTCTTTGGTACAGATCGGCCTCCGTAAGGAGGGCTTGTACCGAGGTGAGAATTTCCACTTTTTTTGAAACATCCGGGCCGAAAATACTCAGTTGAAAATCAAAGGTCATGGGAAGCGGAAGGGCTGCCGGGTCCCAGGCCAAGACATTGTAATACCAGTCCCCTTCCGAGACAAAGGCTTTTTCCAACCGGGATTTTGCCTCGGTTGTATCCGCAGAACTTCTCAGGTCGATGAAAGTTTGGTTGAACCTCCCTGAGAGGTTGGTGAATTTTTGGATCATCAGGGGACCCAGGGTTTCTTCAATTTTTGTTGTCATTCCCGGAATCACATCCCTCATTAAATCTTCCGGTTCGGTGATGGTATTATTTCTAAAAAATAAAACGATCCGATCGGAGGTGGGGGTGGCAATTATCCCTTTGGGAATGAGGGGGAGAATGAAAATCAACGCAAGACCCAGGAGGACGAAGGAACCAAAAAGTAAGGCTGCGGACCGGCGTTTTCTGGCCATGAGCCACCGCAGACTCTTTCGATAAACCGCAATCACGCCTTGAACGGAAGATTCGGATAACCGAATGAGACTGAATCCTTTTTTGGGTAGTCGGGGTTGACCGCGATAAAGATAAAAAGCCACTAAGGGTACGAGAGTAAGGGAAACCACTAAGGAACTCATCAGAGCATAGACCACGGTTTTAGCTTGGTCGCCCAGGATGGCGTTGGTGAGGGGAGCGGTGAAGGAAATGGGAAGAAAAACCAGAACGGAAGTGAGGGTGGAGGCGATCACCGGAGCCCTGACTTGGGCTACGGCCGTGAGAACTAATTTTTTCCATTGCAGAATCTGTAAATGCCCTGGGGCTTCTTTTCTCAAACGGTGAATGTTTTCCATGACCACGATGGTGGAATCCACTATCATTCCCACGGCCAGGGCTAACCCCCCTAAGGAGATGAGGTTTAAACTCACTCCGAAAAGGCTCATCATGATGAAACTGATTACAATACTCAGGGGGAGGGATGCGGCAATGATGAGGGTATTTCGAACCTCCCCTAAAATGAGAAATACGATCAAAACCGCCAAAGCACCCCCCAGGAGGGCGGACTGGACCACGTTGTCAATGGACCTTTGGATATATTTTGCCGGATCCAAATAGAGAAAATATTGGGTATCTTTGGGTAGCACTCCCTGCCTTATGGCATTATCCATAATTAACTTAATGTTTGACGTCATGGCATTCACATTCCCACCTTCCACGGGAGTGGCCGTGAGTTGCACCGCTGCCTTATCCTTCACTAGGAAGACCCGGTTAGGAAGGGTGTATTTGATGTCAATTTGGGCAATGTCATCCAGGGAGACACTGGTGTCCCCCACTTTTTTCACTTCCAGCCTTGGAAGACTTTCCAAGGTTCGGCCTTGCTTTTCCAGTCTCAGACTCAAGCGGCCTTCCTCCGTGTTTAAAGACCCCAATGGAACAGCAATGAATCCCGACTGAAGGGCGGCGTTCACATCCAAAATAGTGATACCGTAAGCCAACATTTTCCTTTGGTTTAGAATCAGGTCAACCACCAATTGCTGGGTATTATAAAAGCCTATTTCTTCCACATCCGAGACCTTTCCCAAGGCTGGTTGCAGGGTATCGGTGAGGATTTGATAAAGGGTCTCAGGTGGAGTGGATGGGGAGGTGATTCCCATGACCATGTAGCCTGCATTTTCCCCCTCCCTGGCTCTGACGGAATAGGAATCTTTTATTTCCTCCGGCAGGGAATTATTTACCGAGATCATAATGTTTTCCACAGCGGATCGAGCCAAGTCACTTTTTATTTCCCAGGCGAAGGTGAGTACGAAGGAACTGGAATCGGTGGAGTAGGTGGTTTCTATGGAGTCGAGGTCTTCCAGGGATAATAGTTTGGGTTCGACTTTACCGGCATATTGATCCTGAAAATCCACTGCGGAAATACCGGGATGGCGAATATTGATTTGCACCTGGGGACGACGGGTTTGAGGATACATCATTACCGGAAGTCCAGAGGCTAAAACAACTCCTGTCACCACAATGACCAGGGTGAGAAGAAAAAATCCGGTGGCATTTTTGAAGATGTAGGAAAGCATTAGTTTCCCCTGGTTTCCCGGGTTGGGTTTGATGTGGGAGCATTTCCTGGAGTTCCTCCGAGGTTGGCCTGGATTAATTCCCGGGTACTCATACCTTCCTTTTCCTTCCCCGATATCTTACCCACATATCGTTCCCCGGCAACCAATCCTCGGATAACCGGAATTTTATCATCATTCGGGGTGCCCAGGGTCACTGGACGACGGCTCAATTTATTTTCCTTATCCAAAATCCAGATAAATGTTTGGGGGCCCTCCTGAAGAATTGCCGTTTTCTTAACTTCTATACCGGTGGGCTTTTCTGCGGCTATATCCACAAACACCACGGTTCCAAAAAAAAGGCCGTCCTGTTTTGGAAAATCCATGCTCAAGGTAAACAGACCCGTGGTGTAGTCCGGTTCCGCTGAAACCTGGTCTAGCGAACCAAAATAAGTCTTCCCCTCCGGAGTTTTTCCTGTGATGGAGATTTTTCCCAACGCCCGTAAGGCCTGGGCGTCCCGGTCACTCAAGGCGGAGCGCAACACCAAGTTGGAATCGTCAATAATCGAAATACCGGGAGAACCTGGTTTCACTTCTTCCTTTTCATTTAAAAAGATCTCTGAAACCATTCCGCTGATCCGGGATTCTAAAACCACCGGGCGGAATGTTTCACCCACGGAATCCCGTGAAATTGTAAGGAGGGATTGCCCTTGAGTAACCCGGTCTCCCACCTTCACCAGGATCCTGTCCACATATCCTGCAACGGAAACGGAGTGGGAAAGTTTTCGCAAGGGAGTCATCCTGCCACCGAGAGTAATAATACGACCCTGGGTGATCCCGGTGGCTACTTCGATGACTCCGTTGCTTCGCCCCCCACCAAGTGGGCCTCCCATACCCCCTGGACCTTGCTGTCCCCACAAAATCCAGGGGGAAAGTAAAACGATTGTTAGTATCATGGGTAGAGAAACATTCGCTTTCATAGGACCTCCGGGAGAAAAGAAAATTCAAAATGTATACTTGCAATAATCATGCCATAAAATTAGCAGTCTTTCATGGTAAAATATAGAAATCCAGGACATGATTGGGAATAGTTTTCATCGAAATTTTTTAGTGGGAATTTTTTTCCCATTTGCCGCCAAAATAAAAAAAACCGATCCACTGGACCGGTTTTATATACTATTACTTCTTTAAGGGCTGCGGGACCTTTTTTTCCGCCTGCCAACGATAGATCATAAACAAGGTTCCCCCGACGATCATCAGGACACAAAGTATCTGACCCATGGAGAAGTTCCAGGGACTCACCACCAAGTGACTGGTAATGGCCTTTCCTGTGGAGTCCATAAAAGCCGAGGGATCCAGGGCAATGGGAAAGTCCATGCCCTTATCCGGATTGCGGAAGTATTCCACTACAAACCTTACCGCTCCGTAACCCACGAGGAACAATCCCAGGAAAAATCCCTTAAATCGGGGCGTTCGTTTCAGGAGAAACCAGAAAATAAGCCAAAGGAGGAGGCCCTCGCCGAAGGCTTCATAAAGTTGACTGGGGTGACGGGGGAGATTCACCGTAGCCTGAGCAGGATTTCCCACTCCCAAAGTGGCCATGAGTTTTTGAACCCAGGGTTCTGCGGTGGAAAGTCGTTCGGCACCGGGAAATATCACACCCCAGGGTGCGTCGGTGACCCGTCCGTAAAGTTCCCCGTTGATGAAGTTTCCCAGGCGTCCGAAAGTGTAACCCAAGGGGAGGGCAGCCATGGCCATATCGGTCCAAACCAGGAGGTCAATTTTTGTTTTCTTTGCAAATATGGCCGCCCCGATAAGGGCTCCTACAACGCCTCCGTGAAAGGACATCCCCGAGAGACCAGAAAAGCTTCCTTTTTCGTCAAAGGGCCAGAAAACCAACCAAGGACTGGTTCGGAAAGTACCGGATACATCATAAATAAGGGCGTAGCCGATCCGGGCGCCTAAAACCAGACCCACGATGGTCCAGAAGAAAAAGTTGGAAACCTGATCCTTAGGGAGATCCAGCTTTCGCTCCCTAACCTGATACTGAAAGAGGAGATAAGTGAGTCCAAATCCCACAATATACATAAGCCCATACCAGCGAATAGGCAGTCCGGGAATGATCTCGGGGCTTAGCCACGAGGGAAAGTTGATAAATCCGGTCATTAAATCCTCCGAAAGGCAGTTTATCACCCGAGGGGTGATTCTTCAATATGCCCCGTTTGTTGGTTGAAAGTTAGTTTAAGGGCATTTTTTTTGGTTTTCACTTCAAAAACACGGCCATGGGACTCGATACTGACTCCGGGAAACAAGAATCCGCTGATCATAATTTCAGAAGGGTAGTGAATTTCAAACCGATCCTTCAGGTTGATAAGCCGGAGTCCCCGCTTTTGAAGCAGTTTCAATAAAAGGACCTTTTTTTGTCGCACGGCGTTCAGTTTTTCCCCAGCCTGGATTTTCACCAGATCCCTCATGAGGACATCCAGCTGGATGATTCCCTGGCGAATTTTATCGATTTCCTTTTCTTCCACGGTGATTTGGTCTTCCACCAGATAATCTTGTCCGAAGGAAATGGAGGTGGGGATTCCCTGGGGGGAACCCAAATTGACCGCATCAATTCCAAATTTGGTCTTGATTTTCCCTCCGGCAATGGTCCCTTTCTCTCCCTTTTGGATGACTTTTCCATTGCACCGGATCTGGCAAGCCAGGGAGGTGTTACCAATAACAGTGTCCCCCACGGACATGATGTGGCTTTTTTCGAAATATCGGGCGGCAATGTGCTTTTTCGCCCTGAGAACCGCTTTCCCTTCCCCTTTTACCCCTTCCGAGATTTGTATGGAGTTATCAGCGGAGAGAAGTGATCCCTGGACCTGGCCTTTTATTTTCAAGTCACCACCGGCCATGATATAAATCCCGGAACCCACATTCCCATCAATGAGGATAGCCCCGGGAAATTTCGTACTTTTGGAAATGGGGCCCGTGAGGATGATCCGGTCTTTTAAGTGGAGACTCAGGCCGTTGAAGCTCAATTCCCCACTTTTCTCCGCCACAATTTTTAATCGGCTGGAGCCTTCTTCTAAAATAGTGTTTAAACTGCCTTCCAAATTAAGGCTGGGGGGAATGGCGCTGTCTGCGGGTACCAGATTTCCCATCACATCGATGCCATCCAGAGTTTCCGCCGTGGGTGGGTCAAAATCACCAATGACTTCCCCTTCCTTCACCGAGCCCCGCCAGGGGAGAGGGCCTTGAGCTTCTAAAGCTGGATTGTTTTTAAGGGGAATAAAGAATTGAAGTCTCTTTAGGAGGTCGGTTCCAGGGGGTCTTCCTCGGGCAACTCGCACATTGAGTACCCTTTTTCCCGCAAGGGCTGCTTGGAGGCATTTGGAAATCATGGACTGATCCAAGCCTTCCAGAATCTGTTCTTCTTCCAAGGTTCGTTTTACCAGGGCTTCGGTCAATGGACGGCCTGTTCCCTCCGAGGGGGTTAGGGAGAGGAAGGCCTCCATGTTATCGGAAGAACGGAGAATCGCCACCCCCGCACTTTTATGATGGGAAAGACGAAGGAAGACTTCGCCCCGTTCCTCCCATTGTTGGAGTAATCCTTCCTGGCCAGCGGTGATTCTGTTGGAATCCCTGCGTAGGGGGCCCAGAAGATGGACCATGGGATCATTGCCGGGATAAGGGGGAATTTTACCACCAAAAACATCCAGCCCCACCTCGCCCTCTCCACCCTCCACGTTTTGAAATGTGGCGATCATTTGATTCTCTTGGACTTCAGCGGCTTTACTCACCAGCGACAGGGGATACTTTTGAAATTCTGGAATGGATTTTTGCAATGTGGGAGTGTTTTCCACCCGCTCCTTGATCTGGTTCCATTCTTCTGAAGTGATATAATCGACTTCGAAATTGAGGGTTCTGTCCTTATGGCGGGTAGGGGATTTTCCCGAGAGAACGGGATGGTTTTCCAGACGAAATAACTGGGAGGAAAAAAAACTGTCCAGTTGAGTCTTTAAAGCGTCCAAATCCAAACCCTTGAAACCTGAAGATCCCAAGTCTTTTAGAATCTCCGCTGCTGTGACTTGTTTCCCCTGACCGGAGGATTTTTGTATGGTCAATGTGACCCGCAATTTATCCAGCGAGATGTCTATATGGTAAGACCCATCCAGGTCCGGAGTAAGACTGAGATCTTTCAAGCTCTCCTTCCGGGCGATGGCTCTTTGCAGTTGTCTTTCCAGATTAAGGGTGTCTAGCAGACGTTCTTCCGGGATCCCTTCGGCTACCGCTTTGGCGACTATCATGGCTGCAGTGACCGGTGGTGCTTCGGCGTTACCCGGTTCGAATTGAACCCAGCCGTTGAGCCTGTCGGGAGAAAGGGTGATGCTCCAAAAATGCTTTCGATAGGGCAGAAGATCGGCCCAATCACGCCCTCTACGGAAAAAGCCCGATTCCAGGGCGATTAAAGTGTCTTTTTGCCTGCCGATCTTGGAACCCAGGTAAAAGTCCTGATTTTTCAGCAGCTGGGGCTGTAAAGGACGCCCTTCCAAATCTCGACCAGGACGACCGGGATGGGGAGGACGAATTTCTGCCAGTTGGGTACCGGCCTCCACATGGGAAAAGGAAATAACCTTTGGACTCACCACCACTTTAACTTGAGTTTCTTTTTTTTCGGTTCCGGATCTTTCTGTTTTGCTTTGGAAAACCTCGGGCGAAGCATTTTTTTTGGTAATTCTTTCGTAAACGTCTTTTAATTCCTCAGGGAGAGGAAGGGATTCCATCCATTCATATTCTTCCGGAACCGCAGGATCCGGTAAGGTTCCCGTGGCGATCACCTGGGATTTTTCCATTTCCCTGGACTTTTGAAATTCTGTGATCAGTAAGGATATCTTATCCTTATCATAGGCTTCTTTAACCCCGTTATCCCCTAAATATTTCCAGAGCCGGAGTTCGTCCCAATGTTCGGTTCCTTCCTTGGAAAGTAGGAGTGTGGCCTGTACCAGGATTCGATCGACCATCACAGAGATATTCCCAGTGAATTTGAAGCCTAATTCTTTAGCCATAGCATCACCTTAAAAGGTGAATCCTCCGTTGATGGCTTTGACAATCTTGCTCTTCAATAAGTTGTTTTCATTTCTGAGTTTTGTCATTTCCAGCTGTTGGGTTTTGATGGTTTCCACCAGATCTCCTATGGAAAGGGCCCCTGTATTGAGAAGATCTTCAATATAGGCGATTTTTGCCTCGAAATCTATTTCCGCTTCCATGGCCGCCACTTGGTGGGTCTCCTCCAAGGCTTCTATGTCCAGGGGGGCTTCATCGGCCCGGTCAAATTGGATTAATTTATCAGCTATTCGGTAAATGGCCTGGGAGAGGAGGGACTGGGGTTTATACAGAATGATGGGTAGCCGGCTTCCCAGGGCAATATCCTGGAGTTCATCCCGGAAGATCACCCCCAGATGCTCCAGATCCAAGCCCAAGTATTCTTTAGTGGACCTTCTTACTTTAGCGGCTTTTTCCACATCTTTCGGATCTTCCAGCATATTGAAAACCAATCGAGGTTGGAAATACTCCACGTGGGCACGGTAAGCCTGGTAGCTTTCGGGATCTTCCTTTTTTACCAGATCCAAGAACCGGGGAACATAAATCTTTTGAATGCTAGCCCCGGTGGTGAGCATTTTTAGGTGATTTGAAGCCCACGAACCCTTTTTAAACGAGGTATCCAGGATACGGAAGATGGAATTTTTTAAAAAGAAGTAGGCGTTGAGGGTGGAGGTTAATGTGGGGGTGGTGACGATGATCCCGTGGCTGGACATGAGAAAAAGGTCGATGGTGTTACTCCCCGTCCCCGCGCCGAGATCGATGATGAGGAATTCCGCATCCAGGGATTTCAGCTCTGTGATGAGAGACCTTTTCTGGGCGGGTTTCAAGTTGGCCATCCCCGGGATCTCCGAGTCCCCGGGGATAAATAGGAGGTTGGGTACATCGGTCTTCACAAGTAAATCTTTGAATTTCACACTGGAAGTGGTAAAAAATGTACCTATCCCCTGGGGGAGGGACCGGAGTCCGAGGATGAGGTGTAGGTTGCTTCCTCCGAGATCCAAATCGGCCAAAATCACCTTTTTGCCATTTTGGGCCAGGGCAATGGCTAAATTGGCCGCAAGGAGGGACTTTCCTACTCCTCCTTTACCGCTGGCAATTGGAATGATCTGCATAGTCTACTCCCCGGAGTCTGAGGTCCCAGTGGTGGGAAGGCTCTTCAACAATATAATAATAGCGAGGTCTGCCAGTGCGATCAATAAAGTTAATATAAATTCAGGTCTTGAAAGGGAATACCAGGGAACCAGGCTTAGGGTGAAAAACAGCCACAAACCTGCGAAGATCTCTATTCCCAAGACCGCCTGCCGTACCGAGAGGGCTAACAAACGGAAAGGTTCGGGGAGTGGATTTAGGTGAGCATTGATCCATCCCAATGGAAAAATAACCTGGGGACCAATTAGAAATAAAAAGAAGAGATTTACTTCCGATCCCTGATTCCAGTTCCCAGGGAAAAAGCCGAACCAAAAATAGAGTAAAATCAGGCGGGTGGAGTCTATCAGAAGTCCTGATAGGTATTTAAAGGATTTCACAACTTCAGTTTAATGGCCCCCCTCATGGGGGTCAAGGCAGGAGTTGACAAACCGGGGGTGAAATGAGGACTATTGCGTAAAAGGGGTGTGAATCTGTGACCTTCTTCCATAAAAAATTCTTCTGGGGTGGCTTAAGTACTTTTCTCCTGCTTCTGGCGGTGAGTTTTGTTTATCTGCCCTCTCTCTGGGCCGATCCGGTTCCGGACCAGGCTGTAGAAGCCCCAAGGCCCAAGAACTACAACCAAGCTCTCCAATCCTTCATGGATTTTGTCCAAACCCGCTATGTGGATGATGTGGACTCCCAAGCTCTTTTTGAAGGGGCTTTGAAAGGAATGTTGGATAGCCTTGGGGATCCTTACACCCTTTACCTGGATGAAAAGGAATACCGGATTCTAACCGATACCACCACGGGAGAATTTGGGGGTGTAGGACTGTTTATCAACAAAAAACCCCCGGGTGAGACCCCATCCTTGGTTCCCGAGGATCGGTTTGTGGTGGTGGTTCTTCCCATTGAAAATACCCCCGGAGCTAAATCGGGACTCATGACCGGTGATCTGATTACCAAGATTGACGGGCAGTCCACCGAGGAATTGGATATTGAAGCTGCTCAAAAAAGAATCCGGGGAAAGCCTGGAACCACCGTAACCTTAAATATACTAAGGGGAGCAAGTTGGGAATTTGAAGTGGTTCTTACCAGGGCTCAAATAGAAATCCCCACGGTTAAGACCGCCCTGCTTGAGGGGGATCTGGGGTACATTCAACTCCTGAATTTCACAGATCACACGCCCGAAAGAGTGGAAGAAGCCCTCAAGGGTTTTATGGATTCCCATGCTAAGGGGCTCATCCTCGATGTCCGGTCCAATCCCGGCGGACTTCTTACTGCAGTAATAAGAATTTTGGACTTGTTTTTCAGCGACGGGATTCTCGTTTCCACAAAAGGACGGACTCCTTCAGACAATCAAGTGGCCATGGCGGAACCCGGACAGCTGGTGCCCGACAATATTCCTGTGATGGTGCTCATCAACGGGGACAGCGCCTCAGCCTCTGAAATCCTTGCGGGTGGATTCAAGGATCGCCGAAGGGGATTCCTGCTCGGGGAGAAAACCTTCGGAAAGGGAAGCGTCCAACAAGTTCTTCCCTTTGGACGGACGGCGTTCAAGATTACCACCGCCAGATATTATACACCTGCGGACATCACCCCGGATAAAGTGGGTGTGGCGCCCCACCAGGAAATGAAAGTCCCAGTGATGTCCGAGGTGGATTTGCAAATATTCAAAAAACTTCTCCAGGAAAAGAAGCTTGAATCCGCAGCAAAGGATCTTAAAGGGGTGGATGATCCTCGGATTATGGACGCCGTGGCGAGTCTCATTAAAGAGGAATTTACACTGGAACCTAGAATTTTGAAGCGGTTACTCCAGGACGAGGTGAGAAAACTGAAGAATTTGCCTCAACCTGCCACGGATACGGAATTTGACCTGGTACTTAAAGAGGCTTTGCGTTTGTTTAAGGCTGGGGAAGTGGTTGTTCCTTGAAACAATTGGTAATTCCTCCAGGAATCTTGCTTTCCGGCGAAAGTTTGGTTCTTCAGGGGGATGAGTATCATTATCTGGTTCGGGTGCGAAGATGCCGGGTGGGGGATAAAATAAGTATTCTCTCCGGTGATCGCTCTGGAACAGCGGTGGTGGAAAACCTTACTCCAGATAAGATAACTTTAAAAGTTAGCGGTCTGCTGGAATCTGAGGAAGATTCCCGTCCTTTGTATCTTTTTCCCGCCTTGTTAAAAGGTTCCAAGATGGATGATGTCTTGAGGCAGGGGGTGGAAGCAGGGGCTGCGGGAATTTTCCCCTTTGGCGGGGAATTCTCCGTGGGTCAAATTTCCCGGGAGGATGTGAAAAAAAAGGAGCTCCGTTGGCAGTCTCTGGTGCAAGAGGCTGTGCAGCAGTCGGGGGCTCCCAGGGTTCCAGGAACGGGTTTTTTATCCTCAGTGAAGGATTTACTCGCTTTCTGGGGCGAAAGGGGACTTCTCTTATTTTTTCACCAGATCCCCCTTGCAAAGGATTCTCTCCATGGGTATCTTTCCTCTGGTTACGGACCTGTCGGCCTCATCATTGGGCCTGAGGGCGGTCTTTCCCCCAAAGAAATACAAGTACTCGCGGAAGCCGGAGCAAAGCCTGTGTATCTGGGGAACCGGGTTTTACGGGCAGAGACCGCCAGTGTTTTTGCCTTAGCCTCGGTTCGCATATTGCTAGAGGAGCAAAGTTTTTGGAAAATCCCTTAATAAAGACGGTAAAACGGTCAATTTTTACACGAGTTCCCATCGATACCCTTACTGAAGAACAAGCGGAAGGGATTTTTCAGGATATGGCTTCAGATGGTCGTCAGCACCGAATTTTTCTCCTTACTTATAAAAATTATAAAAAAGCCCGGAGGGACGAGCACTTCCTCAAATATATTCAAGAGTCTTCTTTGGTGATTCCTGTTTCCAAAAGCCTTGTTTGGGGAATGGGTTTTCTAAACCTTCCCAAACCCGTTTTGTACCACCCCTTTGATTTTGTTATTAAACTTTTGAGTTCCATGGAAGAAAAGAGTAAAACGGCCTATTTTATCGGTGGCCATCATGCTGAGATTCAAAAAATCGCCCATGTGGTTAAAACTTCCTTTCCCCGCTTAAGATTGGTTGGTCGTCATGTGGGCTTTTATCCTAAAGAACAAGAAGAGTCGGTTATCACGGCTATTCAGAAAGCCGGGCCCACAGTGTTGGTGGTGGGACCGGGAGTTCCGGGTAAGCAAAAGTGGCTTTACAAGCAATCGAGTAATCTTACTGTTCCCGTGGCTATTTGGTCCGATACGGTATTTGCCATTATGGCCGGAAGAAAAAATAGACCTTCCAGGGATTCGGTGGCCAAAGGTACTTATGAAATGGGGGGAATTTGGTTCAAACCCTGGAAGTGGCTTCGTTCCTTTTCTTACTTGGGCTACTTTATGGTTTTGTTATACTATAAAGTACGAAAATTAAATTAGAGGTTCCTCCTAGAAAAAACAGTGGACAAATGCTTTTACTACCCCTTAATATCAAGTTAATCAGGTAAAAGTAGATGTCAAATAAAATAAAAATATGGATACTCGGTCCTAAGGGTGATCGCCGGGACAAAATTGAAGAGATTTTATCCCTGTCCATGAGAGTTTATTGTTTTGACATTTTAGATCTCCCCCAAATCACAAATAAAAGCGAAGCTCCCGACGTGTTGGTAATCATGGCTTCCCAGGGGGAACAGGGCCAGGGTTTCATGGGGGCACTTCCCCGTATTCACATTTCTACCCTGGATCCTCTGTGGTCTCCCGATCTACATGAACGAGTACGGAAGGAGTTTTGTAAAAGTATGCCAGAATCCGATTGTTGCTGCGAGGAAGATCCCTACAAACTTCCCGGATGCAGTGATCAATGGACAAGTTTACTCAATAGTGTGGAAATGATAAAGAATCACCCTTCCCCGCTCTTGGTTCTAGGGGAGACTGGGGTGGGGAAAGATGTCCTAGCCCGACGGATTCATGACAGTTCCCTCAGAAGAGACGGACCTTTTATTGCACTGAATTGCGGTTCAATACCCTTAACATTGGTGGAAAGTGAATTGATGGGATGTGAAAAAGGTGCTTTTACCGATGCGGTTTCCCGGCCTGGAGTCTTTGAGTTAGCCCGGGGGGGAACCTTATTTCTGGACGAGGTGGGGGAGCTTCCTCTTGCCGCCCAAGTTAAGCTGCTCAGAATTTTAGAAGAGAAAAAACTCCGGAGAATCGGAGGGAAAACCACCATCGACCTGGATTTCCGTTTGATATCCGCCACAAACCGCAGCTTGTCCGAAGAGGTGGAAAAGGGGCAATTTAGGGCGGATTTATACTATCGCCTAAACGTCTTTACGCTTAAAATACCGCCCTTGAGGGAAAGGGTGAAAGACATTTTGCATTTATCCCGGATTTTTTTGGAGGGTCTGCAAAGTACCTCCTGCAGTCTCTCCCCTGAAGCCTCCAAAAAATTGATAAATCATGTATGGCCCGGAAATATTCGGGAGTTAAGAAATGTCATAGAAAGGGCCGGGATCCTGAGTGGGGGCGGCATCATCACCCCTGAGCACGTATGCTTTGATAGTCTATTGTAGCTTTCTGATTCCCAAACCTTTGAAAATTAAGATGGGCTCTCCCGTTTCGGTTCGGTCTATGCGAAGGAATTCAAGATACGCCAATACCTTTTTATTAATGCCCATGAAAAATTCGTCCGGTCCCCGAGGGCGGCGTACGGGAAATTTCCCCATATATTCGCTTCCTGTAAAGATGGCCTTGGCGGTATAAGTTTGAATGCGGCTGGATCCCTGCCATTCGCCCTGTAATAAATTCACTTCCAGGGTGTAGTTCGCGGGATCCGGGTCGAGAACCTGGTAGTCGATTATGGTGGTATCAACGATAATTCTCTCGCCTGGGATGTGCTGGGGTTCTGAGAGAATTTCCTTGAATGAAATCTCAAAATCGAAATTCTGACCATAGAGACCAGAAAAGCTCAGATAGATTAGGAACAATAGGGTAATAAAGCCTCGGTTTAAGTGCATATTTAAACTTTAAAGCGGTAAGATCGTCAGGTCAAGGTGTCATTCTATTTACAGAATGAATTTAAACAATATTTGACAAACAGTATTTATTCTCCTATGATGCTTGCATTGGATAAGGAATTGGTTATACTATCCTTAGGCTGATTGTGCGAGGAGCCTTATGAATAACAACGATATAGTTCCTGGATTCGATGATGAAAAAGATGAAAGTCTTAAGATTCGCCTTCAAAAACCCGAATCGGCGGAAAATACTTTAGTACTGTACTTAACTGGTTATATTGACACCTATAATTCTAATTTCTTTCAGAAAAGAGTTTCAAAAGCTATTGATTCTGGCTTCATAAACATTATTTTTCAATGTTCTGGATTAAATTATGTCTCTTCTACTGGTATTGGATCATTTACAGCCTTCTTAAAAGCACTGAAACCAAAGGGTGGGGACATTGTCCTTTTGGAAATACAACCAAAGGTGTTTGAAGTCTTTCAACTTCTCGGATTTTCCCAATTTTTCAACATTAAAGAAAGTCTTGATGATGCGGTCAAATTCTTCCAGAGCACTGGGGGTTCAGATTCCCCTGATTCAGGGGTTTTTCCCAAAAAATTCAATTGTCCCATATGCTCGAAGAAGCTGCTGGCTTCCAAGGCAGGAAGATTTAGATGTTCTGAGTGTAAGACGATTCTGGCAATAGACAATTCCGGCCAGGTGTTTTTGGGCTAGAGCTTCAGGAGGTTTGCATGAATGGGAGAGAAAAGCTTGAGGGTTACTTAATAAGCCTCGGGTATAGTTTTGAAAAACTTGGGGATGATACCTGGCTAATTAATGAACCTGCCAAGGGACTTCTCAACGTGATGATTCTTTTGGATTCTCCAGTGGTCATGATTAGAGTCAACGTCATGAATACCCCGGAATTGAAAAAAGAGGAGTTTTTGACTGATGTGCTGAGATTGAACGCCACCGATGTGATTCATGGCGCTTACGCCTTGGATGGTGACAAACTCATTCTGATTGACACTCTACTTATTGAAACCTTGGACAAGGAAGAGCTTCAGAGCACCTTGGATGCTTTTAGTCTTGCCTTGTTTCAGCATTTTTCTAAATTAAGCGTATACAGAAACTAAGGAGATTATATGGGAATCTGGGATAATCTTAAAAGAGTAGTCAAGGGCAATATCAACGATGCAATTAGCAAAGCTGAAGATCCCCAGAAGATTCTTAATCAGACAATTATAGATATGAACGAGCAGCTTATCGAGGCCAAGAAAGCTGTTGCGGGTGCCATCGCCGACGAAAAAAAACTAGAAAGGCAATACCAAGAAAATTTAGCCCTTTCTAAGGATTGGGAACAAAAAGCCATTCTTGCGGTGAAGGCCCAGAGAGATGACCTGGCGAAAGAAGCCCTGACGCGTAAACAGGAATTTGAAAAGCTTTCTGTGGCATATAAACAACAATTTGATGCACAACACGACACTGTAGAAAAATTGAAAGTGTCCCTAAGAGATCTGCAATCGAAGATAGAAGAGGCAGATCGAAAGAAAAATCTCCTGGTAGCCAGAGCAAAAAGAGCGGAAGCCCAGAAGAAAATCAGTGATACCATGGGAAAGCTCAGTACCAATTCGGCTTTTGATGCTTTTGATCGGATGGCTGCCAAGGTTGACCAGATTGAAGCAGAAGCCTCAGCGTCCTTAGAGCTCCAAGACCTCAACGGAACGGCCAGCTTGGATAAACAATTTGCCGAACTAGAAGGTGGAAGTGCAAACTCCGATCTCTTGTTAGAGGAACTAAAGCAGAAAATGGGAGCTGGAACCTCCGGAACTGGGAGTGGAGCCCAAAGTTGATTGGAGCTCCTAAGGATTGGACTATTTTTCGGTGACTCGGAAATTCCCCCGGGAAAGAATGAGTACGAAAAAGGGAATCCAGGAATCCATTTCCAGATTATCCAAAACTTAAGGGATGGAAATGGGTTCGACCTTCTGTTGTTTCCCGCAGTATTTTTAGATGAGTATTTAAGCCTGGGTCCACACCCGGGTCTTTTTTTTTGCTCCGGCTCACTTCATCAATTGAGACATTCCCTTTTATTGGGAGCTGGTGATTTTTTAAAAATACCCTGGGATTGGTCGGAAGTACATCTCCGTTGGGATTTATGGCGAAGCCGAAATGAAAACCGGCGGCTGGATTTTTCCGTACCGGGACTTTCTTGGACCGAGTCAAAAATTTTGCAAACCTTGATTTCCCATGCTCCTGGGTTTGTCACACGAAGCGAATTAGCTAATTGTATAAAAAAAAGTGGGAAGGGTTCCAGATCTCTGGATGTACACATACACAGTCTGAGAAAGAAATTAAATCTTCATTTGTCCATTCAGGGCAAAGGACCATTAAAGACCCTCCGAGGATTGGGCTACGCCTTGGATGGACTTGCACCAGGGTCTTCTCCGTGATAAGCTGAGGATGTGAAAGAAAGTTTATTAAAAATACCCCTATTTGGGTTTGTGGCGGCTTTAGTCTATATTCCCATGTTGGTACTATTTCTTTTATACCAACAGGTACTCCCGGGAAGGGAGGGACTGGTTTTTGATTCAGCTTTGAGTATGGGATTGTTGCCATCGCTTTGTATCGCATTGCTTGTAACGATTAATTCTATTCATCATCACCCCGGAAAACCAGGTTTATCCCTATTTTTTGCCGCTTGTTGTTTTTTTATTGCCCTAGGTCTCTCCTTTATTTATCCTTCTGAATTAAATTGGACTCCTCCTACTTTGCCGAGGGTGAACTCTGGAGAGCTCTATACGGATGGCTCCAGTGGAATCATTATGGAAAAATTTGAAAATGGACGTCTTTTCAATTTGGTGGTAAAACGCCCTGAACTTGGGGTGGGTAAAACCCTCACCCATTATCCTTGGGGGGATTTTGACAGTTTAAATAATCAAGTTCTCTTCCCCGATGGAACACCATCCTTTCCCATTCCCACGGATATTCAGGAGGTGAATTATTTTTCACCTCCTGAGATACTGATAGGTATTTTTAGTGATATCAATTTCCTATATGAACTCCTGGCCAATTCCTGGAAGAGCGGTTTTAATGCTTTCATATTATTGGCAGTGTTGTTAACCGGGCTTTTTACAGGGTTAACCGTATTAATGCATTTTAAAATTTGGCCGTTGATCAAATGGGCTATGCTTTTAATTGGCCTAAGAGGGATTTTTTTCTTTATTAGATTTAGTTTCCATGATGCCGTCTATATGGTGAGTCGTTGGTCCAGTGAAACCTGGATTCTTACAATTTTGCCCTATATAATGTTATTCTTGGCCGCAGGATTTCTGCTTAATATTGCCCTGATAAAACTCCCCTTTCAACAGTCGGGAGATAAAAAAAATGCCTAAGTTCTTTCCCCTGTTTCTTCGTTCCTTAGGGATACTTGCGGTGGTGTTTTTCATTGGAGCTATCGGTTTCTCTGTGTGGATGGTATTCAATGCCAATTGGCTGCCGGAACACCTAGTTCCAGCGGTTTTACAAAAAGTACTCATTACCATGGGGGATTTTTTCCCGGCTCTCTATCTTTCTGCCTTGGCCATAACTTTTTCGTATACCGTAAAATCTGCAGATTTTTTTAAGAATGGGAAAGGTGGGGTTGATACAAGTAAAAACCTGAACTCGTTTTTTTACATAGCGATTGCCGGGGCTTTAGTTGTTCTGGTGTTTCAATTTGTTTTGGGTCCAGTGGTAAATCAATCACTAAAAAATTTCCAATATCAGTATCGGATGGTTACAGACCTGGAAGCAAAACTCAGAGTGGCCCATGAAGTCGAAGAAAAACGATTTTCTAACAGGTTTATAGAATTTCAGGCGGCGATGAACAGGCTTGAGGGTGTCAGGAATTCCATTAAGTTGGAAATGAAAAATATGGAGACGGCGACACAAGAAAAGGGCGTCTTCATTTCCCCCAAACAACGTCAGAAATGGGTAATTGATCTGCAAAATGTGGATCATGAAATACTCGAGTTAAATAGAAAAAAACCCATAAAAAGTCTTGATGCGGACTGGCAATCCAATATTTTAATTTCCTACGATACAGAAGACTCAGAATCCCTGAGTTTCGAAGAACAATTGGAAATAAATAAAAAAATTCTATTTTATCGGCCTGGGGATAAAAGGGCTAGGGAAGCTGCCGGCCTTCTCCAGAAGGCCATTCTGAGTGAGAAATCTTATGAAGCTCTTCATTTGAAGGATATGACTATGCAAATGAGCCATGTGTCATTTTCAAACCCCCTCGACCTGTTAGAGGAATCTGAAGTTTCGTTAGGCAGGTTGGAATACTACAAAGCCAACCAACTTGCCTTTCTAGCGTATAAATTTTACCACCTTCCCACCCTGAAAAATAGTCCAATAAATCCTGAGTTGGAATCGCGCGCACTTTTGGTGTTAAAAAAGTCCTACGAGGGCGTCAAAGGGACTTCTGAAACCTTGAGTGATAGGGAAGAAGCAGATTTTTTCCGACAAATGCAAACTGCCTTAGGGAATTATTCCGCAGGGAATTATGTCGAAGCTTATTATCAACTGAACCAACTCAAGGAACTAAAACCCAGAGATCCGGAGCTTCTGAAATTCTTTCATTTAAGCCGGCAGGAAATTGCAAAAGAAGTGATTTTTTCTGGTGAGGCCGAAGATATTTTCCAGTTAAAGGGTTTTGGACCGTTAGTATTTGCAAATCCACTTCCCCAGGAAGGAGTGCGAGAAATTGTTTCCGTAGAGTCCCTCGTTCCCTCCATAAGAGGGGCATTTCTTAAGGATCTTGAGGTGATGCGGTGGGACAGTCAAGGGCGAATTATTTCCCAGTTTACGGCTCCCTACGGACTCCTGAGTAATGGGATACTCAATATGAATTTCCGGGATGAGAAAAATAGTGATATTACTTTTTTCCCCCAAGTGGAAAAAGGGATTTCAGAGATACCCCTTACTTATCCTTTAGCGGTCACCACTCAGGACTTGGAGTATTTAGGACGAAAATCGGAACCGGTGGATTATCTTTCAATTTACGATCTGTTTAATTTAAAAAATAGTCTGAAGACCTTGGGTTACGGAACGAGGCTTGTGGAAACCTTGGTGATTGTCCGATTTATGGAATCTTTTTTAGTGTTTACACTTTCCTTTTTTCTTCTGGCTGTTTCTTGGTTTTTTAGATCGAAACACCTGACCCAAGCCCCCGCTGGATTGTCCATTTTATCTCTGATGCTACCCGTGGTTGTACTGGTGTTTTATAAAACATTCATCTGGATTTTTTCACTTCTAATAGCTTTTATTTTAACGGTGTTTCCTTTCTGGTTTAGCCTTGCGGGGTGGATTGTGGTTTTTGTGGTTTTGATAATAGCAAATATTGGGATACTAAGAAAAGTTTTGGTCTAACAAAAGGATCATCTGGTTAAAGATAATCCTTAGTACCTTAATCGTTTTTATACACTTATTCTTTGAATCCTGGCCCCCAGGGGCAAGAGTCTTTGGGAAATGTTTTCATACCCTCTTTCAATTTGATACACATTATGGATGGTGGAGGATCCCTCGGCGCAGAGGGCTGCGAGAACCAAGGCCATACCCGCTCTCACATCTGGAGATACCAAGGTGGATCCCCGAAGTCGGTTGGGTCCGCTAACCACCGCCCTATGGGGATCGCATAAAATAATTTGAGCGCCCATGGCGATGAGTTTATCCACCCAAAACATCCGGGATTCGAACATTTTTTCATGGATCAGAACTGTCCCCTCGCACTGGGTGGCTACCACGGTCATAATGCTGGTGAGATCCGCAGGAAAGGCTGGCCAGGGGGCATCATCTATTTTGGGAATGGCGCCCCCCAAATCCGGGGTGATTTTCATACTTTGTCCAGGACTTATTCGAATGGTGGTTCCCTCGGTTTCCCAGTGAATCCCCAGTTTACCAAAGCCAATTTTAATCATCCGCAGATTGTGGGGATCCGCATCTTCTATTTCAATATCACCCCGGGTCACGGCGGCAAGACCAATTAAAGATCCCACTTCCATGAAATCACTCCCGATCCGAAATTCTGTTCCGTGGAGTTTCTTGACCCCCTCAATCCGGAGTATATTGCTTCCCACGCCGGTGATTTTGGCCCCCATGGAAATGAGCATATTACATAGATCCTGAACGTGGGGTTCGGAAGCCACGTTTTCCAGCACCGTCAAACCTTCGGCTAAAACCGCAGCCATGACTGCGTTTTCTGTTCCGGTGACCGAGGCTTCATCGAGGAAAATTTCCCGTCCCACCAGTTTGTTTGCCGTAAGACTGAAGACCCCATTGATCTCCAGTTGGCCGCCGAGGGCCGTGAGGGCCAAAAAGTGGGTATCCAACCTTCGCCGTCCGATAACGTCCCCACCGGGGGGCGGCAGTACTACCTTGCCGGTTCGGGCGAGGAGGGGACCGGCAAAGAGGATGGAAGCCCGGACCTTTGTTCCTATTTCCACGGGTATTTCGGAGGTTTTTATATCCAGAGCATGGATACGGAAATGTTGTATTCCCAGACGTTCTACAGTACAGCCCAAGGATCTGAGAACGTCAAACATGACCAGCACATCTTCGATTTCAGGGATATTTTTAAGTACAACGGCTTCGTCACTCAAGAGGGCCGCTGCGATACACGGCAGGGCAGCGTTTTTATTTCCGTTGGCCCGTATCCGGCCTTTTAAGGGGTATCCCCCATCGACAATGTATTTGTGCATAATGGATGGTATCTCAAAGCCCTTTCCGCTGTCAATGAACCACTTTTTAAACCCATGAGGGGCTTATCCTGTAGATAAAACTGAGAAAAAGCATTATAAAACCCACAAGGACAAAAAAACTCCATGGTAGTACAAAAATTCGGCGGCACCTCGGTTCAGAATCCGGAAAAAATTAAACATGTGGCTATGATCATACGGTCTAATTTTGAGGCCCATGGAGGAGCCCTTGCGGTGCTCTCGGCCATGAAAGGGGTTACTGATCTTCTTCTGCAAGCCGCAGGGGAAGCGGAAAGTTCAAATCCCGCCTACAAAGAAACTTACCAAAAGATTTTTAACATGCATACCCTCGCAGCTCAAGAGCTCATTACCCTTGCCACTGCCCAATCCTATCAGCAGTCCATGGGAGAAATCCTGGGGGATCTCAGGGATATACTTCACGGAGTGGAACTGGTAAAAGAATGTTCCCCCCGGACCTTGGATCTTATAGCGGGATTTGGAGAAAGGCTCAATTGTCTGCTTATGACCGGGCATTTGGCTTCCCAAGGCATCCCGGCCCAATTTTTTGACACCAGCAAGGGCCTTATCATCACCGACGATAACCACGGCAGCGCCCTGGTGGATTTTCAAAGAACCAACTTATCCTTACAAGCGACCTTTAAAAATTTTAAGGGTGTGGGAATTGTGACCGGATATGTGGCGGTTACCGAGGATGGTAAAGCCACCACCCTCGGCCGGAACGGGAGCGATTACACTTCCACTATTCTTGCTGCTGGAGTAGGAGCTTCCGCCGTGGAGATCTGGAAGGACGTGGACGGAGTTCTCACCGCCGATCCTAACCAGGTTAAGGGTACCTATGTGATCGATGAACTTTCCGTGGAAGAGGCCATGGAGCTTTCCTATTTTGGTGCCGAGGTGATTCATCCCTCGACCATGGTGCCCTTAGTGGAAAACGGCATTCCCCTTTGGATTAAGAATACATATAATCCTTCGGTTCGGGGTACCTTAATTGCCAAGAATATTAAGCCCCACGGCCGGGATATCACGGGGATAGCCAGCATCCCGGAAGTTTCCATTATAAATGTGGAGGGCGGGGGAATGCAGGGTATCCCGGGCTTTGCTTCCCGGGTTTTTGGTGCCTTGGCCTCCCGGAAGGTCAACGTGATCATGATTTCCCAAGCCTCCTCTGAACAGTCCATTTGTATAGTGATTCGCCAAGTGGAAGTGGCCAAGGCTTTGGAAGTTTTAAATTTGGAATTATCCTTAGAACTGGATAATAAAAAAATAAAACCCTTCGCTGCTCAAAACAATCTTGAAGTCGTGGCAGTAATCGGGGAAAATATGAAAGGCCGTCCGGGGATCACGGGGCGACTGTTCAGTGCCTTGGGATCCGCCCAAATTAATGTTTTAGCCATCGCCCAGGGGTCCTCCGAACGAAATATCTCTTTTGTCATCGCGGATAAGGATAAAACCCTTGCCTTAAACACCGTCCACAAGGCATTTTTAGGATAAACAAGGAAGTGAGAAAAATGAAAATTGTATCTACCCGTAATCCCGAAGTTTCAGTTTCCTTTAAAGAGGCCATATTCCAAGGATTGGCCCCCGACGGGGGGCTCTACGTTCCCGAAGGGGAGTTAAATCTCAGGAATGAGTTTCTAAAGATGAATAAAAATACCACATTCCAGGAAATTGCCGCTCTGGTGACCGGACACTTTCTTCAGGATGAAGTGGGGGCTGAAGGTGTAGCTCGAATTGTAAAGGCTGCCTTCCCGTTTTCTCCTGTTATGCGGACTCTCAAAGACGGGCTTAAAATAATGGAACTTTTCCATGGTCCTTCCTGTGCATTTAAGGACTTCGGGGCCAGTTTTCTAGCGGCGACCATGGAAGAGTATCTCCGGGGATCTTCGGAAAAAGCGGTCATTCTCACAGCTACTTCGGGAGATACGGGGAGCGCGGTCGCCCAGGCTTTCCACGGTAAAAAAAATATTGAAGTGGTTATTCTTTATCCTTCAGGACGGGTCAGTCCCCTACAAGAAAAACAATTGACCACCCTGGGGGGCAACGTCCACGCTTTGGAAGTTCAAGGTTCCTTCGACGACTGCCAAAGAATGGTAAAAGAAGCCTTCCAAGATCCAGAACTTTCCAAAGCCATTCCCTTAACCAGTGCCAATTCCATCAGCCTCGGCCGCCTTCTCCCCCAGTCCTTTTACTACCTTTGGGCTTTCGCCCAATTAAAGGAGGAACTGTCGGAAGATCTGGTTTTCTGTGTCCCTTCCGGAAATTTTGGGAACCTAACCGCAGGTCTCTACGCTTGGAAATGGGGTCTCCCGGTGAATTCTTTTTTAGCGGCTACGAATAGAAACGATGTGGTTCCCGAGTACTTGGATTCGGGAATTTTTCAGGTCAGGCCTTCGGTACTCACCCCCTCCAACGCCATGGACGTGGGTAATCCCTCCAATTTCGAGCGCATGGAACACCTTTTCCAAAAGAATTGGAGCCTCATGCGGGCTATGATTCGGGGTGATCGGGTGAATGATGAAGACACCTTGGAAACCATGAAGGATGTCTGGGACAGGGAAAAAATGGATATCTGTCCCCATACTGCGGTCGGGGTGAATGCGGCCCGAAAACTGTTGAAAGAAAATCCTGATTTAGGAACACTGGTGGTTCTGGCCACAGCCCATCCTGCAAAGTTTTTAGAAGTGGCAGAGAAGGCTGTGGGGCATAAACCTAAACTTCCACCGGAAATGATGGCCCTTCAGGACAAGGTCAAAATATCGGAAATCATTCCACCGACTAAAGCCGCTTTAAGTGCCTTCCTAATCCGGCATTTCGTTTAATCTTCTTGCGCCCGGGGGCCTCCTACTCTATTATGACTAGGGGCGCCTCTAAAACCTCTAGGCAATTTTCTGACTCAATCTTTTTCCTTCTATCAGGGGCTCGGTTGAGCCAAAACACCTCAAAAACCATTAAGGTTTCATCGGTATTTTAGCTCAATTCGCTCCCGCTATAAGAAAAAATCTCTTCGTCATTTAAACTGTCGGGTTTTTAGAGGTGCCCTTGGAGGAGCCGAGATGCAGAGTATTAAGTTTAAAGTATACATTGGAACTATTTTTTTTCTCCTTAGTTTTATTTTACTAATTTCTGTTTTTTCCTCCCTCTTTTTTACCCTTCAAAAACGAGTATTTGAAGAAACGGTGGATCGACTCTACACCACCGTGGTCCTCGGTGCCCGGGGTATAGATACCCAAGATTTAAAAACATTGGTGTCCAAGTCTGAGAATCGAAATTGGACTACCCAAGAATCCGTGAAAGTGGAAAACTCCATGGAATACCGGCGAATTTACAAAACACTAAATTTGTTAAGAGATACCAATCCAGATCTTATACTTTACGCCTATATTTTGGTTCCAGATACGGATCCCAATTTTGCCCGGTTTATCGCCGATGCTGATGTGATTAAATTGAGGGAATTGGAAGTCAAGGCTCTTCCTTTGAAAGAAGAAATCTCCGGGTTCAATAGCCGTTACGATATTAGTCTTCAACTGACCGCCAGAAAATCCCTGCAAGAAAGAGTTCCAGCCATCGAGCCAAAGTTCATCTACGATGAAGCTTTCAAAGTCAATTCGCTCATGGGTTTTGCGCCTATATTTGATCAGGAAACCGGGGAGTTTTTGGCCGTCTTAGGTCTCGATATTTCTGACACAAATTACAATCTTTTTCTTACGGATGTATTTTTTGTGGCCGGGGTTTTAACGGCCATATTCCTGGTGATCATAATTTTCGTTTCCATTCTCATGGCTGGGAAAATCAGCCGGCCGATCATCACCTTGACCGAAGCCGTGAAGCGGTTCGGGGAAATGGATTATTCTTGCCGGGTGGAGCTGGATACCCGCATCAAGGAACTCTTTGATCTTAAAATGAATTACAACCTTATGGCCGACCGCATCCAGGAGTATCACCAGCACCTTCTGGAACTCAATCGTTCTTTAGAAAGGTTTGTTCCGGTGGAATTCCTGGGGTACCTGGATAAAACCAATCTCACGCAAGTCCAGCTCGGGGATCAGATTCAAAAAGAGATGGTTATTTTATTCACCGATATCCGGGGTTTTTCCTCCTTGGCGGAGACCCTGACCCCGAAACAAACCATTAACTTTCTTAATAATTATCTAGGACGAATAGCCCCCATCATCAGGAAAAATCGCGGCTTTATCGATAAGTATTTGGGCGATGGAATTATGGCCATTTTCCCTGCTTCTGCGGATGATGCGGTTAGGACGGCGGTGGAAATGGCTCTGGAACTCAGGAGTATGAACCAAGAGAGGGAAAAATTGGGTCAGGCTCCCATTCTCACAGGAACAGGGATTCATATGGGAACCCTCATGATGGGAACCATTGGGGAACCCCAGAGGATGCAAACCACAGTGATCGCAGATTCGGTCAATTTAGCCAGCCGTTTGGAAGGTCTGACCAAGGATTTGGGATCACGCATCCTCATAAGCCGGGAGGTCTACAACCATTTAGAGGACCATGAATCCTTTCTCCTGCGGTTTGTGGGATACTCCTCAGTGAAAGGCAAAAATGAACGGGTCGCAGTGCTGGAGGTTTTTGAAGCCGATGATGCAAGTCACCGGCAGATTAAGGCCGCAGGAAAGGTGGATTTCGAAAAAGCTGTGAATCTTTATGGAGAAGGACAGTTTGCTCAAGCTTTGAAGCTATTCGAAAAAATTGACAGTCCCTTAGATGGGGCTTGTCAGCACTATCTAAGGTTATTGAAGGAAGAGATTTCCAGTTAGGAGTCTCCAAAAGCAGATTTAAATC
The DNA here is from genome assembly GCA_964624355.1 of uncultured Spirochaetales bacterium. Lineage (GTDB taxonomy): Bacteria > Spirochaetota > Spirochaetia > JABEVK01 > JABEVK01 > CAZUXL01. The sequence goes on from CAZUXL010000010.1 coordinate 28,852, forward strand.
AGTTATATAGAACCGAAATCTCCTTCGCATATAATTCTTGTATGGTATGGCGTTTTATTTCTTGTTTCGCCGAAAGTTCTTTATCCACTTCAAAGGCCTTCGGGAGAATGCAGAATCGTAGAATCCGCTCAAAATCTTTAAACCCCGCGGCAGGGCAGATCCTGCGGCTAATTTCATCCGCCAGGAGAGGCCGTAGAGCCTGGGCATTTTCTTCGGAGGGAGAAACCCCAGCGGCCTCCCAACATTGGGAACTGGGGACAATCAAGGCTCCGAGAAATTTCTGATCCTGTCCCACCACTACCGCTTCTTGAATGTAGGCGCTTTCTTTGAGTTTACTTTCCAGGGGATAGGGTTCCACATTCTCACCTCCCCGGAGTACCACCGTATCCTTCGCCCGACCAAGAATTTTCAATTCTTGGTTAAATCCCATCATTCCCAAATCACCGGTATTAAACCAACCATTTTCGTCCATGACCTGAGCTGTGAGCTGGGGATTTTTATAATACCCCAGCATCACCTGCGGCCCCCTGGCAAATATGTGGCCTTTTTGACCTGGGGGTAGAATATGACCTTCCAGACTGCGAATTTGAACTTCCATTTCAGGAAAGACAGAGCCCACGGTTTCGGGATAGGGGTGGCTTTGGTGACGAACCCCCAGCACGGGGGATGTTTCTGTGATTCCGTAGCCCTCCAGGAGAAGAATCCCTGCGGCGGCAAAAAATTGATCCACCACCGGTGGGAGAGCACCTCCTCCTGAAATCCCGGCCACGAACCGGCCCCCCAATTTTTCATGGATGCCTTTAAAAACCAAAATATCCCCTAATATTTTTAAGGGAGTGAGAAGTAGCCAGGGAACCAGAGCACCCAGGGTATCGAGAAATCTGATTCGCCGGCGGAACTCAGGGACCCAGCCATAAACCAAATCCCGCAGCTTACTCCAACGGCTCCCCACATTTACAAAGAAATGAAAAAGGGACTGTTTAAGGGAGCTTTGCTTTTTGACTTGGGCGTAGATATTGTCCCTGAGCGCTTCCCAAATTCGCGGAACCGAGGCCATCCAAGTGGGTCTCAAACTTGCCAAATCAGCCAGTAAAATTTTCCCTTGGGGTTTGGAATAGGCCAAGGCACAGTTGTTCCCCAAAGCGACGTATTGCATTACCCGTTCAAAAACATGCCAAACAGGGAGGACGCACAGCCATATATCTTCCGGCTTTAATTTTAATAGATCGGGCACATGTTTGACTTGATTCAAGAAGCCCTCGTGACTGAGCATGACCCCTTTCGGGATACCGGTGGTTCCCGAAGTGAAAATAATTGTGGCTAAGTCCTTAGGTTGAATCTGAGAAATGGTCTGTTCAATGTCCTGGTGATCCTTTCCGGTTCCCCGGGAAAGAAAGGTTTTATATCCCACCAGTTCCAGACCTCCAGGAACGACCAATTCATCCAAACCCGCTTCATCGAAGACCACCACAATCCGCAAATTGGGCAGGTCCTTGGCCAAGGAGAGAATTTTTTCTGCCTGGGTTTTGGTCTCGGCAAAACAGATCTGGGCTTCCGTAGTTTTTAAAATATAGGTAAGTTCCCCCGGTGTGGCGTCGTTTCCCCGAGGGACATCCGCAGCCCCTAAACTTAATATCCCCAGGTCGGTGACTAACCATTCCCGTCGGTTTTCAGAAACCAGACCCACTGGTGACCCTTGGGTGATGCCGGAAGATTTTAGAGACTCCGCCAAATCCAGGACTTCCGTATAGAGGGTGTTATAGGAAACACCATAAAACTGGCCGTTAGAATCTTTAGAATAGAGGACAATTTTCTCGGGTTGAACCCCCGCTTTTTCTTGAAGCATCTGGGGTAAGGATTTAAACATTAGTTAGCTCCTTCCCATAATAATAATCTCTTTTGGAAAAAACGGTTAATTAAATATTGTGCTTAAATATTCAAAATAAAAAATGAGAACTGTTTCCGTTATGGGGTGGGTGCATTGGTGACTCCTAGCCAGCAGACCCCAATTCAGGATATAAATCCCCGTGAATAATTCCTTAAAACCCCTAGCTCTGGCTCCCATGGCGACCCTCACCCATCGCGGTCTGCGTACCCTCATAGACCAGTGGGGGGGCTGTGACTACTTCTTTTCTGAAATGGTGGACTGTAAAAGTTATGTGGGAAACCGGAAATTTGAAAGTTATTATACCGACCCGGCCCCCCATCCTGACAAACTAATTCTTCAGTTTGTCAGTGCCGACCATGAGGAATTTGTAAAAGCCCTCACAAAAGCCCAGGATCTTCCAGTGGCGGGTTTTGATATAAACATGGGGTGCAGCGCCCATCAGATCTGCGACCACGGGGCTGGTATTGCGTGGATGTCCGGACCCGAGGAAGCCTGGAGGCTCCTTGAGTCCCTGCGTCCCTTGGTGCGCTCTGGAAAGACCCTTTCGGTGAAGCTCCGTTTGGGAGAAAAGGAGGATCCCGCCTACCTATCCCGTTTTTGCCGCGGGCTGGAGGCGGTGGGGGTGGATTTCATCACCCTCCACCCCAGAACAAAAAAAGATAAAATGGGACGTCCCAGCCGGTGGACCCATCTGACGGAACTCAAAGCAGATTTGAAAATTCCCCTTTGGGGAAATGGGGATATCCGGGATGTGAAATCCAGCAACCGGGGGTGGGAAACCGGGGCTGATGGGCTGATGATTGGCCGGGAAGCTGTGAGAAGTCCTTGGATTTTTCACTTTTTAAAAGAAAAGGAAAAGAATCAAAATTTCACCCTTCAGGTGGATCTTCAGGAGCAAGCCCATCAATTCCACCGGTTATTGGAAGCCCATCAACCCCAGGAATTCTGGCCTACCAGGGCACAACGATTCTGGGATTACTATTTCGATCACTTTCCCTTTGGCCACAAGGTGAAGGAAAATATTAAACGGATGAGGGTTTATGAGGATATCCGCCAGGCATGTTTTGCATATTTGGATACCCATCCCCAGGAGATGATTAAAGTTCTGGTTTGACTCCAGGAAACTCAGGGGATGATTAATTCAAGCAGGCTGAAGTCGTCTTCAAAGTGCTCAATTTCCGCCAGTCCTTGAATTTGATTGTAGATGGATTGGGTATTCCCACCCCCCTCGTGGGGTTGGAAGTTGATGATGTTCATAAATTCCTTAAAGACCATCATTTTACCATTGGCTTTTTTAACCTCATAGGCTCCGTCGGAAAACAGATAGAGGCGGCTATCCAGGGGAATGATTTCTTTTTTCGTTTCATAAAAATAATCCATGTCCACCCCAATGATCAGGTCCGTGGTGGTCAACTCGGAGATAACCGGAAGATTATGGTCCTGGTGAACCAGGAGAGCGGGGGGAGCACCGGCACTGGCGTATTTCATGGTCCTGGTGGGTTTGTGGTAAATCCCATACCAGATGGTAAAGTACATGTTGTTTTGCTTTTCCATGGGAAAATTGTGGTTAAGGGCTCCCAAAACAGCGGAGGGGTTCATAAAATCGGTTTGAGGGAGACCTTGGGACCGAAGCACATTCATCACTGAAACAGAGAGCAGTGCAGCTCCTATTCCATGTCCTGACACATCCAAGAGGTACACCATTAGATGATCATCATCCACCCAATGATAGTCGAAACAGTCCCCCCCCAGTTTTGCCGAGGGAGCAAAGACCCAATCCGCATTCACTTCCCCCAGCAAGGGCCGCGGGAGAAGGCCTTTCACGTATTCCGCCGCTTCTCCCAATTCCTTTTCCAGGGTGATTTTGCTTTCCAAAAGGGCTAAAAGGTATCTTTGTTCCTGATCCCGAAAACGCTTTTTCGTGAGACAAGCGGAGATGCGGGCTTTTAATAAAATGGGATCGAAGGTTTTGGGAAGGTAATCCTCCGCACCTAAGGAAATACAGTGGGCGACAGAGTCCATCTCATCCAGGGCGGAAATCATAATCACCGGTATATGGCGAAGACTCTCATCCTCCTTCATTTTTTCCAGGATCTGGTACCCGTTGAGTCCGGGCATGAGGATATCCAAAAGTACCAGGTCGAAAACATAATTTTTCAGGGTTTGGAGGGCAAGATAACCGTTTTCCACGGCCATAACCCTGTGACCCTGCCTTTCCAGGTGCCGGGTAAGGATATCTCGGTTCATTTCGTTGTCATCCACCACCAAGAGGCTTCCTCCCTGCTCGTCCCGAGGTTTCAAAGCCGGTCCGCCTGGCACCCCTGGATGATCCGAGTGAGCCGTGACTGTGGGAGGCTCGATGGATTCGGAAATTTGGATTTCCTTTTCAACCATTTCTAAAATCTTACGGCAGGCTTCCAAGACCTTTTGAATATCTTTAAGCGTGGAAAAATTTTCTGATTTTTCCCACCGTTTTTTTATTCTTTGGGATAATCCGATGATAATGTACAACGGACCGTAGAGATTTTTCTTAAATTCAACGGCGTTAAAAAGGTCCCGGGGTTGTCCTTCCTCGTAGAAGGAAAGGGAAAAAATATTCTGGAGATTGGAACTCTCTTCAAATATTTTCTGAATTTCCTCCCGAGTTTCTTCATCTTCCAGAGATACGAGATCCTCATGAAGGATTTCACTATACCCCATCACATGGTTTAAATAGGTTCGTAGTTCATGTCTTATATATTTTACGGATTCTTTATTCACTGTTGGTGCTCCCACCCTGGATTTTTACCAAATACATTTTAAGGGCGGAAAATACTTCTTTTATTTGGTCATCTCCGGCAATGACCCCGTCGAAGAGGGCGCCGGTCAGGATAATTCTTAAGGAATGGATATCCCAATCTCTACCGAGGTTACCAGGTTTGAGGATGTGACAATCGGGGTGTTTAAAAAGGGTATGAATTTTTTCAGCCAGGAGTTCCAAGTTTTTTTTCAGTAATTTTCGACGGGTCTCCCCGGATACCATACCCGTGAGAAAAACTGGTGACTCACAGATATAAAGTGAAACGATATCGTAAAGCCGGAAAAATTTATCGTTGAAGGGTTTGTCGGATTTTATGGTGTTGTCTATCTCGGAAAATATTTTTTCCCAAAGATACTGGATCGTTTTTTTAAAAAGATCCGCTTTGTTGGTGAAATAGGTGTAAACGGACCCTGGAGCTACCCCCGCTTGGTCAGAGATTGCCTTGATCGTTGCTTCACGGAATCCTTTCTGGTTGAATTCCCTATAGGCTGTTTCGAGGATTCTTTTAAACTTTTCGTCATCGGGTGCCCGGGACATAGGTATTTTGAGACTAAGGGATATTTGCCTAAAAATCAATGGATAGAGTCTTTTTCACGAAGCAGGAATCCACCGCAGTCGTTTTGTAAATGCCTCATTAGATCCTCAGTTGACCATCGGTTCTATTGAAAGTAGTATGACATTCTTATGGGAAAAACAATTCTGGTAACTGGAAAAGATACCTTTCTTGGAAATGAAATCATCCAGATTCTCCAGGGTGCGGGGAACAAAATCGCTTCTACGGTTCAGCCAAGACCGGACTCCACGGTTCATTGGGATATTCCTGATCAACATCTGGTTCTGCCATGGAATCGCCGATCTTCTCTTTCGAGCAAAAATTTGCTCTCGGATATTCTTGCCCGTTTTGGAACCCTGGACGAGGTTTGGCTGGTACTCTCACCTGAATTGGATAGTCGTCCTGCCGGGGCTGTGCCTTTGGTAGAACTGGATGAAAAACTGGATCTGGGTGTAAAAGGCTTTTTTTGTCTGCTTCGGGAGTTGACGACCTATGGGAAGATTAATCCCCACTTGGAAATTAATTTTGTTCTTTTTCGGGAAACAAGTCATGGTATCGGCCCCCTGAGTTCTTGTATTTATTCCGGATTCAAGGGGCTGGGGCAGGGTACTATTCAGACTTCCCGGGACAAGGTTAGGGGTTTTGAAGCCTCTGGCCAATCGGGGGATGCATTTCTGCGGTTCCTGCAAGAAGAGGGCTTCAATCATAAGGCTGCTTGGGGACAATGGCATATTTTACAGGAAAAGAGGGGATTTTTTCCTGGTAGCAAAGGTGGGAATTAAATGAAAGTCTGGTTTAAAATTTTGTTGGGTGTGGGGATTGGAGTCCTTTTAGGGATGCTTATTCCTTCCGGTGGGGATTCCACCCAAAACTGGGGATTGGTGATCCAAGACTACCTAACCCACATGGATACCAAGCCCATGCCTCCCCCCGCTGCCTGGGCACAGATTCTCACGGATTTTTTCCTACGACTAGGCCGTTACACCCTTTTTCCCCTGGTATTTTTTTCCCTGGCAGTGGGGGTTCACGACCTTCAGAAAGAGAAGAAACTGGGAAAGGTTATGGTGAGATCCGTATTCTACATGCTTCTTCTCACTTTTTTACTGGTACTTTTAGGGAGTTTGATCATTCTATTGGTCTCACCCCAGCCTATTCCCATCACATCCCGAAAAGAATCTCAGCTCATTTTTAAGAATATCGGAGATACCTTTGCCAATATTCTTCCAAAAAATGCCTTTCAGATTTTGACAGGAGGGGAAGATTTTCTCCTTCCGCTCTACGTTTTATCCTTTATATTAGGGTTGAATTTAAACTTCGATAAGGACATGAGTCGTCCTGTGGCGGATTTTTTTGACTCTGCCTCTCGGATTTTTTACCATATCAACAGCTTCTATGTGGAAATTATGGCAGTGGGAATGGTGGCATTGTCTTCCTATTTCATCTTCCAGTTGCGGTCCATCCAGCAATTTCAACTTTTTATCCAAGTCTTTATAGTCCTTCTTTTTGTGTTCCTTTTGGTAGTATTTGCCCTCTTCCCAGGGATTCTCTGGCTCTTTAATCGCCGGGAAAATCCTTATAAATGGATATTCGGACTATTGGGGGCGGGGGTCTCCGGATTGATTACGGGGGATAACTTCTTTGCTTTGGGCCCCCTTATGAGATTCAGCCGAGAGAATTTAGGAATCCCGAGGAAGGTCGGGGCGGTGAATCTGCCTTTATTTGCCATGTTTAGCCGGGGTGGAACCGCCATGACGGCCTCCATTGCCTTCTTTGTGATCCTCAAATCCTATGTGCAGTTGGACATCACCTTTGATCAGATATTTTTTACCGTGCTCTTCAGCTTTCTACTCTCTTTTGCCATCCCTTCCGTACCGACCTTGGCAAGTTACGTCACCCTTTCTGTACTTTGTGGAATCTATGGGAAAGGATACGAGGCTGGATTTACCAATCTCCAGCCCATCATTCCCTTATTAGTTAGTTTTGCCACGGCGATTGATATTCTGGGTGCGGGTCTGGTTTCTCTCATGGTATCCAAGGACCTGGGACTTCAAAAGGAAATTAAGCTGAAAAGCTTTATTTAATGAGGCTTACGGAGCCTGTTAAAGTTTGAATCGAAGTCCAAAATTGAGAGTCAGACCCAGCTGATCATACCAGGGATCCCCGGTCCAGAGGTTAAAGACCGGGTAAAAAAGGTAACCCCGGGCTGTGAGGGCAAAAAGCTCGGAAAATTGCCAGATTCCATGAACCTCTACCCCTGGGAAAAAGAATCTCCCGGAATAGAACCAACCGGTGGCGTCGAGTGCTTGAGAGGACCCTTTTCCCAAAAAGAAGATGGGAAACCGGGGGAAAAAAGCTAGGGTGAGTTCCGTACCCAAGGTGATTTCCTGGGTTAAGGGGTATTCAAAACCCAAAGCGGGGTTGATGATCCATGTGAGGAAGAGTACAGAGTCGAACATGGGTTCCAGGGGGATCGTACGTCCATTTTCAAATCCATAGGTATTTAAAAAAAATTGATTTTCCGGTCTAAAGGTAAAGTAGGAAAAAAACCGGAAAGGCACGGAAAAACCCACATTCATCACCACGGGATCAGGGGCTGAGTCTTCCACGGAGTTTCCGTACCATGACATTCCCCCCTGTATTTCCAATCCATCGATATCCACACCCCAGAATTCCAAACTCCAACCGGGGGTGGTTAGTAGAAATAAAAGATTTACCAGGAAAAACAGTCTCTTCATAGGGACATTATAACCTCTGGGGATGAGGAATCCAAGTTAAGCCCCAATTTCCCGTCGTTTTCCCGGATTTTTGGATCCAAACCAGGACAAGTCCCTCTTTGTATAGGAAAAACCAGGGGTAAGTGAGGTTGTAGACTCTGGGGAGGTTGATGAGTTTGATCTCTGGTTGTTCCGTGGTTGAGAAGGCCAATGAACCCGACTCCAATAAAATCCCTTTACCCCAGGTGGTTTCTAAAGCCATGGACCGAAGAATTCCCCCATGGGGAGTATGGTGAAGGAAAAATTCCGGGGAGTCAGGATCTTGATCCCAGAGACCCAAGAGAACATCCCCTGCGGGAAGGTCCAAAGCCCCCAGATAGGCAGCCCAAGAAGGGTTCAAGGATTCCCAGGTGGCGGGATCGGTTCTGGCCCAAAACTCCTCGGAAGTATCGGAAAGTACCTCTTCTTCCCCTGAGAGGGGATTATACCGGGTATATTTTATTTCTTCAGTGGGGGATTCCCAGATCAGATCCCAAAAACCGGGCTTAGGGGAGAGGAAAATATTTACTTTTTGAGGGTCCTGGGTTTGTGTTCCCATGGGTAGGGGTAAAAATTCCTGAGTTTGGGGTGTCCAGTAGAAAAGAGCCGTGGAAGGTTGCCCTCCGGGAATGAGGGTGTGAAGGTTCAGCGGCCGGGTTGCCACAAACCATTTATCGTTCCAATTCCACAACCCATGAAGAATCTTCGCATTAAAGTTACCAGCAGGAGCCAAAGAGGTCAGGGAAAGCGATCCTCCCTCCTGAAGTACTTTAGAAATTCCCTTTCTATTGATTAAAAGAAAAGCCTGGTTGTCTTTAATGTCAAAGTCCGTGGGAATGGTGGATTCTTCCCAAGAAAGCCAGGAGGTTTCAGGTAGATCCTCGAAGCCCCCTAGTTCTCTGAATCCGTCAGCTTCCCTCAGGTACCACGTCGTACCTGAAGGACGTGGCGCTTCCTGGCAGCTTTGTAAAAGGAAAACTCCTAGTAAGACTTGGCAAAGAGTACCCGGTGCTTGGCGGGGCCTCCACATTTTACACATTTGCACCCTTGCACCTCGGTATTTAGCCACTGGAGAGGAATATTCCGGATGGTGGCTTTTGTATCATTTTTAATTTGCGCTTCACACTCTTTGCTTCCGCACCAATGGGTATCAGCCCATCCTTCGCAGGTGTCTCCCTGAAAAAGTTTCATGAAATCCACATAGTTTTCCACGGGAAAGGTGTGGGACAATCGATGTTCCAGAGCTTTATTGTAAAGACTTTTCTGCATATCTTCCAGGATCTCTTTTATCTTTGCGGGAATTTCCGGCCGGGTAACAAAGAATTTCTCCCCCGTATCTCGCCTCACCAGCACAGCCTGATTTTTTTCCATGTCCTTTGGACCGGCTTCAATTCGAACGGGAACCCCCAGAAGTTCCCACTCAGCGAATTTCCATCCGGGACTGGCATGGTCGTCGAAGTCTTTTTCCACCCGGAGTCCGGCGATTTTCAATTCTTTTGCCAAAGTTTCCACATACTCCAGGACGGCCGGGGCTGTGTCTTTTCGCAGGATGGGAATGATCACCACTTCTGTGGGTGCCAGTTTGGGGGGGATAATAAGGCCTTTATCATCGGAATGGGTCATGATTAAAGCCCCGACCAACCGGGTGCTCACTCCCCAGGAGGAAGCCCAAACGTGATCCTGAGTTCCTTCCTTAGTCTGGAAGGTCACATCGAAGGCTTTGGCGAAATTTTGCCCAAGATTGTGACTGGTACCGGCCTGAAGGGCTTTTTTATCCTGCATCATGGCTTCAATAGAGTAGGTTTTGACTGCACCGGCGAATTTTTCCGATTCACTTTTTTGACCAGGTACCACAGGTATCGCCATGTATTCCTCGGCGAACTTTCTGTAAACTTCCAGCATTTGGAGGGTTTCCGCTTCGCACTCCGGTTCCGTGGCATGGGCGGTGTGGCCTTCCTGCCACAAAAACTCCGTGGTCCTGAGAAAGAGTCGGGTTCGCTTTTCCCAGCGTATTACATTGGCCCATTGGTTTATGAGAATGGGAAGATCCCGATAACTTTGAATCCACTTCTTGTACATGGCCCAGATCATGGTTTCCGAGGTAGGACGGATAACCAAGGGTTCATCCAATTTCTCGCCCCCGGCGTGGGTGACCACCGCCAATTCAGGGGAAAAACCCTCCACGTGTTCCGCTTCTTTTTTCAGAAAGCTTTCGGGGATCAACATGGGAAAATATGCGTTGCTGTGGCCGGTTTCTTTGAACATGGCATCAAGAACTTTTTGAATATTTTCCCAAAGGGCGTATCCTCTTGGACGGATGACCATACAACCTTTTACCGGTGAATAATCTGCGAGTTTAGCCTGGGTAACAATATCCACGTACCATTTGGAGTAGTCTTCATTTCGGGGTGTAATTTTTTCTGCCATATCCAGAAAATCCTAGGGTTTTCCCTGGGAACTGTCAAGACGATTAGCAAGGATGTTACCGAGTTCTTCCGCCAGTCGCTTACGGAGAAATGGTTTTTGAATGAATCCAGCGGCCCCTTCGTGAATAAGTTTTTCAGGTTCCCATTGTTTTGTATATCCGGACATGAGGACAACTTTGATTTGCGGATAAGTCTTCCGTATTTTTTTCAGGAGCTCAACCCCATTGAGCTTAGGCATCATTATATCCACTAACGCTAGGGAAAAATCATGATCCTCCTGCAGCAGTTCCCAGGCCTTTTCCCCATCGCAGGTGTTCACCGTTTCAAATCCTAGGGATGCCAGCATCTCTCCCACAGTGGACAACAAAACTTCTTCGTCGTCCACCAGGAGAATCCGCCCTGAAAACTTGGTGGTGACGGGGGTGATTTCCTTTGGGGTGATGTCCTGGTCTTCCTGGCATGGGAAGTAAAGTCGGAATTCCGTCCCTTTGTGCAATTCGGATTGGTACTGCAAGGCACCCCCATGGTCCTTCATGCATCTCAACACTGCGGCCAATCCTAATCCTGTCCCTTCTCCCAGGGGCTTAGTGGTGAAGAAGGGATCGAAGAGTCTACTTTTAACATCATCTTCCATGCCCTTTCCATTGTCCTGCACTTTGACCACATAATAAGGACCCGGGGGGGCTGTCAACTGAAAATTTTTCCCAAAACTCTCGCCCAAGTATTCCTTCGTTATCCCGATGGTGATGATACCCCCCTTTGGGAGAGCGTCCCGGGCGTTGACCCCCAGGTTTAAAATACTGTTTTGTATGAGGGTGGTATCTCCATTTACGAAGGCGTTTTTATCCAAATGATGAAATGAAATTTTTATTTTTTTATCCACGGAATGCTCCAAGATTCCCACAGCTTCCTGGACTACGGAGTTGATTTCCACAGTCTGAAGCAGGTTTTTTCCTTTTCTGGAAAAACTCAGAAGCTTTTGTGTGAGACTGGCTGCTCTTTCGGAGGTTTTGATGATGATGTTCAACATATCCGCCCCCGTACTTTTAGGGGGGAGCTCATCTTGTATCAATTCTGCGGCACCCATGATTCCTGAGAGCATATTGTTGAAATCATGGGCAATTCCGCCGGTGAGAAGACCGATAGATTCCATTTTTTGTGCATGATTTAGACGATCTTTCAGTGCCAGTTCTTCCGAGACGTCCTTAAAGAATATAATCCATCCCACTTCATTCCGGGGAAGCGGATAGGTTCCACCCCGTTCTAGGATCCGGGAACCCCAGCCGTGTCTTCCTTCCAAGAGTAGGGCAGCGCTTAGGGGCGTAGGAGGCATCATTAACCTTTGTGTCCAATTATCTTTAACTTCCCGAGTCCCATAGTCGAGAGTCATGTAAATATCCAAAAGCGGCCGTCCTTGGGCTTCGGATTCGGACCATCCCGTGAGCCGGGCTGCTTCGTGATTCAGTCTAAGAATACGGTGTTCTTGATCCACCACAATAATTCCTTCGCCCACAAAACGCAGGGTCAGTTCCAGGTTTGAGTTAAGACGGTCCCGTTCGTCCCTCACTTGGCGGTTCAACCTTCCGTAACGCCACAGTACGATGAAAACCAGTATCAAAAAACCCATGAGTCCAAGAGCCAGGGATGCTCTAAATACGCCGAAGGTGCTTTTCACCGGAGCCAGGAGTTTTTCGGTGGAATAGAAGGTCAATTTAAAGGAGTTGGTGGAGTGATAGCCCAGTAAAGCTAGGTAATTTTCCGTAGTAAGTTGAATTTTTGTGTTAGATCTTAGGGATAAAACACGGTTAAAACGATAAAGAAAGCTTGGAAGTGAGGGATAGAGTTTGGCTAATATTTTTGAAGTTTTTAGATTAAGAAGTGTAGATAGGGAATAATCCCGAGTGATATTCTGTACTTTTTCAGGAAAAGTGGAGGTTTGAACCCCCGGTCTCTGAGGAAAGTTTTCCTGCAAAAGTACTTCTGTCTGTCTTTGTGATCGGAGGTTTTGATAGAGGATTGCTTCAAAAACAAAGAGAAGAGGGAGAATTATAAGAAGAAAATAAACCAGGAGGGTTCCGCCCACCTCCCAGATCAAACTTCCTGGAAACCGTTTGGTCATGGCCAAATTCTAATGCGACCAGACCCCCGGCGCAAGGCTAGAGTTTAAGAGCTTCTATCATATAACGGATGTTCACTCCCCCGGCCATATCGTCTTCTTCCTTCTCCACTACGATGATCAGGCCTTTTTCCTTAGGAGCAAGCAAAATCTGACTGATAGTATAGTTTTTGACGCCAGGTCGGTAAAAGTTTGGTGAGCCTACGGTGTGGGAATCCAGGAGCGCCCCTGTTTTATCTCTGATCTGCACATCAATGGTAAAGCTGGATTGGGTTTTCCCGTTTTTAGTTTCGAAGGTTTCTTTTAATTCTAAGGAGTATTCTCTACCGGACTCGTAATCGAGAACTTTCATGGTATCTGCGTTGGCTAGGTTTTGCTCTGTAACAACTCTGAAATAGATTGGACGTCCTTGGATGAGAAAGTCCAGGTTTAAGGATTTTTTTAAAGGTTCAACTTTTTCCAGTTGTACGTATAGAGCTTTTTGACCATCGTCACCGATGGAAATGGCCACAGGATAACGACCTTTTGAGGTGCCGTTGGGGACGAATGCATTTTTTTTAACATCCACTGCATAAATCTCTGCGTAAGGATTTTTAGTGATGCCGTCGATGCCGTATTGGCCGAACATAAAGTACTTTCCATCAGCGGAGAAGCCTAAGTTTTTAAATACGGCCACATCCCCACCGAAAGACAGCGTGCCTGAAAAGAGAGAAAGAAGAATTATGTAGAGAATTTGTTTCATAGTCCCTCCTAGGACAGGTCCTTTTTATTTTATCGCCTAATTTAGAAAAATCTAAAGGATTTTTGTATACTATAAAGCATGATACACCGAAACAGTCTGCTTACAGCAATTTTAATACTTTCTTTGGGGTTATTTTTTGTATTTTTGTGGCTAGCCTATATGATTATGGGCAGTCCCTTGATGTTAAGTCCTGGATATTTTGTTTTTGATCAATATTTTTGGCTGAACTATGGGCCAGGAGGCAGCTTCAACCTGGGGTTCTCATTGGTTCAAGTCGGGGGAATTCTGACCGTGGGTTTGGTCTTTGGGTTTCTTGTTCGCCGGCATTTTCAAAGAACAGCCTCCATGCAATCATTTTTTATGGCCATTTTCTTTTTCTTGATGTGCCTGGATACACTAAAACTTTTTATCCCTTTATTTTCCTATTGGAATTATAGTTACCTCTTCTCCGTGGTCACAAGTCGGGGAATCTATGGTTTCAGACTTCTAGAGTTGTTTTCACTATTAGCTTTGAGTATCTATGCCCTGGGATTTGAGTATCAAAAATCCAATCAAATCCTGCTGGGTGCCATGGTTATAAGTATTGGACTCATGCTTTACTGGCCCATGGATAGCCAGGGTTTGACTTCATCCCTCTTGGTAAAATTATCCGAGGAACCGGCAATGTTCTTCGTTAACCTGGTTCTTTTTTTGTTGACATGCGGTAGTTTGGTGATTTCCGGTTTGATTCACGGGGAGAGAAAGAAGTTGGAAGAGGCTGGGATAATCGCCCTCTTAATCCTGGGAAGAACAGCAACTTACTTTCCCTTAACTTATCTGCCTGGTATGGCTACTCTACTTTTGGGTTGTCTTTTTATGGTGCTTTCCAGAAAAGATGATGCTCTGGGTTTGTGATCTTATCTGAGAAGATTGAACAAAAAGGCGGTACCCAAGGGAAGAATCAGATTATCTAAGTCTTCCAAGGGGAGAGCTTCCAAGAACGCTGCAGCACCCGCAACGATGAGAGCTGTATTCCAGGTTCCTCCGGCAGCCAAAGCCACAGGGAGGACAACCAGGAACACTGTGAGGGTTCCTTCCAGTGTTTTTCCGCCGGTGAAGGGAAGTTTGACTCTTCCAAATATTTTACCCACCACAGAAGACAATCCATCGCCGAAGGCCAAGGCAAAAATTCCCACGGAGGCGGTGGGCTCCTTGAAGAAAATTAGGGTAAACAGGGCGCCAAAGGCCAGGGTTAAGGGACCCAAAACCATTTTATTTGTATCCCTCTGGCGGGATGCTTGATTTGTGATGTTTGTGATGAGAGGGATCGTTCCCCCACTGAGGCGCACTTTTTCTGCGTACAGAAAAACAGCGATACCCAGAACTAGAGCTATTCGTGTAAAGCCAAGATTCATGGCAGCGAGAAGAGGCACAGCACCCACAAGTAGGTGTATGGATTTACGAAATAATTCGGTCTGAATCTCTTTGGATCTCTCGATAATCCCTGAAAGAATCTGACTCATACTTGAATCGGCAATTCTGTTTTCCATACATCAAATATAGCAATAAGTGTGCCAGAATAAAAGGATATATTAATCTATAATCTAAAGTGTTGTATTGTAATGAAATACAAACTTTTATCATAACTGGAATAGGGCAGGGATGGTTAGTGTATATCCAGGAGAACTGTATAGTATTTCATACAGAATTCCTTCAAGGAAGAATTCAAAAAAAAAGCCGGAAGACATGAAATCTTCCGGCTTAACGAATTAGGCTTTTGGAACCTTGGGTTTCATTG
Source organism: uncultured Spirochaetales bacterium (assembly GCA_964624355.1). Lineage (GTDB taxonomy): Bacteria > Spirochaetota > Spirochaetia > JABEVK01 > JABEVK01 > CAZUXL01. The sequence goes on from CAZUXL010000010.1 coordinate 43,907, forward strand.
GTTTTGCCAGCTTTTCACCGGGGATCAAGAGCTCTATCCATTTTTCCACCTCATAACCGGCCAACTCGGCGGCTTTTTTCCATTCTTCAATAATGGAGTAAACTTCCGCAACTTCTTCGGCTACAGTTTTGACTTCCTCGGAATTTTTAAAGGCACTGGTGATTCCTAATCCAAAGAGCCAGCCGGTTAGGTAGAGGAATCCCTCTTTGTTGAAGTAGAGAACCCCATCGTACCGGTTGGTGCCCATGAGCTCCTGCAATTCCCTGTCGAGCAGGAGGTCTTTTAGCAGAAGTCCAGCACGGGATTTATCGGAGGTTTTCTTCTGGTTCCAGTGTTGATGGCTGATCATGACCTTCACCATATGCACCATATGATGAGCATCCCCTTCCGAAATTTCCAGGGACGTTAAAATCCTACGGATTTTTCGATCTAGGAACCAGTCGTCCATGAGTGAACGGGTTACGGCTCCATTTCCCCCTTCGGTGACCACAGCACCGAGGTTGCTTAGCATGGACAAGGCTGCAAAACCATAGAATACTTTTTGGTTGTCCAGGTAATGCTTAGCGTAGAGTTCCATGGAGGGGGCAGCAGTTTTCTGGTTTTTGAAAATCTGGGGAGCCTGGCCGAAGGCAGCAGCAGCTTTCATTCCTGCAAGAAGGTCTTTTCCCACGAGGACCGCATCACCCTTTCCATCGGCAAATTCTTTTGTTTTTGCGGCAAAGTCCGAGGCTTTTTCTTCCAAGATTTTCCAGAAACTGTTGTCAGCGATTCGATGACCCCGCATGACTTCGTAGAG
>CAZUXL010000011.1:0-44222 GCA_964624355.1 uncultured Spirochaetales bacterium
GCCTGGGCTAGAATTTCATCCCTTTGCTGCTGTGCCTTACCTTGTACTTTAAACTCCTGGGCGGTTTGGGGAAGAAGACCCAAGTGACCCATGACGGGGATACCCGATTGGACCAAAGCTTGGCAGAGTCCGGGGAAATATCCCTCAAATTTGACCCCCTGGGCTCCCGCTTCCAAGAGTTCCTGGGAGGCTTGCCGGGCTTCCTCCGGAGTGGCATAACTCCCCGCAGGGAGGTCGGCGATCATCAGAGTATCCCCCGCCCCTTTCGCCACGGCGGCGGTGTGATAGGCCATTTGTGAGACGGTCACGGGAATGGTAGTATCATTGCCTTGAACCACCATCCCCAAGGAATCCCCCACCAACAGCGCATCCACCCCGGCTTCCACCAACAAAGTGGCCATTTGATAGTCGTAGGCGGTGAGGAGACTCAAAAGTTTACCACTGCGGTATTTTTCCAGATAGGCTAAAAGTCGGGGATCTTCATGGGGAAAAGGTTTTGACATGCTCATTGGGCCTCCCCCGCTAAAGTAAGCAGCCGGTTTCCCATATAGCGAAGGGAAGCCCCAAGAACGGCTTTGTTGTCATAATTCGCCAGTTCAGCCAGGGCTTTTGTGCGGTCCATCTTTTTAACTTCCCGACAGGCTTCCACCAAGAGAGGCATACACCGGACAATATGATCCACCACGGTCACTGAGGACATTTTTGCGGTGCGGGAGAGGGGATTAAGGTCCACGGTCACGACTTTTTTCCCCATGGCCACCAAAGCTTCAGTCCGGTCCCCATCCTCTAAGGGTACAAATACCGCATCGGCTTTAAAAATCCCCTGAGGGCTGACCCTCCGCCGGTCGCTGAAAAGTTCGGGAATTGTAGCACTGGCATCATCACCCACCCCCAAAACCTCCAGGGCTCCAGCTTTGTAAAGCACTTCCGCTACGGCCTCTTCCCGTCCTGGTGCCCGGTAAAATAAGTTCACTTCCAATTTTCCACCGCAAGCCTGGGCTAAATCCACCAGATCCCGGGGACAGAGGGCTGCCACGTTTCCATTCACCGAGATGACCGGATACTGGGCCAAACTTAAGGTCAGTGCAGCGGCACGTATCCCCTTCAGGGCAAAATCCCGGGTCTCTTCTCCGATAAAGTAGTCCAGGGACTCACCCCGTCCGTGGGCAAACAGACCGTTGGGGGTAACGACCTTGGTGTGCATTCCTTCCACAATTTTTTCCCTAAATAGCAGGGAATGGTACCGGGGATGGCTGGGGGGAATATTGAAATCCATGATTACCTCGCTCCCTGGGTATCCAGGGCTGAATGAAAGATACGGGCTCCCGGAGCCCGGGCTGATAGATCTTCCCCGAAAGCCGGGGCCTGGGAAGGAGGGAGAAGAAAAAATAACCCCTCTCCAAACATGAGCATGCTCCCGGGGATCCCCTGGGAATCACTCCATTTCAATACTTGGGCTAACCGGGGTGTGATAAGGCCAGTACCCTGGGCAAAATCCCTGGAAAGTTGGGTAAATTCCGATAAACAAGGATTTTTCAATAATTCTGAAGTGAGGGCTGCCCCGGAAGAATTAATTCTGTCTCTCACCCCGGGATCTTGTAGCAATCCTTGGGTGGATAGGGGACCATAGAGACAGAACACCGCTTCCCAGGCTTGAGGGACGGGGAAAAGTACAACCTGACCGACACCGGGAGCTCCGGGTTTGAGGCGAATTTCAAATCGTCCGTAGGCTTCCCCCATCACGGTGCCCAAGCCCGTATGACAAAAAACCTCCGCTTCATGGGCACAAGCAGCAGCCTGTTCCCAGCTCAAGGGGTGATCGAAAAATTGATTGAGGGCTAGGGCTAACGACAGAGCCCCCGCCCCGGAAGAACCAAATCCTGAACCCAGGGGTATATCTATTTCATGGTGAATATTTAAAGGTGGTAGGGATTTTCCCGCTCTTCGACTAAACACTTCCAGAACCTTGCGGGAGACGGGAGCTTCACAGATATCATCCCCAATTTTGATCCAGGTCGCTTTAGATTCGGTTAAGGTGGTCCTAACCCCCCGGGACAAACAGAATCCTGCCCCAGTGGACCCTTTTTTAAGAAGATCCTCATCTTGGTCCTGGATAGAAAAGAAACCTGTGACATGTCCTGGGGCAAAGGCGGCGGAGGTCCTCATATGTTCCTACAAACATAGAGGAAAACCCAGGTTTTGAAAAGTCGCTCCTGAAAATTCTTGCATCACCCGTTCCCATTGCCATTTCCCCCCCCCTTAGATAAGCTGTTTACCGGGGGGAACCATGGTTGTGACGGTAGAAAAGCTTATTTCCGGGGGCGAAGGAATGGGCAGAATTGAGGGAAAGCCCGTCTTTATTCCTGGAGTTCTCCCCGGAGAAAAAGTGGAAATCCAGATCACCGAAGAAAAACCTGGGTTTTCCCGCGGGGTGTTAGTAAATATTTTAGAAGCCTCCCCTCATCGGGTCGCCCCACCCTGCCCCCTCACAGGAACCTGCGGGGGCTGCTCTTGGCAACATTTGGACGGGGACTATCAAAGACAACAAAAAGCCCTTCTGGTTCAAGAAGGATTTAAACGTCTGGGAGCTCAAGTTATCCCTCTCCCCCAGGTCATTTTCGGTGATCTCTGGCATTATCGCCACCGGATTCAAGTTCATCGGGACGCTGAAGGAGTTACTGGTTTTAAGGCCGCGGCCTCCCATAAGGTTGTCCAGGTGGAATTCTGCCCTGTGCTCTCCCCACCTCTCAATGGTTTTTTGAAATCCTTACCCCAATCACCCGGGACTTCCCATCGATTTTTGGCCTTTACCGATGGGAAGGAAGTTTGGGCGCAGGGACGGGATGAGGAAGTGAGTCTGAGACTTCTAAATAAAACCATTCATTTTTCTCTTGAAGGATTTTTCCAAAGTAATTTGGAACTCCTCCCTCCTCTGGTAAACCGGGTGCTGGAACTCTGCGGCACAGGTGAATCTGTCCTGGATCTTTATGGTGGTGTAGGAACTTTCGGGACCTTTCTTTCGGATAATTTCACCCAAGTCACAGTGGTGGAGGAAAACAAACAAGCCCTTGCCCTTGCCCGTAAAAATGTTCCCCGGGGCCAATTTTTCTTAGGAACCGTGGAAGAGTGGATAAAAACCCGGATGCCCCGACCCCAAGTCGTCCTGGTGGATCCCCCCCGCACAGGGCTTTCCACCTCCGTGAGAAAGGCCCTTATAAAAATGAGACCATCAAAAATCGTCTATGTTTCCTGCAATCCCGACACCATGGCCCGGGATTCCAAAGATTTTGCTGCGGGGGGGTACCACCTAAAAACCTTGGAAATTTTTGATTTTTATCCCCAGACCCCCCATATTGAGGCCTTGGGCCTATGGACCCTCGGGTGAAACCCCTGATCGGCCCCTGGCGCAAGCCTAGACTTTTTGTATTCCTCTGGGGTCTGACCCTTTTTACCCCCGGTTTTTCCCAAACCCCGCCCCTATGGCAATTTGTTCCCCCCGGGAGAATCCTGGGACTTCCCGTGCCTACACCGGAGGGGGACTGGGGCTTTCTCTGCGAAGACAAATTTTTTTATTTATTGAACGACCAAGGTCAAATAAAAGCCCGATGGTCTTCGGGGGGTCGCTTCGTCCCCCTCCTTTCCCGGCAGCCCCAGGGCCAGTGGAGCATTCAAACTTGGGACCATACCCTTTGGGTTCTCTCCCCGGAGTTGGTACCCATCTTTCATATTAAGTTGACCAGTCCCTTGATGGGACCCATGACCACCGATCCGAAAGGGGACTACCTGTTAGCCCTGAAGGAAGGTCTCGTCCTGAACGTAAATTCCACAGGAAAAATTCTTTGGAAAAAAAATGTGGGATCGCCGATCACAACCTTTCCGGTATTGGATGCAGGGGGTGAATTCTGGATCTCCACCGCTGAGGGAAACCTACAGGCCTTAGATCCCTGGGGGGAAACTCTGGTGAAAATTAAAGCCCCTACCCTTGTGCAACACTTAGCCTTTAGCCCGGTAACAGGGCTGCTCATGACCGGAGCCGGAGGACGGATCAGCTGGCTTGATGACCAGGGGGAGGAATTCCGAATCCAAGTCTTCTCCGGCCAAAGCATTCGCCAGATTTTAGTGGAACCCACGGGCAGGGTGTGGGTGGTCACCACAAATAAACTTCGAATCCTATCTTCCCAAAGCCGGCTCGAGAAGGAAATCACCTTAGAATCTCCGGTTTCAGGATCGGGGGTACTTACGGAAAAAAGAACCCTCATCCTTCCCTTAAAAAATGGACAGGTGGTGGAGTGGGATGGGAAAGGCGGTAAACCTCAGGTTTTGTACCAGGACAGTAAAACATTGGGACCCCTGGGACTTTCGGAAAAAGGAATCCTAGTCGTTTCAGGGGAGTCCTGGATATTCACAGCCCTTCAAGTCTCTCCCCCCCCAGGTTTCGGATGGACGGGACTCTATGGAAATTCCCAAGGCCGCTCCGATATCCAAAGGGATGTGAGTGTGAGGAATTTAGATAAGCCCTATCTTCAAATTCCCGAGTATCAGTATTTTAAAGCCCTGGTCCAGCGGGGGGATTATAATTCCCATTCTCAAGTGATCCAGGATATGGAAGAATTGGAATCCCAGGGAAAATTGTGGTCAAAGTGGAATTTTGCATCCCTAATTCTCCTTTCTGTAGCCCAAGCGGGGGTGAGCGAGCCGGAATTTTTAGAACTTGCCGTGGTGAATAACTTTCCAGATCTGAGAAAGCGAGCCCTGAGACTCTTGGGGGGAGCCCATGATCCTCGGATTAGAAAGATTGTGGCTGGAAATCTATTACAGGAATATGATCCTCAAGCGCTTATCGGTGGAATCCAGGTTTTGGGAGAGATCGGTTTTGATGGGGATGGGAAATCCTTGAGAACCATTTATGAATTGATAAAAACAACCAAGGATGAGGCCACCGCATCCGCAGCCCTGGGTGCACTTAAAAACATTTTGAGAATGAATGGCAGGCTTACGGACCCTGCTGGCTTGATGATTCTCACTAGATTGTTCCAAGGGCCTTTTTCTGCCAATTTACGCCGGGATGCCCAGAAAACCTTTCAACTTATAATCGCCCAACCCTCAATCAATACTTTTTAGAAAAGGGATTAAAGCCCCTAAAATGGTCTGCTGTTGATTTTCCCGGGATATTTCCGCCATATTGTCCCCCACTTGAGGTCCGTACCAACCGAATTGGGCATGGTTCCCGCCCTTGATTTCCACCCAGGCGGTTCCCCTGGGGAGCAGGGCTTGGGACCTGGTAATTTTCTCCGGTGTGGATAATCCGTCTTTTTCACCATAGACAGATAGAATCCTCAAATTGGTTTTGGATAAATTCAGACCTTCAGGGGGATAGGAGGCCAATAAAACCACCCCCTTCACATTTTGGGGATGATCCTTGGCAAAGGCTAAGGCGGATGCACCGCCTAAGGAATGACCACCCAAAATCCAACTCACATCACCAGGAAAGGTTTTCATCACTTCATCCGCCTTTCCCGGGGCAAAAATCGCCAGGTTTAAAGGCATGGGAACCAGGACCACCAGAAAACCTGACTGGGCTATTTGGTGCATTAATGGAGCATAGGACCGGGGATCAACTTTTCCTCCGGGATAAAAAAGAAAGCCTTTTGCGGGTTTCCCCTGGGTTGGGGTAAAAACCCACCAACCCCGATCTTCCACCTGCACTTGGGCGTCGGATTCCAAAGCTTTCAAAGCTTCCGGCATGGGCGCAGCAATTCCAGAGACCCAAAATAGAAATCCCGCAGCCGAACCCAGCGTTAAAAGAACCAGTATTATTCCTGCGATAAATCTTTTTTTCATGGATTGAGTGTATCCTCTGGGGAATCAAAAAGAAAGCCCTTAAAAAAACCTGATGCGAGAATCACCACCTTTGCGCTGACCAGAACTTGGGAATATCCCTGGGAACCGTAGGAAGTTCGCGCTTTCAAGTGGCTAGGTCGCCCCATATTCTCCCCCTGGAAAATCTCAATTTCCAGTGCCCCGTCTGTCAGTTCCCCATAGCCGTTTCTCACCAGGTAGCACACAAAAGGGCCCGCCGCACTTCCGGTAGCCGCATCTTCCTCTATACCTACACCGGGAGCAAACATGCGGGTGTGATAGGTTCCCGATTTTTCTCCCCGACACCAAAGATAAAGTTCTCCAAAGTTTAATTTAGACTTAGCCGAGTTATAAACTTCCCGATCTACCCGGGCTTTATTCAAAGCCTCCTGATCCTTCACAGGAATGATGAGATAGGGAAGTCCGCAGGAAACCATTTGGATTTCTCCCCCAGGTAAAAGATCCTGGGTTGTGAGTCCGACCAGGGGACTTATCATCCCCGGTTCTTCAAAAATGGCTCCAAACCGGGGGAGGGGTTGTTCCATGGATATCCACCCATCTGGGTGAAAGGAAACTTTAATAGGTCCGACATTTTCCTCAAAAGTAAATTCCTCTTTGGAAATTCTTCCTAAGGACCGCAGGACAGCCGCAGCGCCCAAGGTGGGATGACCCGCCATGGGGAGTTCTTTTTCAGGGGTAAAAATCCGTAGTTTAAAGTCTCCCCCCTTTTGGGGACTTTGGACAAAGGTGCATTCGGAGAAGTTCAGTTCCTTGGCCAGGGTCTGCATCTGATGGTCTTTTAGATGATCGGCCTGAGGGAAAACCCCCAACTGATTTCCTCTGAAGGGTTTATGAGTAAACACATCCGCGAGATAGTATTCCAAATCCATTTTAATTCTCCTGGATGACCAAAATTCGACCTTGGGAAAGGATTTTTCTGTTGACCAGGCTAAATCGGATCTTGTTGGCTTCAGTTACCGAGAGCACAATATCCGTGGGAGTTTCCCCCTGAATCCCCAAAGCCACTACCCGCAGGGGATCCATTCCGATTCTGTCCCGAAAAGGTGTTTCATCGAAGGATCGGCTATAAATCATGGTTCCCCATTTCAAAAGATACGCGGGATCCATGGATTGGAGATCCAAAACCAGGTCTTGTTTGCGGTCCCAAATCCGGGGAAAAAGAGCGGGAACCAGATCGGGAGTCCCAGGAGTTTTTGGGATATAAACTACCAAACCCGTGTAATCTTTCGTTGAGGTGTATCCCAAGGGAAAAAATTCACCACTGGGAACCTTGTGATTCACCAGGATTTTCATAAGTCGGCTAAAAACAGGAAGGCTGTACCGGATGGTCAAGGTTTCGTAACCCGGATTGGTACGGCTGTAGGTTTGGGTCAGTTCATCCACCAAATTCCCCAGGGGAGTAAAAAGTCTGGGATCATCCGCTGCCAGATCCTGAAGAATGCGGGAAGAATCCAGGCGCAGGGTGAAAAGAGCACCCAGCATCATTTCTTTCAAATTCTCCGCTAAAAAAGTTTCGGTACGGAACCGGTTCACCGGGAGAACGTTGGAATCTCGGACCAAAGGTGCCGTTAAATCCAGGATAAATACACCAGCTTTCCAATCCAGGTAACTTTCCACTTTTATCTGATCTTTAGTAATCCCCTCCTGGGCACCCAAAAGACTCCCCAGAATCAATAAAAACCCTATTCCGAGGAATTTCACAGTCCCCCCCCCAGTACGGGCAGTTTAAGCCTTTGTCCCAGACTCAAGCTTCTCCCATCCCCAATTCCATTGAGCCTGGCCAGTACTTCCACTGTGGTTCCATATTTTCTTGAAAGAGACCAGAGTGTATCCCCTTGTTGGACTACCACCTGATCCTTTGACACCGGAGGTAAGGGACCCTGGGGCTTTTTCCCGGGATATGCTGCCACATCCTTCAATGCTGGGATCAAAACCTCCTGACCCAATCTCAGAAACTGGGGCCGAAGTCCCGGATTGTACTTTTGTATCATCTCCGTATTGACTCCATAGTGCTGGGAAAGCTCACTTAAGGTGTCCCCAGAACGGATTTTATAAATATGGTATCGCATGAGGGTGAGGTTGGGGTTGGCCAAGGCCGCACGCAGTGGTTCCAAGGCAGCCACGGGAACTTTAAGTTTGTATCCCCCCGGAAGGTCAGGGGTGATGGTATATTTTAGTTCGGAATTCAGGTTTTTAAGATCCGCAAAGGGCACACCGGAAAGCTCCGCCAGTATTTTTAAATCCACGGACTTGGTCAATGCCAGGGTATCCCAAGCCAGGGGACTTTCCCAGCTCATGGGAATCCCCAGTCGTCCACTTTTATGGGCCAATTGAGAAGCGGCCATAATTCTTGGGACGTACATGGCAGTTTCCGCCGGGAGCAGTCCTTTATCCAAAAGGGCCCAATAATCCTTGATACCCGATCGCTTTATAATGTTGCTTATCCTTCCCAGCCCTGCATTGTAGGCCGCCATGGCCAAATACCAGTCCCCCAGGACCTTATGGTTGTATTGCAGGGTTTTAATAGCCTGCTCGGTGGCCTTCATAAAGTCCCGGCGCTCATCCACCCACTGGTTCATGCTCATGCCCACCCACTTGGCCGTGGCGGGCATAAACTGCCACATTCCCCCCGCCCCCACCCGGCTGGTCGCTCCTGAACTAAATCCGGATTCCACTAAAGCCAGGTAAAAGATTTCCCGGGGAACCTGCGCCTCTTCCAAAGCTTCGAATATATAATCCTGGTAAGGAAAGGACCTTTCTAAGGACTTGTAAAACCAATCCTTCTGTCGTCCTGTTAGAAGAGTTATGTTCTGGGAGACCCGAGGATTGTCCACCATGACCAAGTCGTAAAATTCCGGGGCGATGGGATCCATTTCCATGGGCAGAGATTGGAAAGGATAGGAAGGTAAATTTCCCGGCACTTCCCAGGTGATGGCCGGATGGGCCAGGGGGAAATTTTGCAATGGCAAGTGAACAGACCCTAGGACCCCTAATAGTAGAATAAAATTCATCAGAGTTTCTCTCCCATAAATAATCCGGCCCATTCCCACCCACCATTAATTTCTGGATTGGGTAGAAAGTCAACTTTTTTTAAGTAAATATAAAAGATAGGACTTAAAGAATATCCCCAGCCCGTGGAGCGCAAATAGACCTCCCGGTCGGAGGAATCCCGGTGGAAATCCCCGGTTATACCGATCCCCGAGGATTTACGAACCTGGGTCGCGACAAATTGACGACTGTCATCGTCGGTCTGGGCCTTCGCTTCCATGGTACTCCAGGTCACCACGGTAAAACCCCTTTTCGACCTGAGGGTCTCGATGGCTCTCATATCCACCCGGGCGAAGGCATCCTTCAAACTGGAAACCAGACTTTCCAATGTCGGCCGGACCCAAGCCTTATTCGAACGAAAAAAGTCCACGTACTCGATGGTATTTTTCCAAGCCTGGGGTTCACCGGGGATGATAGTTCCCGGTTGATTTATAAAGGCTTTGAAGGCTTCCTGGGCTTTTTCATACTCACCCAAGGACTCGTAAGTTTTTCCCAGGTAATATTGCATCCGCGGAAGCACTGCCGGATCGCTGAATCTTTGGGTCCATTCGTTTAAATATCCCAAACGGGTACTGGGGTCCTGCACAATCTGAATTAATTTTTCCAAGGAAGCCCGGTGGAGGGAAATACCTTTATATGTTAAATCCTGGTAATTTCGCAGAACCCTGTCGTAATACAATGCGGCAAAATCATCGGCCTTTTGAGTCCGATAATTCTCCGCTACCATGTAATAATAGTAGGTTAAAAAAGGATCCTGAGGGTGAGTTGAGGCATAGGTGGAAAGAAACAGATTTTGTCTTGAAGGTTGACCACTGGAGTTCAGCACACCTTGTATACGGGAATTTACCACAAAAAGCGCTTCAGAAGTAAGGTTTTTATCCCTTTGCAACTTGAAAAGTTCTTCCATGACCGGGGTTTGAGAGCCGAGATTTTGAAGAAAATAATCATCGGGAGCCCAGCCGAACAAAAGTAGGACTGCGATTCCAATGGTCCCCAATGGAATCAAAATTCCGGCGTATTTCATTGGATGATATTCTACCACCCACGGCCTATCTTGCGCAACCTAGGATCTTAGGTATAGACTTTCCCCGGAGGATTTTATGGCTGAAAAAATACAAATGACAAAACAGGGGCTGAAGGTTCCTGACCTCCCCATTATTCCTTTTATTATTGGTGATGGAACCGGTCCTGATATCTGGAAAGCCTCTGTGAGAGTTTTTGACGCAGCGGTGAGAAAAGCCTACGGTGGGAAAAGACAGATTGAATGGAAGGAAGTACTCGCCGGGGAAAAAGCTTTTAAATCCACGGGGACATGGCTTCCCGATGAAACCTTGGAAGTATTCAAATCCCATCTCGTGGGAATCAAAGGTCCCTTAACCACCCCTGTGGGCGGTGGAATCCGATCCCTGAACGTAGCCCTGAGGCAAATATTGGACCTCTATGTCTGTCTACGCCCTGTGAAGTATTACCCCGGTGTTCCTTCCCCGGTTAAAAAGCCTGAAGCGGTGGAAATGGTCATCTTTCGGGAAAACACCGAGGATATTTATGCGGGTATCGAATACGCCGCTGGATCACCGGAATCGGCAAAAATATTAGATTTTATGGCTAAAGAATTTCCCAAGGAATTCAAAAAAATCCGATTCGGCACCCAAGAAGCCACGGATCAATGGCAAAAAGACCTGGAATCCATGGGCGCTCCGGTGAGAAAACTCCCTGTTCAGATGGGAATCGGATTCAAACCCGTCTCCTACGCCGGAACCGAGCGATTGGTCCATTCTGCGATCTCCTATGCCATTGAAAACAAACGAAAATCCCTCACCCTGGTTCATAAGGGTAATATCATGAAATTCACCGAAGGTTCGTTTAGGGATTGGGGTTACCAAGTCGCCAAGGAGCAGTTCGGAGCGGTGGAAATCGATGGAGGACCATGGTGCCGAATTCCAGAGGGGAAACCCGGTGCAGGATTGGTGATTAAAGATTCCATTGCCGACATCACCCTTCAGCAGGTACTCACCAGACCCGAGGATTTTGATGTGATTGCCACCCTCAATCTCAATGGGGACTATCTTTCCGATGCTCTTGCCGCCCAGGTTGGAGGCATTGGTATCGCCCCAGGAGCCAATATCAATTATATTTCTGGCCATGCGATCTTTGAAGCCACCCACGGGACAGCTCCCAAGTACACTGATCTGGATAAGGTAAATCCCAGCTCCGTTCTTCTCTCCGGGGTCATGATGTTTGAATACCTGGGTTGGAATGAAGTGGCCAGGCTGATTGAAAACTCCATGATTAAGGCGATCCAAAACAAAGTCGTCACCTATGATTTCGCCCGTCTGATGGAAGGTGCCAAGGAAGTAAGTTGTAGCGGTTTCGCCGACGAAATGATACGGCAGATGAACTTATGAACAATATTTTTTCCCGAAAGGGAGCCTTGGTGGGCGGAATATCATCCTTATTTTTAGGAATTATCCTCCTTTTATGGACAAATCCCATTGTGGGATGGCTCTCCCATTGGTGGCCTTTAATCCTCATGGTTTTAGGGGGATTTTTCTGGTATAAGGTGGTGGTGAGAAAAGGTCGTCCCAGGTTTATTTTCTCGGGAACAGTACTTTTCCTCACAGGACTTCAACTGCAGCTCATAAGTTTGGGGCTGATCACCCTGGAGAGTTCTTGGCCAGGATTTGCTACGAGTATCGGATTGGCATTTATTCCTTATGCATTGGTTTTTAAAAAAAGACAACTGAAGGTCACCCTTCTGATTCCCGCCATCACGCTTTTGATCCTCTCGTTGATCTTTTTTGTTTTTAGCTTAAAACTCATGCCTGTGGGTTATAGTTTCCAAAATTTCGCCACCCAATGGTGGCCCTTGGTTTTTATCCTTTTTGGAATCTCCCTACTTTTTTCCTATTACTACAGAACGCCCAACAAAGAGGAATAAATGTTCCCTAGATTCTCGATTCTTTTCCTATTATCCCTTTGGTTTACCTCCCCAGTTGCACTTTTTTCCCAAGAAGTGGAAACTTGGGATGTAACCCAACTCCTTGGCCTAACACCCCCGCAAGCTATGGAAATTCTGGGTATCCCCACGGAAATATATCCCCTGAAAGTCACAGAAACCCAATGGCAGCCCATCCTCTATTACCCGAAAAATATTTATTTATTTTTACATCAAAACAGGGTTTGGCAACTCAGGTTGGATAATCGATATACCGAAGCTTTTCAAGGAATCAAAATGGGTATGGGGAAGCCAGAGATCGTGGAGCTCATGGGCCCCCCCTTGGGAGAGGAAGAGACTTTTTTGATTTACAATTTGAAATATAAGAATTTCCCCAGAAGACTCCGGCTCATTTTGTCCGAAGGAAAGCTTACAGATATTTTTGTTTACAGGAGTGACTTTTAATGGCTAAAGTGTGTCTAATTCTTGGTCAAAAAAGCCTCACAGAGAACTCGGAATTGTTAAAGCAGTACGAAGGGGACTATGATCTGGTGGAAGTCCGGGCTGACTATCTTGATCCGGAAGCCTGGGATTACCTCAACCGTTGGGGTGAAAATCTGCCCTGTCCGGCTATTTTGACCCTCAGACTCCCGGAAGACGGAGGCGTTTTTAAGGGGGGAGCTCCCTCCCGTAGGGCTTTTTTTGAAAAAGCCGTCCATGGCCCATGGTCTTATCTGGATATTGAAGCCGCCTACCCCCTCCCCAGCCATGAAAAAGCCTTTATCGACCAGGGGGGAACCATTGTACGATCCTTCCATGATTTTCACGGCATCCCCCAGGACTGGGTAGAGCGACTTAAAGCCGCCAGTGGAACTGGATACCTGCCCAAAGTTGCTGTGACCCCGAAAACGACCAAAGAACTGAACGAGTTTTTAATAAAAGCTTTGGACCTCGCTGAGGTTCCTAAGGTCCTTCTGGCCATGGGGACCCTTGGTACCCCCACTCGTATTTTAGCTGAGAAACTGGGCTCAACCTGGACTTACGGGTCTGCAACCCACAAAATTCTAGCCCCTGGATTACTGGATGCCCCTACTTTGAACCACCTTTACAGTGTCAGAGATTTAAAGAAGACAACAAAAATATACGGGATTTTGGGAAATCCGGTGGTTCAAACGAAAAGTCCTCGCATACATAATCCTGCTTTTTCTGAATTAGATCTGGATAGTGTCTATCTGCCATTTCAGGGAGATAATTTCCTGGATTTCCTCGAAACGGCAGAAATACTGAATATTCAGGGTCTTTCCATCACGATTCCTTTTAAAGAAGAGGCCGCTCGGTGGTTAGGAACTAAGGCGAGTACCCGCGTTCAAACCATCGGTGCCTGCAATACCCTTTATAAAGATAAAAAGGGGGTCTGGCAGGGAGAAAACACCGATGCACCGGGATTTTTAGCTCCCCTGCTCCGAACCTTAGGAAACCGCAGCCTAAAAGGCCTTCCTGTGACAGTCTTAGGAACCGGGGGTGCCGCCCGGGGAGTAGTTTATGCCCTTACGCAAGCAGGAGCAGAGGTCTTGGTATTAGGACGCAGAGAGAACAAGGTTCAGGAATTAGTCAGGGACTTTAACGTGGCGGGGGGGCCTTTATTGGCCGAATCTTTGGCGGACCTTAGAGCACATTCCCAGGTAATCGTTCAGACCACCTCCGTGGGAATGGGCGATCAAGAAGGCTTCAATCCCATAGAATGGTACACTTGGAAAGGCCATGAAATTGCCTACGATGTGATATATAATCCCGAAAAAACTACATTTTTAGCTGCGGCTGAAAAACATGGGTGTTATACCATCGGGGGATTACCCATGCTCTGGGAACAGGCATACAGACAGTTTGAGCTTTTTACGGGGCAAAAGTACCCAGAGTCTTTAAAACTAAAATACTAGTTTAAACTTGATCATAACAAACTGGGAATTTCACAATTCCCAGTTTGAACAATCTTATCTTTTAAATTTATTAAACAGTAGAGCCTCTTTCAAAACGTAGCGAGGATGGGTTCTAAAATAAACTCACACGGATTCTGCGTACCAGACTCATCTTTCCCACATAACCGGTAAAGGGTTGATGGGTATCCACGGTCTCGCCTTTTAGTAAAAAGTCTTTTCCGATCCGTTCCATGGTTTTTGGAAGGACCAAAAAGGAAGCTGGTTGGCCGTCACCGTCTCTTTGCTGGATTTCTAAAAGATCATGGCTGGAGGCCACAGCTTGTTCAGCAATCCGTAACTTTCCAGCAAAGTCCAAGCCTCTGGCTTCCGAGCGTTCCATGCGACCCCATGGTCGGGAAAGTTGTTTTTCTTCCAGAACCAGCCGCCGTTGAATACGGGCTAGAGCTTCCTGACGGGATTCTTCCGTCCAATCAAAGGTGGAAACTTTGGCTTTCATGGTGTCCAGAAAAGTTTTATCCGTTTCATGGGCTCCCCCAGTGCCACCAGGCCAAGGAGAGGCGGCGTCCTCTAAAGACCAACCGTTAAAACTCCAAGGTCGTCCCCAGGAGACTGGTCGAACATTATCATCCACAGGATCAGCCCCTAAAGGTAGACCTCGGCGATGAAGCTCCTGTCTCCAGGCTTCAAAGCCCTCTTCTTTGACCAAATACACCCCAGGAGCCAAAGTCCTAAGGACCTGGGCAGCAAAAGAGGGAGCGGATTCCACCAAGGAGATGGCCGAACTGTGGACGGTCATCACCACACCCCGGTAGAACCTCAAAAGATAAAATTCCTTTTCCCATTCTGCCAGATGAAACAAAAGATTTCTTTCCAGAGGGCTCCCCTGAAGTTCTTCCCACCGGTGAGCCAAGGAGGTAGAGGTCTCACCGCGGCTTAAGGATGACACCACCGAGGCTTTGGACACTTCAAAAACCGTGACCACATCCCAGGACTTGAGCCAAGCCCCCTTAAGAGCCCCAAGGGCAGTTTTTAAATCCGTTCCGGGACTTAAATGAATCTCTTGAGTGGGGAGAATTTTAAAGGTGGTACTTTCCTTTTCTTCCAACCGGGGATTCAGCTCTAGAAGTCCCTTGGAGTTAGGAATAAGGACCCGAATTGTTTTCAAGGTCTCTAACCAGTGGATAAGACCTTGATTTCCAGGACTGCCCACAGTTAATCCAAGCCATCTCTCTAAAGTTTCAAAATCCAAAGAACGCCCCACGGGCCATCCTTCCACCATTCGCCAAAAATGCCGGGACCAATCCGAGGCCACCGCAGGATCTTCCACCCCTGCAGTGGTCCAGAATAGCGCGAGGCGGGAACGGGAATTCAAACGGGAAATATCATCCCAAAAACTTGAGTTGAAAGTAAGCTGTACTTCCCCGGGAATTAAAAGCCCCAACCGAAGCATGGTTTTTAAACCCAGTTCGATTTCTATACTCCCCAGTTGAGGGAAGCGTTTTAAAATATCCGGAAGATGGCGTTTTTTAATTTCCCCCGCTGGAGAAAACCAAGCTGTTTTTTCCTGGACCACCGCCCCTAAAGCCACAGCAAAAATATCGGTAAACCAAGGGGGTTGGATGGCCAGGGTTCCCTCGGCGGGTTCAGATGGAAACAACAACCTTTGGTCCAAAAGGCCATCAAAATCCGGTTCCAGCAAAAGGGGAGTTAAGATGATTCTCACGGAGGTTTTTTCTTTGCGTCTGTAAAGAAGAAGTCTTTCTTCCAGGTTTAGCAGGTGGTGATGGATTTCCAGAGCATGGGTTTCCAGTCCGAGGAAGTCCAATAAATCAGAAAGCAGGGGCTGTCCCAGCAAGGAAACTGCAGAAAGCATCTGAAGATCCCGGTGATCCAAAAGCGATCGGATTCTAGCCCGAACCTCCACCCGACTGAGAAAGTCAAAGAGTTCCTTGACGATCCTGGGTTTGTGAAAGGGAGATTTTAATTCCCCCATATAGTTTTCTGCCAATCGAAAAAGACCTTCGTCTGGGAGGGTCATTAAAACTTTTTGCCATTCAACCCAGGGTTCAGCAGATTCATAAGGAGGGACTTTGCTCATTCTGCGATTTTATCGCTTTTTAGCGGGCGGAGCAAGGGGCAGAGGTTTTCGTTCGTTTAAGGAGGACTTTGAAGTACTTTAAAGTCCTTTTATTCCATAAGCTCTTAAAAAGCTAGGATCTGGGTCTTTATCAAATCTTAAATACTTAGTATATTACTTATCAATTAACTCAGTATAAGGAGCTACCATGACTAGCTACAAAGAATTGGGACTCGTAAACACGAAAGCGATGTTTGCCAAAGCCGTGAAAGGCGGATTCGCCATTCCAGCGTACAATTTTAACAACCTGGAACAACTTCAGGCCATTGTTTCTGCCTGTGTAGAAACAAAATCCCCTGTAATTCTCCAAGTTTCCTCCGGCGCAAGAAAATATGCGAACGCCACACTCCTTCGAAACTTAGCCCGAGGGGCAGTGGAATACGCCAAGGAACTCGGATATGAGATTCCTATCGCTCTTCATTTGGACCACGGCGATAGCCTGGAATTGGTAAAAAGTTGTATCGAAGGTGGTTTCTCCTCCGTGATGATCGACGGTTCCCACCTCCCCTACGAAGAAAACATCAAGCTCACCAAGAGCGTGGTGGATTATGCCCACTCCCACGATGTGACCGTGGAAGGCGAATTGGGAGTTCTAGCGGGTATTGAGGACGAAGTTTCCCACGAACACTCTTCTTACACCCAGCCCGAAGAAGTAGTGGACTTTGTAAAGAGAACCGGAGTTGATTCCTTGGCCATCTCCATCGGAACCAGCCACGGAGCCGTGAAGTTCAAAGCCGAACAATGTACCAAGACCGCCGACGGAATCCTCATTCCCCCCACCCTGCGCTTCGATATTTTGGAAGAAATTGAAAAGAGAATCCCCGGATTCCCCATCGTTCTCCACGGATCTTCTTCCGTTCCCATCGAGTACGTACGCCAGCTGGAACAATTCGGCGGCAAGCTGAAAGATCCTGTGGGCATCCCCGAAGAACAACTGAGAAAGGCTGCCAAGAGCGCCGTTTGTAAGATTAACATTGACTCCGACGGACGATTGGCCATGACTGCTGCGATCCGTAAGGTTTTCTCCGAGAACCCCGGTGAATTTGATCCCCGCAAGTACCTGGGCCCAGCCCGGGACGAGCTGAAAAAACTGTACATGCACAAGAACAAAAACGTTCTTGGTTCCGCAGGACAAGCTTAATTCACTCTCAAATTTAATCAAAAAGCCGGCTCTTGGGTCGGCTTTTTTATTTGCTCTTCTTCCGGCGCTTTTTAATTCTTCATCCAATGTTCCACAGCGGGAAGAACTCGGTCCAAGGACGCCCAACCCCTATTGAATACTGTCCCAACCCCATCTTTTACACCTAATAAAGTAGGATAACCTTTCACCCCCCAGGAGGCCGCCAGCTTGAACTCGTTTTCAGTCCTTTCAAGAGTGAGGGGATCGTGATAAATGGTGGAAAATTCTTTGATAAAAAATTTATCTGCCAGGGTAGAAAGAACTTTTTCATCCCCGATATGATGCCCTTCATGATATAATTCTTCTTGTAGGGCTGCTGCAAAGGGAACGGCTAAAGCAGAATCAATTAGTTTGGCAGCCACTAAGGCCCGGGCAGGTTCCAAACTGGAAAGAACCATGGACCCCTCTTCCAAAACCCCTTCTTTAAACCCCTTCCCCAGGGTCACACCGGTGGTGGATTCCAATCGAGGGAGACTTGCGGTAATAAACCCTGCGATTCTTCCAATGGGTCCCACATTCTCGCCCACCACCATTCCCCCGGGAATCACATCCCAATCCACTTCATCCCGGGTGGCCTCCCAGAGACCTACAACCACGGGAGAAAAACCATAACACCACCCACACAAGGGGTCAAAAACATAAATTAATTTCTTTGTTTCCGCTTTCACCCCATTAACTTACTATTTATAACCATTCTAGGCAAATTGTCCCGGGGTTTGGGTTCTGGCTTTTGCTCCAATGGGGTAAATGTGTTATTATTCCACCACATGGGATTACTTCTTCTTTACCTTTCCACCAGCCTCATCACGCCCCTGCCCAGTGAGCTCCTATTTCATAACAACCCTGTTTCTATTTTTTCAGGGGAGAAGGTGATTAAAACCCTCGCCCAGGCCTACCCCAAAAAAGTAACCAGCTTCGGGGAGGAGGAGGGGGAATGGTGGATAAATGTGGGAAGTAAAAAATTCGCCTACGCCCAAGGAAGACTTCTCCCCTGGGATTTGAAGGCCCAATGGGAAGAGTGGGATAAACAGGATTATTATATATATCCCCCCCCTCTCATAGATCCCAATTCTTGGAACAACTCACTTATAATTAGGGCTGAGGCCACCTTCACCCAGCGCTGGGATTCAAAAATAAAGCGTTATCCGGAATTTAGCGACTCCCTTTGGCAAATTAACTCCCGGCGAACCGCAGAAGCCCGGATGGTCTATGTCCGGTTTCAGGGGTTTCGGGTAAGGGTTCACCAAGATCTACAACCCATAATTCTGCGGCTCAACACCCAAGTTCAAAGCCTAAGGGAACAATCACCCGGAGTAGCGGCTTACTTTCGTAGTCTTAAAACTATAGATGGGTTTAACTGGCGCCCGGTGGCTGGAACCTCCAGCCGAAGTCTTCATTCCTACGGAGCCGCCCTGGACCTGGTTCCGAAAACCTATAATGGGAAATCAGCCTACTGGCGGTGGTCCTATAATGATACTCAGCCCTGGTTTCTCGATGCCTGGAATAGTCGATACCTGCCCCCAGAAGCGCTGGTAAAGGTTTTTGAAGACCATGGATTTGTTTGGGGGGGGCGATGGTTTTTATTTGATACCATGCACTTCGAGTATAGACCTGAATTATTTTTATTAAAATGAATCCTTGATCCATTGCCCATAAGATCTCTATACTTTCCCCATGGAAATCCTGGTCGTGTCTCTTTTAGGTATTTTGGCGGGAGTTCTCTCCGGTCTCTTTGGACTTGCCGGCGGAACCCTTTTAGTTCCTGGTTTAATGATCCTCGCAGGTGTTAACCAGCTTAGTGCCATTGGGACCTCATTAGCCGGCAATTTATTACCTGTGGGTATTCTTGGGGTCTGGTATTATTATAAAAAAGGTTATATTTGCATTAAAGCAGTCGTAATCTTAGCCCTGGGATTGGCGGTGGGAAGTTTTTTAGGAAGTTTCACAGCCCTGAACCTCCCACCGTTTTGGTTAAAACTTACCTACGGACTTTTTATGGCAGCCCTCAGCCTCAGATTTTTCTTCTACAATCCCCCAGAGACTGAAAAATTGGAGTTCCCTGCTTTTTCAACCTGGGGAATGGGACTCATTGGCATGATTGCCGGAGTTTTATCCGGACTCTTTGGAATCGGAGGGGGAGCGGTTATGGTTCCGCTTCTCCTGGAGATCCACAAATTTAACCATAAGCAAGCCACCGCAACCTCCTTAGGAGCCTTGTTATTGCCTTTTAGTCTACCCGCAGTTCTTCATTACCATAGTCAGTCCCAAGTAAACTGGGTCCTAGCTGGTGTCCTGGCCCTGGGGCTATCTCTAGGTGTTCTACTGGGCGCGAGACTTCATACAAGCTCAAATCCAAAAGGAGTCCGATTGGGTTATACTCTTTATTTGGGTATCATAGGAATAGGTTTTATCCTTCATGCTTTTAGCCCATAAAGGAGGAGTATGAGTCACCGCGAGCTGGAGGGAGAACTTCACTCCCTCGCCAATCTTATCCGGGATCATGTGATGTATCCCCAGGAATACGAAACCAAAAGAGGTATCTTTCAACAGCAGCTGCTGATAATTATATTTCAATTCACCCAGGTCCGGTTGGATCCCCGCATTCCCTTGGAAATCGAAGTACTTTTGGCAGATCCTACCCTTCATGGTTTAAAAAAAATCCTAACCCAGGCTCATCGGGATATAATCGCAGCTCTCAAACTCCACCCGGAAAACCAAAAGTTAAAAAAGGAAGAAATCCGCTGGTTGGAGTTAATACAGAAAATAAAAGCTTAAGTGACGACTCCCGGTTCCCCATCATTTTCCCTGGACGACTTTTGCCCTACCCGTTATACTCTTCCCATGTCTTTTGTACACCTCCACGTTCATTCCGATTATTCTCTCCTGGACGGCGCCGCCCCTCTGAAAAAGCTCATAAAAGCTGCCAAAGAGATGGGTATGCCCGCTTTAGCTCTGACGGACCATGGGAATCTTTTTGGTGCTTTAAAGTTCCAAAAAGAATGTAAGGAAGCGGGAATTAAAGCCATCGTGGGGTGTGAAGTCTATGTGGCCCCGGAAAGTCGCCTGGATAAAAAAGGTAATGACAGCGAAAAGAACTACCATCACCTTATCCTCCTGGCAAAAAATGTCCAAGGTTGGAAAAACCTTATGGAATTGGTGAGCCTGGGGTATACGGAAGGGTTTTATTACAAACCCAGGGTCGATAAAGAGCTTTTGGCTCAATACAGTGAAGGACTTATTTGCCTCTCCGCCTGTATCGGGGGAGAAATCCCTCAGCTGATTCTCACAGGACGGGAAGTGGAGGCGGCCAAAGCGGCTCTCTGGTACAAGGATACTTTTGGGGAAGGAAATTATTTTCTTGAGCTCCAAGACCATGGGATCGATGACCAACAGAGGGTGAATCCTGTGTTAAAAAGCCTGTCGGTGGAATTAAACATCCCCTTGGTGGCCACCAACGACGCCCACTACGTTGCCCGGGAAGACGCCAACGCCCAGGATACCCTCATCTGCATCGGTACCAATAAAAAAAAGAACGACGTGAACCGGATGTCCTTCGGTGGGGATGGGGAATTCTACCTAAAAAGCGAACAGGAAATGGCCTCTTTATTTGCCGACGTGCCGGAAGCCCTGGAAAATACCCTGAAGATCGCAGATATGGTGGATATGAAAATCCCCACCCCCGGCCCCTTGCTTCCGGACTATCCCATCCCCGAGGACTTTGCCCAGGCGGATATGGCCCAAGTGAAGCTCCAGTGCGCCAGAGTTCAGGCCTTTCTAGATCCGGAAAATACAAAACCGGAAGTTTTCCCCCGGTTCGACCTCCCCATCACCCAGTACTTTGTCTGGCAGTCCAACCTGGGGTTGGAAAAACGCTACAAAATTCTCACGAAAGAAATACAGGACCGTCTGGATTTTGAATTGGCTGTGATCATCCGTATGGACTTCGTGGGATACTTTCTCATTGTGGCGGATTTTATCAACTGGTCAAAAGACCACGATATCCCTGTGGGACCAGGACGAGGATCCGGTGCCGGATCCATTGTGGCCTACGCTCTTAGAATCACCGATATCGAACCCTTGAAGTATGGTCTTCTTTTTGAACGATTTTTAAATCCAGAGCGGGTTTCCATGCCCGACTTTGACGTGGACTTCGCCGACGAAGGCCGGGAAGACGTGATCCACTACGTGACGGAAAAATACGGTAAAGATCGGGTGGGTCAGATCATCACCTTCGGAACCCTGAAGGCCAAGGCAGTGATAAAAGATGTGGCCCGGGTCCTGGATATCGGATTCAATGAATCCAACATTCTGACAAAACTGGTGCCGGATAAGCCGCCCCTGGATGAAAAAGGGAAGCCCCTGCCCCTCTACAAACTTATTCACGAGCTCCCGGAGCTGGAAGAGTATTATAACCGGGGGGGCATTTACAAAGAACTTTTTGACACCGCTGCGAAACTGGAAAATCTTAACCGCCATGCTTCCACCCACGCCGCCGGAGTCGTGATCGGAAAAACGAAACTTACGGACTATGTACCCCTGTACCGGGACTCCAAGACCGGAGCCATTTCCACCCAGTTCACCATGGAATTATTGGAAGACTGCGGTTTGGTAAAGATGGACTTTTTGGGGCTAAAAACCCTGACCATCATCAAAAACACCCTAAAATTGGTGAATAAAAAACGGGCGGCTTTGAAAGAACCTCTGTTGGTGGAAGAAAACATTCCCGAGGATGACGCCAACACCTTCAAGATGCTGGGGGATGGAAAATCTTCCATGGTCTTCCAGTTTGAATCCGAAGGGATGCAGAAGATTCTCAAGGACGCCAAACCCACCTGTATTGAAGATTTGATCGCTTTGAACGCCCTCTACCGTCCCGGTCCCATGGAAAACATTCCCCAATTCGTGGACTGTAAATGGGGACGGAAAAAAATCGTATATCCCCATGCTTCCTTGGAAAAAATCCTGAAGGAAACTTACGGGGTCATCGTTTACCAGGAACAGGTCATGCAGGCTACCCAGATCGTAGCCGGTTACACCCTGGGGGGCGCCGACCTTCTCAGGCGGGCCATGGGTAAGAAAAAAATTGAGGAAATGGCCAAACAGCGGCTTACTTTCAACGAGGGCGCTCTCAAAACCCACGGGATCCCCGAAGCCAAATCCAATGAAATCTTCGACCTCTTGGAAAAATTCGCCGGCTACGGATTTAATAAATCCCACGCCGCGGCCTACTCGGTCATCGCCTACAAAACCGCCTACCTCAAGGCCAACTTCCCCGCAGAATACCTGGCGGCGAACTTAACCAACGAAATCACCAACCCGGACACCCTCTCCAAATACTTGGCGGAAGCCCGAGATATGAAACTGGAGGTCCTGCCTCCCCATATCAACTATTCGGATAAATTATTTTCAGTCTACGAAGGAAAGATCGTCTTCGGACTTTTGGGAATAAAAAATGTGGGGGAAGCCTCCGTGGAGGAGGTCCTGAAACAGCGGGCCAAGGGTGGGCCCTTCACCAGTTTCCAGGACTTTTTGGAACGAATTGACCTGGGTCCCTTCAACGCCAAATTCTTCGAGACGGCCATAAAATGCGGCGTTTTTGAAGGAATGGGAATGAACCGGGCGACCATCCTGGGAAACCTGGAGAAGTGGCTGGATCAGGTAAAGCGCCACAAAGAAGAACAGTCCTCGGGTCAGGGGGGCCTTTTCGACGATACGGGGGAACTGGATCTTAAACTGGAAGTTCAAGAATTCCCGGAGTGGCCCAAAAAGGAATTATTGGAATTTGAAAAGCTCAACCTCGGGCTTTTCGTTTCTGGACACCCCTTGGATGACTTTAAGGAAGAATGGAAAAAAACCGTAAGCCTGGACCTGAGCCGGCCCTCGTCCAACAAGGATGAGGAATACCAGCTCATGGGAATCTTGAGTCAAATCCGGGTCATCTCCACAAAAAAAGGGGCTAAAATGGCCTGGGCACAGTTGGAGGACTTCAAGGGCTCCATCGAACTGATTTTCTTTCCCAAAACCTATGAACAGTATGGCCACCTTTTGATGGACGATGTGGTTTTGGGAATCAAAGGGGAAGTGGAGATCAACGACGGCGTGGCTAAAGTCAAAGTCAAGGAAGTCAGTCCCCCCGGTGGGCTGGCACAGGTACGGTCCCTAACCTTCCATGTGGCCATGAAAACGCAGGCCTATGATGAAAAATCCCTCCTGCGTATGAGGGACTTTCTCATGGACTACCCTGGCGCCTCCTCACTCTATCTCCATTATGAAAAAGAGGGGAAAAAGGCGGTGATCAAAGCCAGTTCCCAGATCGGCATTAGTCCCGCGATTAAAACCCTGGATGCCCTACGGGCCCAAAGCTGGGTGGAAAAGGTTTGGCAGGAGTGATCCTCCGAAAAAAGAACCACCCCACATCCCAGAACCTACCGGCCGTGGTTTTCTTCAAATCTAATTTTTTGATGCTTAGTAATCGATTCTTTTAAGACCTGGCCTTGCGGCACCCTGACCACCCCTCAGAAGTTCCGTGGGCAAACCTTTGTTGGTCCGTCCCCGATTTTCATCCCGAGGGGCCGCAGGCCTGTGGTTCGCATGGTTTCCGTGAACCCCCTCGTGGGCATCGTCTTTGGTTTCCCGGGGAGCTGAACTATATCGGGAGTTTTGATTATCTCGGGGAGCTGAATGCTGTCCTGGGCGTCCAGGGTTGTTATCCCGAGGGCTGATCACTTCGCGAATGGAACCGGGGGCGTGGGGAGCCCCAGTACCCCGGGATTCTCCTGCCCGCTCAGCCTGAAGGGCGGATTCCGCCTGTCGGGCGATCTCCCGTTCTTGAGCCGTCCCGGCAGATCGCTGTACGGGCCTTTCGTTAAAGTTCCGAGGAGCCCGGGGTTCCCGGTTGGCCGCGGATTCCCTGGGATAGGAGGGACGGTCGCTCGCAGGGAGAGGATACTTGGAGGGTTGTGGGGCTTGGATTTGGGCTTCCCGAGGTGCGGGAGCGCGGGGAGCTCTGGGTTCGCGGTTGCCCTGGGGTGCCCGGGGATTTTGACCAACTCTGGTGTGAACAGGAGCCCGGTTTCCGTCATTTCTAGAAGGTCGTCGCCCCGTGATATCCGGATTGGTAATGGGCTGACGCCCCCGTCCGTGCCGGGGAGCTTCGGGCTCCACCACATCGGGAACATCACCGGTTCCTTCCTTAAAAGGATGATCTGCGACCACGGGAATGGAACGGCCTATAAGTTTGAGAATATCCTTTAAAAATGGCCTTTCCTCCCGTTCGCAAAAGGAAATGGCAATCCCCGACTCCCCTGCCCGCCCAGTCCGGCCGATTCGGTGCACGTAGGATTCAGGAACGTTAGGAAGCTCGTAGTTGAACACATGGGAAAGCTGGTCGATATCCAGACCCCGGGCAGCAATGTCCGTGGCCACCAGAACCCAGGTTTTCCGGGTTTTGAAATTGCCCAAGGCCCTCTGACGGGCGTTCTGGGATTTGTTTCCATGGATGGCCTCGGCCTGAATGTCGGCTTTCAAAAGATCCTTCACCACCCGATCGGCCCCGTGTTTGGTCCGGGTAAACACCAGGGCCGATTCCACAGGAAGCTCTTTCAAAAGATGGGTCAGCAGATGGCGCTTCTCATTTTTTTCCACAAAGTAAAGTGTCTGATCGATCCGGTCAGCGGTGGAGGAAACCGGGGCTACCGCCACCTTTACGGGATTGGTGAGGATGGTGTCGGCTAATTCGGCGATCACCGGAGGCATGGTCGCGGAGAAAAACAAGGTTTGCCGCTGTTTAGGAATCTTGGCGATAATTTTCTTCACATCGTGGATGAATCCCATGTCCAACATCTGGTCTGCTTCGTCCAAAACAAAGATTTCCAATTGGGAGAGATTCACAAATCCCTGGCTCATGAGGTCTAAAAGCCGACCAGGAGTGGCCACAAGAATATCCACCCCCTCATCCAGGCCGCGGACCTGTGGGTTCTGATTCACCCCGCCGAAAATCACCAGGTTTTTAATGCCCGTATGGCGGCCGTAAACAGAAAAGCTTTCGGCGATTTGGATGGCCAATTCCCGAGTGGGAGTTAAAACCAAGGTTCGGATCCGGCGGCGGCCCACAATGGGAGCATCGGAGGCCAGATTCTGAAGGATGGGGAGGGCAAAAGCGGCGGTTTTACCTGTGCCGGTCTGGGCACAGCCTAAAAGGTCTCGCTTAAGTAGAATGGGACCGATGGCCTGAGCCTGGATGGGCGTAGGGGTCTCGTACCCTTCGGTCGCAATAGATTTCAGCAAATTTTCGCTGAGATTGAGGTCTTTGAAAGTCATTAGTTCTCCTAAGGTGGTCCTGTAGACAGTCCTTGGAGCAGGAAGGAATTCTACAGCGTCCGGGGTAACCCCGGCGGTAAAGTGGATGGAAATCAAAACACAGATTCACAGAGGTCCGCAGGACAGACCTTCTTGTTTTAATATAAAAAAAAGTAATGGTGATGGAAAGACTTGAACTTTCGACCTACCGGTTATGAGCCGGTTGCTCTACCTCTGAGCTACATCACCAAGCGCAGGAAGAAATTACCAGATAACCCCTGTTTGTGTCAAGCTTGGGAATTCCCTTGACCCCAGGGGGCATATTTAGTAAGATGTTTCATCCCGCCGATGTGGCTCAGTGGTAGAGCGACGCTCTCGTAAAGCGTAGGTCGTGGTTTCGATTACCACCATCGGCTATTTTGGGCGTGCCCCCCGGCTCTTACTAACTAAAGGGGCCCGGACAGAGAAAGCTCCCCCTGGCACCCGCCTTGGGTACAAGGCTAATCGTGCCTGGGGGAGCTTTCTCTGCCCACCCCGCTTTTCATGCCGCCGAAGGGCTCGTCCTTTCATAAGGGTTAAGAGCCGGTGGTCGGGCTTGCTCCGGGGTGCGCTGTTCGCTCCCATCCTTCGGACCGCCTAAGGCGCCCTGCGCATCCCTCACGGGAAAAGACAAGGAACTTTCGCCTTTAGGTTAATAGACATTGAATTTAAAGCATATTTTTTTACAAGTCATATTTTGACTTTTTTATTAAATAACTTTTAGCCAGTTTGTCTGACTATTCATCTAATTCCCTAAACCACCAAGGCTCTCTTTTTTCTCAAGTCATGCCCTTCCAGGAAATCCATCAGATACCCCCTGTAGTCATAGTACCGAGGATCTTCAATCACGGCCTTTTTAACCCTGGGCCTCTGAAAGTCCACACACAGAATGTCTCCGACCTGGGCGTGGGGGCCGTTGGTCATCATGACAACCCGGTCCGACAGAAAAATGGCTTCATCCACGTCATGGGTGACCATCACCGCAGTGATTTTTTCCCGGTTCCACACTTCCAGGAGTTCCTCTTGAAGCTCGGCGCGGGTTAAAGAATCCAACATCCCGAAGGGTTCATCCAATAAAAGTAATTTTGGTTTCAAAGCAAAAGCTCTGGCGATCCCCACCCGCTGTTTCATTCCACTGGACAACTCTGAGGCCTTTTTGAACAAGGCACCGCTGAGTCCCATGCGGTTCAAATAGTACCGGGCGATATCCTCCTGCTCCTGGCGGGTGCCGTGGGGGAAAACCTGACGGACCCCCACCAGAACATTTTCCAAAGCCGTCATCCACGGGAAAAGACTGGGAGACTGAAACACCACGGCCTTATCAGGTCCCGCTCCGGTAATTTCCCGGCCCAGCAAAGAAATCTTGCCGCTGGTGATGGTGCTGAGTCCGGCGGCCATGGTAAGGGCTGTGGATTTTCCACAACCCGAGTGTCCGATCACCGAGACAAATTCTCCCTCGGCGATTTCCAAGTTAAAATCATCCAAAACCACGAAGGGCCCATGGACGGTGGGATAAGACTTGGTGACCTGTTCAAACTTCAGATAGGTTGGGATTTTTTCTTGTTCTTTCATGGCTTAACTCGCTTTGGGATTTTTAGGCACCCGGGGATTCCGGGCCTCTTGGAGATTAATAGGATGTAAATTGGGTAGTACAATATCCACAGTTTCACTTTCGCTGGTTTGCTTTTCCTTCACATCCAAAAGATACTCAATGATCTCATTGCGCATCTTTTTATATTCAGGGTCGTGATTCAGCTCTGCCCGGTTTCGGGGGCGCTGAAAGTTGACGTGGAACGTAGGTCCCAAAGTCGCATTGGGACCAGGGTTCAAAGGTATGATCTTGTCGGCCAAAAGAAGGCCCTCGTCCACATCGTTGGTGATCATCAAAACCGTTTTTTTGTCTTGACTCCAAATCTTCTCGATCTCCGACTGGAGGGAACCCCGGGTGAGGGCGTCCAAGGCACTGAAAGGCTCGTCCAAAAGGAGGATGCTGGGATTCATGGCCAAAGCCCTGGCAACAGAAACCCTTTGGCGCATTCCCCCGGAGAGTTCTGCAGGTCTTTTGTTCATGGCCGGTGTGAGGTTGACCATTTCAATGTATTTGCGCACGTGGGCATCCCGAAGTTCTTTGGACCAATTTTTGAAAAGGTGGTCTACCGCCAGGGCTACGTTTTCTTTCACCGTCAACCAGGGCAGCAGGGAATAATTTTGAAACACCACTCCCCGATCGGGTCCTGGGCCGTCGATGATCTTCATATTCAAGGCAATATCCCCCTCGTCCGGGGTGATGAGCCCCGCGATGAGGGAAATCAGGGTGGTTTTTCCGCTACCGGAAAAACCGATGATGGCGATGAACTCCCCCTCTTCCACCCGGAGGTTGAACTTACTCAAAACCTCCGTCCGGTCCAAGCCCTCACCGTAGCCCTTGCTCACATTGGCTAGTTCAAGAAATGGCATTTTCATTTTTCTATTCCTTTATGACGAAACGAGGTCTTTGCCGAAGCTGACTCTTTTCTGAAGAACAACCATGATTCTGTCCAAAATGAAGCCAATGATCCCAATGGTAAACACGGCCACCACGATACGGGCTAAGGATTGACTGGAGCCGTTTTGAAACTCATCCCAAACAAATTTTCCCAGACCTGGATTTTGCGCCAGCATTTCTGCGGCGATCAAAACCATCCAACCGACCCCCAGGGAAATCCGGAGTCCCGTGAAGATAAAGGGGAGGGAAGATGGAATCACGATTTTAAAGGTTCTGGTCATTACTCCCAACCGGAGAACCTTGGCGACGTTCATGTGATCCTTATCCACGGAAGCCACCCCCAGAGCCGTATTCAGCAGCGTAGCCCAGAGGGAACACAAGGCCACCGTAATGGCAGAAATGATGAAGGATTTTTCAAATACCCCGTCGTTGGAAGTGTAGAGAGCACTGACCACCATGGTGACGATGGGTAGCCAGGCCAAAGGGGAAACCGGTTTTAAAATCTGGATCAAGGGGTTCAAAGCCGTCATAAAAATAGGACTCGAACCACAAATAATTCCGATGGGAATAGCCACCAGGGAGGCGATAAAAAATCCGACGAAAACTGTCCACAGGCTGGTAAATATCTGATCGATGTAAGTAGGTCGGCCGGTATATTTCCGCATGCGAATTTCAGCATTGGAGTTTTGCGCCAAGGACGCCTGATTGCGCATATCCTGCTGCTCGTTAAACGTTTTTTCCCGTGCCCGTTCTTCATCGTGTTCCACCAGAAGGCCCTGGGCGGCAACCCAGGTTTCCCCCGGACCGGGGAGTTGCCCCAGACTGGTTTTTATCTGGGTCGCCCCCCCTGCCCACAGGAGCAAGAAGACCACGATTGCAATCACTGGTAGTCCAATTTTGAAGAGAATTTCCCGAACCTGTTTTTCAGGCTCTTCTCCCGTCACCAACCGGACCATGGGAATAAACCAGGTGAAACCAAACATGTCCAGGATCTGAATGATTTTCTTTTTCATGATGCTCATCTCCCTCGTAAGTACGAATTAATCTTTCAAACCAATCTTAAATTGCTGGAGGTACTGGTTAGGTTTTCTTCCGTCGTAAATCATTCCGTCGATGAAGTCCCCCGTGGCGGACTTATAGCCATCGGTGATGGGAATGTCGGAGGCCAGGAGCTTGCCTTCCGCCACAAGTTCACGGGCTGCAGCTAGCCAGACTTCGGGTAAATACACGCTCTTGGCGATCTGGTGGTACCAGCTGTCGGGTTTGGCTTCCGTGATCTGGCCCCATCGGCGCATCTGGGTCAAAAACCAGACGGCATCGCTGTAGAAAGGATAGGAAGCGTTGTACCGGAAAAAGACGTTGAAATCGGGCATGGATCGCTTGTCCCCTTTCTCGAATTCAAAGGTTCCTGTCATGCTGTTGGCGATGACCTCATAGTCGGCGCCCACGTATTCGGATCTGGATATGATTTCCGCCGCTTCCTTTCGGTTGGTGCCATCTCCTTCGTCAAGCCATTTTCCTGCGCGGATCAGGGCTTTTACCACTGCGATGTGGGTGTTGGGATTCTGGTCGGCCCAAGCTTTGGTCACTCCCAAGACTTTTTCCGGGTTATTTTTCCAAATTTCATAATTTGTTACCACGGGGACGCCAATTCCCTTGAACACCGCTTGTTGATTCCAAGGTTCACCCACGGAATATCCTAGAATGGTACCGGCTTCCATGGTGGAAGGCATTTGGGGTGGAGGCGTTACGGATAAAAGTACCATGGCGTCAGTAGTCCCGGTAATGTCGGTCTCGGTGTAAAAACCCGGGTGGATCCCCCCCGCTGCCAACCAATAGCGGATTTCATAATTGTGGGTGGAAACCGGGAAGACCATTCCCATTTTGAATTCCTTCCCCGCTTGCCTGTATTTTTCCACCACCGGTTTCAAGGCATCAGCTTTAATGGGATGAACCGGCTTGCCATTCTCCATGGGAATGTGGGGCTTCATTTGCGCCCAAATATCATTGGATACTGTAGTGGCATTGCCGTTCAAATCCAAGCTGTAGGCGGTTACTATGTCGACCTTGGTTCCAAAACCTATGGTGGCACCAATGGGCTGTCCCGCCAGCATATGAGCCCCATCCAATTGTCCGTCGATCACCCGATCCAGGAGGACCTTCCAATTGGCTTGGGCTTCCAAAGTGACGTACAAGCCTTCATCTTCAAAAAATCCTTTTTCTTTGGCAATGGCTAAGGGAACCATATCGGTGAGTTTTATAAAGCCGAATTTCAATTCGTCCTTCTCGAGGACCCGGCTCGATGTTACAGGGCTATCAGAGGTCGTCCTCGTCTCACCCGAACCTTTATCACAGGCAGTCAAACTCAAAAGTAACAAGAGAGATAAAATTCCCCGATTCATCCTATTTACCCTTTTTCCCTTGTGGATTAACATTTAAAACTCCTTTTCGTTCTTAGATTGATTCCAACTGCCCGGGAACCCATAAGGGACCTCGGTACACGCCATACACATTTGCAAATATCGTGCCACAACAACTCATTTCATTTCCATAAAAGG
Organism: uncultured Spirochaetales bacterium; assembly: GCA_964624355.1. GTDB lineage: Bacteria > Spirochaetota > Spirochaetia > JABEVK01 > JABEVK01 > CAZUXL01. The sequence goes on from CAZUXL010000011.1 coordinate 30,498, forward strand.
ACTTATTTCTGTAATATTACTTTTTTAGTAATAAATACTTAACATAAAATACATTTATGTAATTTATTAATATTTTCACACATATTTTATGTTACTTTATTGTAATATTGAAACATTAATGTAACAAACTCATGGACTCCACAAATATGGAAAGAGTTGCCATCTGTCAACCAGGATCTCAAACTACTCATTTTGAAAAAACTAACTATTTGTTATGAAACCAATTAACTCCACGGACACGGCTCACCATATCAAAAAAATAAAATCCTCACGTGTCCCAGGAAATAGATTTCACACCTAATCACCTGAGAAAGTTACGAAAAAAGAAACCCCTATCCACATAAAAAACAAACCACACCCCTAATAAAGCACCTATTTGTAATTATTCTCAATCATAATAAATACAATATTGTAATATTTACAAATAATTCCCATCCTCAAAATAACAAACGCCGTGACTAAACATTATTTAAACACTCATATTTACAGAAACCAGACAAAAAACTAAATAGACTACCAAAATTCTCAGCTAATAGGATGAATGGCATAGTTATTGCTAGCTCCTCTGTTAGGAGATTTGTATGTCAAAACTGATTGTCATGGGCAACGGCATGGTAGGCCAGCGATTCCTTGAAGCTTGGGCTGAGAAGCCATCCCATAGTGACTGGGAAACCTACTGTTTTTCCGAGGAACCCATACCCGCCTACGACAGAATTCACCTGAGTTCCTACTTCGAAACCAAAGACAAGGACAACCTAGCCTTGACCACCCAGGGCTGGTTCAAGGAAAAAGGTTTCCACCTTTATTTAGGGGACGCGGTGGTAAAGATAAATAGGGATAAGAAAACCGTGGAAACCGCCTCGGGACAGACCTTCGCCTACGATGTCCTGGTTTTAGCCTCGGGATCCCGACCCTTCGTACCGCCGCTTTCTGGAGTGGACCGGGAAGGAGTCTTTCTCTACAGGACCCTGGAAGACTTGGATAAAATCCTCCAATATTCACCCAAGGTAAAAAATGCGGCGGTCATAGGCGGAGGACTTTTAGGACTGGAAGCCGCTAAGGCCCTGAAGGATCTGAACCTGAACGCCTTTGTCTTGGAGTTTGCCCCCCGACTCATGCCCCGGCAGATCGACCAAGCTGGTTCGTCGGTCCTACAAAAAAAACTGGAAGCCCTGGGTGTGACCATTATGACAGGAAAACAAGCCAAATCCATTTTGGGGGATCAGAAGGTCACCGGTATAGAATTTTCCGAAGGGGAGCCTTTGGAAGTTCAGATGGTGATCATTTCCGCAGGAATTTCCCCCCGGTCTGAAGTAGCCCGGGATGCAGGCTTATTGGTCCATGATAGAGGCGGGGTTTTGGTGGATGAACAGCTATTGACCTCGGATCCCTCCATTTATGCCATAGGGGAATGTGCCGTGGCTAAAGGCATGGTCTGGGGTCTAGCGGCCCCCGGTTACCGCATGGCCGAATCCGTAGCTGCCCGCATAGCCGGGGAAATGTCCCCGGGCTTCCATGGGGCGGATCTTTCCACGAAACTAAAACTCATGGGGGTCGATGTAGCTTCCATTGGGGACTCGGTTCCCCAGGCTAACCAGTACGACGAGGTGACCCTCCACGACACCACCACAGGGATCTATAAAAAGCTTCACCTGGATAAGCTCACGGGTAAGATCAAGGGCGCTATTTTGGTGGGAGATGCCACGGATTACAGCCAGATTCTGCAACTTTACCTGAACAATATGGATATTCCCGGTAAACCGGAAAATCTCCTGGTGAAAGGGGGGGGCACCATCGAAATCGGAGTGGATTCCCTCCCGGAAGGGGCGGTCATATGCTCTTGTAACAACGTTACCAAGGCTTCCATCCTAAAAATTGTACTTAACGGTTTCCACAAACTAGAAGAATTAAAAGACCATAGCAAAGCAGGAATTACCTGCGGAAGCTGTCAAACCATGGTGAAGCAAATCCTCCATAGGGAATTGGAAAAATCCGGAGTGGAAGTGGATAAATCCCTCTGCGAGCACTTTAAATTCACCCGTATGGAGCTCTTTGACATCGTGAGAGTTCAAGAGATCAAATCCTTTGATATCCTCATTGCCCAACATGGGCAAGGCCGGGGCTGTGAAATCTGCAAACCCACCGCAGCTTCCATCTTCGCCAGCCTTTGGAACGAAAACGCTCAAGTCCAGCCCACACTTCAAGACTCCAACGATATCTACATGGCCAACATACAAAAAAATGGGACCTACTCGGTGGTCCCCCGGGTTCCCGGCGGGGAACTCACTCCCGACCAGCTCATCGCCATGGGACAAGTCGCCAAGGATTTCAGTTTGTATACCAAGATCACCGGTGCCCAGAGGGTGGATCTTTTTGGGGCTAGAGTAGACCAGCTTCCAGCAATTTGGAGCCGGCTCCGGGATGCGGGTCTGGAATCCGGACAGGCTTACGCCAAAGCCTTAAGAGCGGTGAAATCCTGTGTGGGATCCAGCTGGTGCCGCTTCGGCGTTCAGGATTCCACGGCTCTGGCCATAGAATTGGAACATCGTTATCGAGGTCTGCGGTCCCCCCACAAACTTAAATTCGGTGTTTCCGGGTGCGCCAGGGAATGCGCCGAAGCCCGGGGAAAAGACATTGGTGTTATTGCCACCCAAAAGGGCTGGAACCTCTACGTCTGCGGCAACGGAGGAATGAACCCAAAACACGCTGTCCTATTTGCCAACGACCTGGACAAGGAAACTCTGATCCGGTATATCGACCGGATATTAATCTATTATATCCGCACCGCCGACAGGCTGACCCGGACCTCGGTCTGGCTGGAACAGCTCTCCGGGGGAATGGATAAACTGAAAAAGGTTGTTATCGAAGACAGCCTTGGAATCGCCGCCGATATGGAGTCCCACATGGCCCTGGCGGTGGAAAATTATGAATGCGAATGGGCGGCCACCTTAAACGACCCGGAGAAACTTAAAAGATTCAAGCCATTTTTGAACTCTGACCAGCCGGATGCCAGTATTCAATTCACCCAAGTTCGGGGACAAATTCAGCCATTAACATCAGGAGGAGTAAAATGACCCAGTGGATTAAAGTCGGAACCGTGGAAGACTTCCCCCCCAGTGGGGGCGCCTGCGTTCTTTTGTCAGGTAAACAGATTGCTATTTTTAATTTCACCCAGGATGAATGGTACGCAGTGGAAAATAAATGCCCCCACGAAGGCCAACAGACCCTATCCCGGGGAATCATAGGAGACTTCTGTGGGGAGCCGAAGGTCGCCTGTCCCCTGCACAAAAATTCTTTTTCCTTGAAAGATGGTCGCCATTTGGGGGGGAATCCGGACTGGAAATTAAAGATTTACCCTGTAATGGTCAAAAGCGGCGAAGTGCTTTTAGAGATGGAAGGATAATAACCCATGGCCCCCTCCCTGGAAAGAACAACTCACAAAACGATTTGCTGCTACTGCGGGGTGGGTTGCGGTATCCTGATCCACAAGCACCGGGATGGGACAATGAAACTGGAGGGGGATCCGGACTACCCGGTCAACCAGGGGAAGTTGTGTTCCAAAGGCATTAACCTTCTACATACTGCACTGGACCAGTCTGACCGGCTCCAAGTACCCCAATTGCGTCACTCCCGGGACCACAATCTGGCGGATGTCACCTGGGAGGAGGCCATTACCAAGGCCGCCAAGGTGTTTCAGTCTCTAATTGCCCGGTACGGCCCTGATTCCGTGGGTTTCTATGTCTCGGGGCAATGCCTCACGGAAGAATATTATCTGGCGAATAAAATCACCAAGGGATTTTTAGGAACCAATAATATAGATACCAATTCCCGGTTGTGCATGAGTTCCGCCGTGGCAGGTTATAAATTAGCCCTAGGTGAGGATACCGTACCCGGGTGTTATGCAGATCTGGATCAGGCGGATCTCTATTTAGTGGCCGGAGCCAACCCGGCCTTCTGCCATCCCATCCTCTTCCGGCGCATCGAAGCCCGGATCCTTGGGGACAACCCTCGGGCCAAAATGATAGTAGTGGACCCTCGAAAAACCCAAACCGCCGGGATGGGGACACTACATTTAAACATTGTCCCCGGTTCCGACGTGGTCCTTTTTAATGCCTGGGCCCGGATTCTTATGGATGAGGGAAAAATAGACCGGAGTTTTATTAAAAAACATACCGAAGGCTGGGAAGAAATAAAAACAGCGGTGAACCTACGCTCGGTTTCGGAAGCAGCCCAGATCTGCGGTATATCTGAAGAGGACCTGAGGGAAGGGGCTCGCCTTATCGGGGAGAGTCGCCATTTCATGTCCCTTTGGGCCATGGGGCTGAATCAAAGCACCATTGGGGTGAATAAAAACTTAGCCCTCATTAACCTTCATTTACTCACAGGACAAATCGGGGAACCTGGTCAAGGACCGTTTAGTCTCACGGGACAACCCAACGCCATGGGAGGGCGGGAAGTGGGTGGAATGGCTAATCTCCTGAGCGCCCACAGGGATATGTCAAACCCCGCCCATAGGAAGGAGATCGCAGATTACTGGGGAGTACCCTCGGTACCAGAAAAACCTGGTCTCACCGCCGGTGAAATGATGGACGCCCTCCTGGATGGCAGGCTCAAGGCCCTTTGGATCGTCTGTACAAACCCCTTGGTCTCATGGCCTGACCTGGGGAAAGCGGAAAAAGCCTTAAAAGCGGCACGGTTCGTGGTGGTCCAGGATATTTCTAACCGCTGCGAGACCTTGGACTACGCAGATCTCATACTTCCCGCCGCAGGGTGGCTGGAAAAGGAGGGTACCATGACCAACTCGGAACGGAGGGTTGCCCACCTGTCCAAAGTCCTGGATCCCCCGGGACAATCCCTTTCAGACAGCGAAATATTCCTTCTATTCGCCAAGAAAATGGGTTGGGGAGATAAATTCAATTATCCCAGTCTCACGGATGTTTACCAGGAACACGCCATGCTTACCCAAGGAACTAACCTGGATGTCAGCGGACTGAGCTATTGGAGACTTAAAACCGAAGGAAGCCTGCAGTGGCCGGTTCCCGGTCATTCCCATGGGGGAACACCCCGTCTGTTCCTGGACAAAAAGTTTTACAGACCGGGCGGGCGGGCTCGGCTCCATGGACTGGCAGATCAGAACCAGTCCCCCAGTCCCACACCTGAGCATCCCCTGATTTTGACCACGGGAAGACTTCGGGACCAGTGGCATACCATGACGAAAACTGGGAAGGTCAACAGGCTCAAAGCCCAAGAGCCCGAAAGTTTTTTAGAAATCCATCCCCAGGATGCCCAAAACCGCGAAATTGAGGACGGGACGATGGTAAACATTTTTAATCCCACGGGGCAAGTCCGACTTCGGGCTCGCATCACCGACACCATTCGCCCCGGGGTTGTGTTCCTTCCCATCCATTGGGGAAAACTCCTGGGACACGATGACCTGAGGGCCAACAACCTCACACAAACCCGTTGGGACCCCATTTCCAAGGAACCGGACCTGAAATATGCCCTGGTCCAGGTATCTCCGTATAAGACTTCCCGAAAAACTGTTCTGATAGTGGGGGCCGGAGCGGCCTCTGCGGCCTTCCTTAAGGCCTATAGAACGGAAAATCTCCAGGATGAAATTACCATCTTCAGTGGTGAAAAAAACCCCTTTTACGATCGCATACGACTTCCGGAGTATATGAATGGTCAAGCCCCCTGGGTAAACCTCATTACCCTAAATCCCTCGGAACTGGAAGCCTTGGGGGTGTGTGTCAAAGACGGAATAAGCATAAAAAAAATTGACCGGACTTCAAAAAAAATCCAAGATCAACTGGGAAACTGGCACGAATACGACATTTTAATCCTGGCTACGGGAAGCAGGCCTTTTTTACCTAGAGAGGCCCCAAAGATTCCTGGAATCCATACGTTGAGAACCAAAGAGGACGCGCATAACCTTTTGGCCTCCGTGGGTCAAGACAGGCAATTGGTGGTGGTGGGAGGAGGACTCCTGGGATTGGAGGTAGCCGTCACCTTCCGCTCCCTGGGACGATCAGTCCATTTGGTACAAAGATCCTCCCGGCTTATGGACAAGCAACTGGATGATATAGCCGGGGATCTGTTGGTGGAAGAGCTCATGGACAGGGGCATTCAGTTTCATTTTCAAGATGAAATAGCTTTTTGGAAGGGCAGCGACAAACTCGAGGAAGTGGTTCTCTCCAGCGGCCAGCGGATTCAAAACGCCGCCCTCGTTTACGCCGTGGGGACCATTCCCAACGGGGAAATAGGACGGGAATGCGGCCTTGCCATGGGAAAAGGAATACAGGTGGACGGTCACCTGCAAACCTCCGACCCATGGATTTATGCCCTGGGGGAAGTGGCGGAATGGGAAGGACAGCTTTTCGGCATCACCTCCGCAGCGGAAGAACAGGCAAAGGTGGCCGCCCGGTATCTCTGCGGCGATGTCCAAGCCACCTATAAAGGAAGCCTTTCCCAAAATCTACTGAAGGTTCCAGGACTTTCCCTAGTGAGCCTTGGCCAAGTCAAGGTGGAGGAAAATGATTCCTCCCATGAAATCATCACCCTCCTGGACGCGAAAGCCCGGTACTACAAAAAACTCGTGATTAAAAACGACCGACTCCTGGGAGCCCTGCTTATGGGGGACAAAGAGGATTTACTTGACCTGAGAGAGATCATCCAATCCGGGCTGGAACTGGGGGATCGAAGGCAAAAACTCCTACGACCCGGCGTATCAGCCTCCCGGCCTAAGGAGGGAAGGATGATCTGCACCTGCCTTACCACCGATGAAGGGTTTCTTTTGGAAGCATACCGGGGAGGCGCCCGCAGCTTGGAGGAACTTCAGTCTAAAACCGGTGCGGGAACAGGCTGTGGAAGCTGCCGTCCTGAATTAAAATCATGGTTGGATCAGAGGCAGACCCAGGTGGGGGAAATATGAATACCTACTTCCCATCACCAGGGGGAATTCTCCTACCCCAGGACCTGAAAAACCTCATTTGGAAACTGAAAGCAAAAAAAGTTTCCCAGGTTCACTTGGGGATGCGCCAGAATCTATGGTGGGATTCCCAAGAGTCAGAAAATTATCATCCCAAGGATGTCCCCAGTCAAACTATCAGTTCCCTCTGGCTATGGGATGTGGTAAAAGGAACCTCCTGGTACAATCCCGGCGTCATTTTTGAGATTATTCACCATCTACCCGAACTACCCCCTGGATTTATCGTGGAGATTCTAGATTCTGCCCACAGTGTTTTTCATCCCATCCCGGGTACTCTACGATTTCAAACATGGGAACAAAGCCAAGTGTGGACCTTGGAAATCTGTCTGGGGGAAGAAATTTGGCTTTGGCCCCATAAAGTCTTGACCGGGGACTTGGGGCCCTTGGTGGAAACCTTGATCCTTCAATTTCCTTCGACAACCGGGGTGGATTTTGAAAGAAATCTGGGGGTTTGTGTTAACAAAAAACCTTTAGGGACTGGTAAGTTCCCGGAAGCGGGACTTTGGGAAGGGTGGAGCGGTACTTCAACCCGTCATCGAAATCTTCACCTGCGCCGTAGTTCCGGAACCTATACCTTGGATTTTCTTATGGATGTGGCATCCCTGGCTGAAAAACAAAATCTTCCCAGATTAGCCCTGAGTCCCTGGGGAGGATTGACCCTCTCCGGGATCACAAACGAAAATGTTGGAAAATGGAATCAACTTCTGAAGATTCATAATCTGAGTTTACGCTCCGGTGCCGAAAAATGGTGCCTTTTTCCCATGGAGGACTCCCAAGAACTGATAAACTTAAAATGTGATCTGGAATCCCGTCTTTCCCAAATAGAGAGAAGGACGGAAGAGCAAATCTTTCTCATTCGCAGGGAACAAACCCTCTTAACAGCTCCCCGGAATTTCCCACATTTAATCCTCAGGGAGGATGAAACCGGTTTGTTGAGCCTGCCTCATGGAAATCCACAACTCTTCCAGTCCTGGGAAGAAATCCCGGATTTACTCTTCCCCCTTTCCTCAGAAACTCCCCTCACCCCCGTATCCTCCCCCCCAATTGAAGTTAAAAAATGCTGGAAATGCCCGGATTGCCTCAATGTATACGATCCGACATTGGGAGAGAAGGTGGATTTCTGGTCCCTTCCGACCTCCTACGAATGCCAGGTTTGCGGCGCTCCGAAATCGACTTTTATTCCCATGTTAGGGATTCAGGACACTTAAATGATCCAAGTACATCTCCCTCTAGATAATTTGAACTTGGACAAACGCAGCGCTTATCTCCAATCCATAAAGACACATCAAAAAGTCACTGGTGTACTTCTGGCCACCTGCGACCGGGTGGAAGTCTACGACGGCTGTGGTGCTGTAGAGGAGAAAACCCTGCGCCACCTTTTCCGAGTAGCTTCTGGACTCAACTCTCCTTACCTGGGAGAAAACAGTATATTAGGACAGGTAAAAACAGCCTATCTCGAAGCTTGTTCAGAAAGACCTCTGGATACGGGACTCCACAGACTCTTCCAAGGTGCCTTAAAAACGGGAAAAAGGGTTCGGACTGAAACAAAGATAAGTCAAGGAGCCATGGGTCATGCCCAAGGGGTCATGAATATTTTGCAGGACCAGAAAATTGATCTTACCCGATCCGGAGTGCTGCTCTTGGGTGTGAATAAACTCACCAGTGATCTTTTGTGCTGGCTGGAGAAAAAGGGGGCCCACACCATTGTTCTGGGCAATAGAACCATAGAAAGAGCGAGGGAAATAGCCCAGGGAACTAAAGCGGAAGTCTCAGCCTTGTCTGAATTGATGTCTCTCTGGCCTCAAGTGGACTTGGTGATATCCATGACCTCCGCCCCCCATCTCATAGTCCAGGAGGATCAGGTTCCCCGGGATAAAGACCGGTGGTTTTTCGATCTCGCGGCTCCCCGGGACCTGGATCCCCGATTGAGAGGGCGGTCTGAAATACATTTTTTCGACTTGGAAGATCTGGAAAGACTTACTTCAAAAACTTTAAGTTCACGCCTCTTGGAGGCGGAAAAGGCGGAAAAAATTGTGGATGAAGAAGTTCAGCTCTTTTTGGCCGACCAAAAGAAACGGGAACAAATGAAACTATTGGGTCACAGGCCATAGACATTGACAGCCAGGGGGGGGGGGGGTAAAATACCTTAAAATTTTACCCACAGGATATAGAAAATGACCAACTCCTTTTCGAAAGTGATCTTCGCCAGCATCTGTTTCTTTTTATTGGCGGGATGCGAACCGGTTACCAGTACCCCCCCCATCCCAGTTCCTGCAACTCCTCTGAATTGTACCGTGGTGCCTGGGGATACTCAGGTTACCTTTACTTGGGACCTGGTCCCTGGCGCTGACAGTTACATTGTCTATTACGCTACCACTTCAGGCTTCCAAACCGCTGCGGGGACGAAGATAAATTGTGTAACCAACACCTTCCATTTGCAAAATATTTCCAACGGAACCAGCTATTATTTTGTTGTCACCGCCCAGAATTCTTCCGGGGAATCCTCCCCTTCAGTGGAAATTCAGGCTCAGCCCACAGCCGTCGTAGTCTTACCCACACCGGCCAATCTCGCTGGAACCTGGGAGTTTTCAGGATCAGGTGGTACCGGTACCAGTTATAGCGGCAGTGTCATAACCAGTACCTCAATCTATTCCGGTGTATCTTCCTACGCTTTTAACCTCGATGGCACATACCTAAAAAACTCCACGATGACCGATGTACGTACCACTTACTTACCGGAGGGAAACACGACAGAAACTTTGTTAACCTACGCCTCGGATAAAGGAACCTATAGCGTCTCAGAGGATCTTCTCACCCTGGTGAGTACAGAATTCCGAGACACCACCTCCATCCCCTTTGTCGACGATACCTCAGGATGGCAGGTTCGAACCAAAGCAAACACAAATACCGCCATAACCATACTTTACGATGGTAAAATGTATACAGGAATTTATAATCCTTATATGCCTGTACTTAAATCAGACATACCAAACAATAGTCTTGTGGGCACCTGGAGTAGTTACGCTTATTTTGATTCGGAGTGGAGCACCATGTACACTAAACAAACAGCTACTTTTCAAGATAATGGGACCTTCACTTCAGAACGGTTTAATAGTCCAACCCTCCCATTTACCACTGCCTCCAGTAGCCAAAATTACACCTACTCTGTTTCCAATGACACGATTACCAGTGGTACCAATAAAATGTACTTCAAAATTTTTGGACAGAATTATCTAATGCTCAGTCCAGACCAAACCTTCGGTGGGATTAAAAAATAACCCCCCGTGTATTTCCAAGAATACGGGTCCCATCCCCAGAGGAGAACCCGTATTTCTTTAGCTTGGAGATTCTAAGGTCTGAACCGTTTCAGGCCTTTTTGCATAATCATCCAATTCATCCACACTGACCCCCGAAGCGATAAGCTCCTCCTCGCTGATCACGTCCACAGTATATTTATACCCCTGTTCCGCCAAAAACCTCTGCCTATGGGCGGCGAATTCTTCCTCGGATGAGAACCGGGTGACCAGGGTATAGAAAAAGGAGTTCTTTTTCTTCGGACGGAGTATTCGCCCCAGGCGCTGGGCTTCTTCCTGCCGGCTTCCAAAGGTTCCCGAGACCTGAATGGCCACGGAGGCATCCGGGAGGTTGATGGCAAAATTGGCCACTTTACTCACCACGATGAGTTTTATGGTTCCAGCTCTGAATTTATTGTAGATTTCTTCCCTCAGGGGATTGGGGGTACTTCCGGTGATCAGGGGGGCCTTGAGCTGTTTTGATATTTCTTCCAGCTGATCCAAATACTGCCCGATCACCAGGATGGAATCCTCCCTATGGTTTTCCACCAACTGTTTCACCACGGGGATTTTCCACGGATTGCAACTGGCGATCCTATACTTCGCCCTTTGGTTGGCCACCGCGTACTCCAATCGTATGGGTTCGGGGAGGGCAATTCGGTATTCATAGCAAGAGGCTTCGGCGATCCAGCCTTTGGCCTCCAATTCCTTCCAGGGAACATCGTATTTTTTGGGTCCGACCAGGGAAAATACATTGGTTTCCGCCCCATCCTCCCGGACCAAAGTGGCGGTCAAACCAACCCGCCGCACCGCCTGAAGTTCGGCGGTGACCCGAAATACCGGGGCGGGTAAAAGATGAACCTCATCATAAATAATCAAACCCCAATTCCGCTCGCGAAAAAGCTGAAAATGGGGAAATTCGCTCACTTTATCTTTCCGCCAGACTAAAACCTGGTAAGTGGCCACGGTCACCGCTTTAATATTTTTATTATCTCCGGTGTACTCCCCGATCTCATCCATGGTCAAAGAGGTTTTTTCCAAAAGCTCGTCTATCCACTGATGCACCGCGGCCACGTTGGTCGTAAGAATCAGGGTATTGGTTTTCAAAAGGGTGAGAATGTTGATTCCGACTACGGTCTTTCCCGCTCCGCAGGGAAGCACGATGGTTCCAAACCCCGTCCCCGGCCCCCCATTGCCCAAAAGTGCCTTGGTGGACTCTTTTTGATAATCCCTAATGGTCAGAGGATGGCCGCCAGGAAGCTCGGTCTTCAGGGTGACTTCCAGGGGATCCCCTTCTTTCAAGGGGGCCATGTCCTGGACCGGATACCCCAGCTGAATCAGCTCCTGTTTGATCGTACCCCGGTGAATCAGGGGCAGGAGAAATCCTTCCGAGGTTTTGATCCAGTACTTATCCATGGTTTTTCGACTGGCCAATTCCTTGGCGATGTAGGGATCGGAAGACTTGAGGATAAGGCTGTCTTTATCCGGTCCCTCAAAAAGTTTTAAAAGTCCATACCGGGCCATTCTTTCCTTAATGGAAAAAATTACATTTTCAGGAATGGGGTACTTGGAATGGAGCCTCAGGGTTTTTTCCACATCTTCCGGGGTCAGTCCCGCCCCCGCAGCGTTCCAAAGACTTAAAGAGGATATTTTATAAGTGTGTATATGCTCAGGAGATTTTTCCAGCTCTGAGAAGGCGCTAATGTCCCCCCGGGCGGCATCAAACCCCGGACTATGAACTTCCAGCATCAGGGTCAGGTCCCCTTGGACAATCAGGGCTTTTTCGTCGGTCATAAAGGATAGAATATCAAAAATAAGGGATTTGGGGAAGGAGTGAATTTTCCCCAGTCCCCCTCGACCTTCGGGGGGTCTCTGTATTAAATTGGTTTTATGGAAATTTTTTCAATTCTTATAAATGTGATCACGGCCTTTCTTTCGGTTTATATGATTCTTATTTCTTTAAGGATAATGCTCACTTGGTTCGGGGGAATGCGACTGGGAAATGCCGGAGTGATGCTGGGACGGATAACCGACCCCTACTTGAATATATTCCGCCGGTTAAAGTTTCTTCAAACCGCCCAGGGAATGGATTTTTCTCCCATCGCCGCCCTTCTGGTACTTAATTTGGTGGTGACCGGGCTTAATTATTTCCGTATGGGAGCCACGGGTGGTCAAATGGCCGCCCTCCCCTTTGAACTCATCTGGTCCGCCTTGGCGTTTTTTATTGGACTGGTGTTTGTGGTGGCTTTGGTGCGATTTATCACTTTGGTGGCCGGCTGGGGGGGGATGCACCCCGTCTTCCAGATGATTGACCGGTTGATTCAACCCCTAGTGGTTAAATTCTCCCGGATGATATCCCGCCGGCTGGTGACCTATCGTACTGGACTTCTTTTGCTCATGGCGGCTACTGTTTTGGCCTCTGTTTTAGGGGGAATCCTCCTTTATTTCATTAAACTCCTTTTACGGATGCTTCTGGGATAATGTTTCTTTCGGAAGTATCCTCAGCCCTGAACACCCTCCCCGGTTTAGGGCCTGCCTCGGTGAAGGCCTTGGGAACCCTGGGAATTCACTCCATTGGAAGACTGATCCAACATTACCCCCGGGAATACGAGGACCGAAAGGCCTACGTGAGTATAAAAAACTCCCTGTCTGGAACCCCGGCTAGTTGTACCATCCACGTGGTAAGCCAATCCTGGTTTGGCCTTAAACCCCGGCAAACTCTCAAGGTTCATATCGAAGATAGCGAAGGAACCCCGGCGGTTTTAGTGTGCTTCAACCGCCCCTTTCTCAAGGATAAATTAAAACCCGGGAGTCGGTGGTACCTCTATGGAACCTTTAAACCCTCCTTCAGCGAAGTCCAAAGCTCCCTTTTCGATGTGGAGCCCTTGGAAGAAGACGGTTCGGCGAAAACCTTCGGAGAGATTCTCCCCATCTACCCCCTGGCTCAAGGTCTTCATCAAGCCACCCTTCGAAAAGCCCTCAAGGAAGCCCTGAAACTCTGGGCGGAGAACTTGGAAGACGATCTACCCTTTGACCTGGTCCAAAAGTACAAACTCCTGCCCTTGGCCAAAGCTTTAAAGTTCATTCATTTTCCCGAGGAGTTGAAACAAGCCGATGCCGCTCGAAGAACCCTGGTCTACCGGGAATTTTTCCACCTCCAACTGGCGGTCCGGCGCCGCGCTAAACTCCAACAGGGTCTTCAAAGGGTCCCCAAACCCCTCCCTCAAGAGGTTAAAAAGGAACTTTTAGCCCGGCTGCCCTTTCGCATGACCCCGGATCAAGACCAGGTTATCTCCGAGATCGAACAAGACCTAGCGGGCCCCTCCCCCATGGCGAGACTGGTCCAGGGGGATGTGGGTAGCGGTAAAACCCTCGTGGCCTTTCTTTCGGCCCTGGGACTCATCCAACAGGGCCACCAAGCCGCCCTTTTAGCCCCCACGGAGC
>CAZUXL010000012.1:0-42652 GCA_964624355.1 uncultured Spirochaetales bacterium
CCGTAGGAGAATCCATCCACGGCGCCCATTTTATACTTAGGGTTAGCCGCTACCTCAGCGAATTTGGGAATAGCTTTGAACTCCGCCGCCCGGGTTTTTAAAACCAAGAGAGCCTGGGGTTTATTCCTATAAATGGGAACGGAGAACTGGGCGAACACTTCTCTTTCGGGTCTCTTGAACCAACCTATGGAAATATGTCTTTCCTGTTGGGTTTCCAGAATGGCAGTGATCCGATTGGGAGGAAGGGCAGAAATCGTATAGGTAAGTCCTGCCTCCTTAAGGATTTTCTCTGCACGGTCCAATAGAAATCCTTTGTTGACGCCATTTTCTTGATAATAATAAGGTGCCCTGTCGATGTAGCTTAATGATACACTTTGAGCAGCGAGACTTAAAATTAGACCTACAAGCAGTACCGTCGTGAGTGTAATCTTTTTCATCCTATCCTCCTCAGGTAAAAGACCTTATTTAAGCCTAATCCCAAATACAGAAATTTCAACTTAAAACACCAAAACCCCTGGGGTTTTTCCACCATGGTAAAAAATCTAAAAGTTTCACTAAACCCTTTCAAAATCCTTCCGTTAATCTAAATGTAACGAAAGCATATTACTCTCGAGGAGGGATAACATGATTATTAATCACAACATGAGCGCCATAAACTCTCAGCGAAATCTGAAAGTCACAGGGGAAAGTGTTTCCAGAAACATGGAAAAACTCTCATCCGGTCTTCGGATTACCAAGGCTGGGGACGACGCTTCTGGTCTAGCCGTTTCTGAAAAAATGAGAAGTCAGATCCGGGGTCTCAATCAAGCCTCCCGCAACGCCGCGGATGGCATCTCGTTTATTCAGACCTCTGAAGGGTACCTTCAGGAGTCTCAAGACATCCTTCAGCGGATGCGTGAGTTGGCTGTTCAATCTTCCAACGGTATTTACACCTCCGAAGATCGGATGCAGATTCAGGTAGAAATTTCTCAGTTAGTGGATGAGATTGACCGAGTTGCTTCCCATGCCCAGTTCAACGGCATGAACATGCTCACAGGTCGTTTTGCCCGGGAAGATGGAACCAATTCTGTTACTGCTTCCATGTATTTCCATATTGGTGCCAACGTGGACCAACGGGAGCGGGTCTATATCGGAACCATGACAGCTTCTTCCTTTGGACTTAAGGGCGTCACCGATGGAAAAATCATCAATATGGCCACTCCCGATGAAGCTAACCGGAGCATCTTAACACTGGACTCCGCACTACAAAAGATCAACAAGCAAAGAGCTGATTTGGGTGCTTACCAAAATCGGCTAGAGTATGCAGTGAAAGGTCTGGATATCGGTGCAGAGAACCTCCAGTCTTCTGAAAGCCGGATCCGCGATGTGGACATGGCTAAAGAAATGGTGGACTTCACTAAGAACCAGATTCTTACCCAGTCCGGAAACGCCATGCTTGCAAAAGCTAACCAGTCGACCCAGAGTGTTCTACAACTTCTCCAGTAGAATCACTAAGTTAATAAGGAAAGGCTGCCTCAGGGCAGCCTTTTTATTTAGGATTCTCCTGACTCTTCTTTTAAGTTTGTATATAACTGCAGATCTCGTTCGTTAAAGCACACAAATATGACTTTTTTAGGGAAATCATTCTCAAAAAGAAACTCTGCTACCGTACTGAATGCAATGCGAGAAGCCATTTCCGGGGGATATCCATAAACTCCAGTGGAAATGCAGGGAAAGGCGAGGGTTTGAATCTTATGATTTCGAGCGAGGATGAGGGATTCTCGGTACGCTGAGGATAAAAGGTATTCTTCCCCATGCCGTCCGCCGTGCCAGATGGGTCCCACGGCGTGAATTACCGGTTTTCCCAAGTCAAAACCAGGGGTAATCCGGGCTTCCCCGGTGGGACAGCCCTCCAGTTTTTTACACTCTTCTAAAAGATTGGGACCGGCTGCGGCATGAACCGCACCATCCACACCGCCACCCCCGGTAAGTGCGGCATTCGCCGCAGTCACCAGGGCATCGCAGGGGACTTTTGTGATATCTCCCATAAAAATCTCTATCCTGTTCATGGGAGAGATCTCGGTTTTATTTAAAAAATTGGATGAGCAGTGACCCGAAATCATCCGGAGTGTAACCGAAGTAAGCAGCCAGGGCGGATCCCTCCAATTTTGCTTTAGCGTCGGTGGCTAAACCAACGACCTGATCCTTGTACTCGAAAAGCTTATCACCCCATTCGCCGTAGTTATAGACCATGGAATTATCCAAAACTTCAGAACCTTTCACAGTTCCTTTAAAAGATTCAAACTTGGCGGCTCTTTCCAAAGTGTCCAGGCTCAAAAGGTAGTAACCTTGGTACTTGTTATAGAGTTGGGCTGTCCGGTCGTAGGCGTTTACTTCAATTTTCAAACCTGGTTTAGGATCTGTTACGGGGGAAAAGGCATATTCTGCAGCGGGGATGGGGTTGGCGCCAGGACCCAGGTGTCTAATTTTCCATCCTGTCTTAAGTATTTTGAGCAGTTGCGATCCGAATGCCAGTGGGTCCTGACCAACTTTTACGGGGTCAAACCCTTTGATAAGGGTAGGTACCTCACCAGCGATCTCCGAGTAAAGGAATTCAAAGGTACTTAGGGCTGTTCCCGAGGTACTCAGAACTAGTTTTACCGGAAACTTGTTATCGTAAATGATCTCAAAGGTCAGGGGTGCTTCCAAAATCGCCCCGGTCAGAGCGACTTTAGTTAACAGATACTCATCTTCATCCACCGTGGTTCCATATTCCAATTTGAGATCCAAGACTGTGGTTGTCCCATATTTGGTGGTCTTCTGAGCGAGGCGATAATGGGTGTCGTAAACCAAATCCACGGTAATAGATTTTTCAATTCTATTATCCTCCCGATAAATCTGCCGGGGAAGGAAAGGAATATCATGATCGGGCGCAATGGCAGGAAGTTGGTCGCTGGGGTTCAGGGTAAGGGCGTCCAAAGTAACTTTTGTGAAACCATAGGGATCCCCTGCATTGATAACAGTTTCCTTGGCCTTAAGGTCCACGGGGGGAGTTTCCAAGGTGTATTGCGTAGGAGTTGCTGGCTCTTGGGGAGCTTCTGGTAAGGGGAGTAGAGCGTAAGCCGCTTCAATGTTAGGAATAACTGGGATAGCCCGCAATGAACGACTGAAGGTTTTTTCCACCACCAAGGTAAAATCATTCAAGGGGAAATCATATACTGGAAGGGCATCCGGTATGAAGTCTTCTTTGTATTGCCAAGTTTTCCAAGTGGTAAGAACGCCTGAGGCCCCAAATTCACAATACAGAGTTTGATCATCCCCAAGAAGGTTACGATAACTCCAAGATTTTCCGGAAACCACAGCGCCTAGACCTGAAAAATTCAGAGATTTGAGCTGTCGTCCCGCGTCTCCTTCTTCAAAAATGTTCACTATTTGACTCTGGAGACCTAACACCCCATCAGCATCGGGGCTAAAAACGGCTGTACGATAGATACGCTGCAGGGTGTCATAATAAAAGGTGGTATAGGTGGAAAGTTTATCGTCCACGTCATAAATGGCAGTAAAGATTTTGTTATCCTGTGCATCATGTAAAACTCTTTCAGTTTTTTCTAGCACGCCAGTTCCAGAGTAAAATCTGGTTTGAACCCTGGAATTCCCCTCATAGGAATACAATTGAACCCATTGGGACACATGACCGGCGTTGAATTCATCGGTTCTTATGAGTTTTTTAGTTTGGGGGGGAATAGCTTGGTCGTACTGGTAGATCTGGTATTTCACCAGAGCTTGGGAGTAGTGCATGACCCAATCCTGTCTATCGGTCAGGCCATCTCCATCGGAGTCCACTGGCGTGGCTTCCTCAACGTAGTCTACGGGCTCCAAGACTTGGGGTGGGTCCGTAAGAAATCCCATTGTACAACCTGTAAATACCCACAGAATAACCATTACGACCAATTTTGGAAACTTCATGTCCATTCTCCCATTTGTCAGGAAAAAAATATTTTTACTTAGTCATCTGACAGATATCTAATAATAACCCCAAACCAGAGATTTTCACAGGGTTCTGATTTATATTAATTTTATGAGATTTTTGTTATTGCTTTTTCTTATTTCCCCCCTTAGTGCGGAAGTTACACTTACCCTTCAAGCCCCCTTATTTACTGGTCTGAATGCCACAAGGCAGAAAGAAGTAGAAGATCAGTTGTCTTCGAGACAGACTGAACTATTGGATTTAATAAAAACAACTTTAAATAAACCTCGCTTTATGGGGGCTTTCGCAAAAGCGACAGCTTTAAAACCAGGATTGAGCTCCCCTTGGCTTTTTCCCCATGCTCTGGGTAGTATGTCTCTGAAAATCGATGCTTCCGGTGTAGTAGATACTTGGAATTTGGCCGATTTGGTCACCAGAGCCCAGGGTTTGAATCAGGATTCGGACGAATCGTGGGGTGGAGCGGCATCCCCTTTGGGGGGGGAGATTTTGGTTAAACTTCCCTTCCCTGGTATGGACGTTTTTTCCATGAGATTGGGGGGATCTTATTTTCCCATCAGCCTAGAGAACTATGAGGGGGCAGAAACGAGCCTTTGGACTGGGTTTGAAGGCACCCTCGGTGGAGGATATATGAGTTCCGGGTGGTCCTGGGAAGGATTTCGCGGTTCTTTGGGCATGAACTGGCAACGTACCCGGGTGAAGACAAGTATTCCCATGTCCCCAATAATACAGATTGTGGATGTTCAACTTCCCGGATTTTTTGTTCCGGTGCCCATGACCATTGAGATTTATCCCGCGGTGAATGCGGGAATTGAAACTAGTGGTTTAAACTTTCCCGTTCTTGTGGAAACCGCATTTAGTTTTTTAGAAACTTTTACCTTCTCTGCAGGTGGGGGGCTTTCTTTTGGCCGATCCGTCGCAGGATTTTATGTGGACGGAAAGGCGGATGTAACCCTTCCCGTGGATGATCGGGGATTTATCACAGATGGTAATGGGGTAGAACATCCAGGAAAGGTCTCTCTGGAGGGAACGTTGGATGAGTTCGGTTCCCCCCCGGTCAACTATTTTCTTTTGGGCGGGGTCCAATTAAACATGGGCACGTTTCTATTTCACATTCCTATTTTATGGTCCCCCCCTTACGACGTCAGTTTGGGTATTTCCTTGGGGATAAGTTTGTGAAATTTTGGTTTTTTTATTTGGGAATGGGGATGTTCATTGGAAATCTTTTTACCCAGGTTCCTCAAGTCTATCCCGGAGATCGGTTGGATTTATCCACTTGGTTTCTAACCCGCAGAGATAACGCCCTGTCCTCGGAGACTTTCGGTGGCGCCTTGGGAGTTGGCTTGGGGATTAATACCGGTACCCGTTATCCCTTGGGACTTGGGTTGGAGGGAGGGTATAAATTTAATTACCAGGGAGAAGTTCTTGTCCCTGGGTATTATCTGGATGCACTTGGAATTTGGAAACTGGGGAGTTGGGAGTCTTTTGGAATGTCTGTCCTGGCTGGGCCTAACTGGCTGGGGCAAGATTGGATTCCCGGAATAAAAGTTGCCACAGAGTTAGACTTGTTAGCCGGTAGACGATCCTATCTTTTTTTTAGGGCTGGAACCACCTGGAGGTTTCAAGATGGGTTCTCATTCTCTTGGGAAATGGGAATACGCCAAAACACACCCTTGGTAAGTCCCGTCCCTGAAGCTTCTCCAAAACTTATGGTTTCTCCCGGCCTCTTTTCTCCCGATGGAGATGGGATAGCCGAGGAAATGGTGTTCCATACCTCGGTAACCAGACCAGATATGATAGTTAGCTGGAGTCTAGATATTCAAGACCCGAGTGGTAGACCGGTCATGGGACGACAGGAATTGGGATCGCCCCCAGAGATCTTGAGGTGGAACGGGATGAATAACGGGGAGCCTCTGGTGGATTCGGCAGCGGAGTACCAGGTTCTGTTCCAGGTTACGGATGTTTTGGAACGGGCAACTTGGGATACCGCCACTGTGCAAACGGATGTTTTAATTATCCTGGAGGGGGACAAGCACCGGATAAGAGTACCTTATATCGAATTTGCCCCCTATTCCCAAGAGTTTTCCAGTTCCGATATCAAGACTATTCAAGGAAACCAAAATGTTCTGGACCGATTGGCCAATTTCTTTAAAAAGTATCCAGATTACAAATTTCGGATTTTGGGTCATGGGAACATTGTGGATTGGAAAAATCCACTTCGTGCTGCAGCGGAAAATCTTAAAACTATTAAGCCATTATCTTTAAAAAGAGCAGAAACTGTGAGGACTGCTTTGGTGGCGAGAGGCATTGACCTATCACGCATGGAAGTGGAAGGAAGGGGGGGGGATGAACCCTTGGTAGCCTTTGGGGATATTCAAAATAACTGGCGAAACCGAAGGGTGGAATTTATTCTAGTAAAAACCTCTGGGGCGGTTGGGGTTCCAAAAGAAGTTCCCTAAACAAAAGACTCAGGGAAGCAGCGATCACAACTCCCAGAACTCCTGAATAAACAGATTCATGGGCCTTTTTATCAAAATTACCGTCTTTTACCTGATTATAAAAGGTATAAAAATTAGTAAATGAATAATACATTGCTCCGGCAGATCCCAGACCAAACACCCCCATTCCCAGATAACGGGGTAAGGGGTCCTTCCAGGTTCCCAATAGTTCACTCTGAAATTCTGAAGGAATGGTGTATTCCCGAGGCAGAACTTCTTCCTGTGCACCTGAATCCACTGTTATTAATAAAGCAACCATGTATGCCATCCACTTCCGCATGACGACAGTTTATAGTTCTTTTATGGAAATCTCCAGAGATGAATTAGGATATTTCTTATTAACAAGTTTCTCAGTGTCCAGAATCCTTCTCGAACTAGGGGGGCTGACGGAACTTTTCCAATCAGGGTCTGATCACCGTCTCCGTAATGTGTTGAACGGGATATACGGTCACCCGGTCCATATTTTTTGCAGAAAATAGGGGACTATTTGTATACTGAATATTTTGGGAGTTAACAGTTCGGTGGGTACAAATCATTCATTGAAAAGAGTTGCTAAAGTTTATTCATCCTTTAAAGCTTTCGAATAGGGAGGCAGTTCATCGGTGGTGATTATCGCCTTCGGTATGTTTGGAGCTTTAGAGTCGTAGGTTCCCAACTTCAGGAATCAGGTACTTCCCTCTGGTGCAAGGAATTGTGAGCAATAACTAGAGGTGCCATGAGGGGGTAAAAAGGAATTGTCAATTGTATCCATACCCATAAAGAAGGGTTTTTTAATCCAAAGTTGAAAACTCAAGGATTCTGGACACTGCCCATGTTTTTTCCCAGAGGTTTGTTTCATAATTCAATGACCTGCAGGAGGCAATCGCATGGGAGTTTTCAAAGCTTACGATATACGAGGTGTTTACAATAAAGACTGGAATAAAAATACCGCCTACCTGGTGGGCTTCCATCTGCCTGGTCTATTAAATGCAAAGGAAGTGCTCATCGGTCGTGATGTCAGGTTGAGCACACCGGAAATTTTTGAAGAACTTTGCCGGGGTATCAACGATGCAGGAGCCCATGTGGCGGATCTGGGGCTTTCTACCACACCCATGGTTTACTTTTTTACCACTAAACGGGGTTATGGAGCCTCGGTCATGATCACCGCCAGTCACAATCCGCAAGAGTACAATGGATTAAAAATTTCCCGGACAGGATCCCTGCCTGTGGGATATGACACGGGACTGGAGGACTTAGAACGGCTGGTGACCGCCGCTGGAAAAGATCCTTCTCTGGTGAAAAAAAGCTCCCACAGAGGCCAGATTCAATTGGTCTCCGGTAGGGAGGATTACCTGGTATTTTTAAAAACCTACCTGCCGGATATTACCGGACTCACTTTGGCTATTGACGGGTCGAATGGAATGGCAAACCTTTGGATCCGGGAGCTTTTTGGAGATAGTCCACATTATATTAATGAAACCTTGGATGGAACCTTTCCGGGTCATGAGCCCAATCCGCTTGAGGAGAAAAATGTGGAACCCTTGAAGCATTTGGTAGCTCAAACGCGGGCAGATCTGGGCATAATTTACGATGGAGATGCGGATCGGGTCATGTTTGTGGACGAAAAAGGTCAATTTATTTCACCTGACCTCATCACGGGTATTTTAGCTGAATATTTTCTCCGAAAGGAAAAAGCCCCGGTTCTTCACGATATTCGCACTTCCCGGGGAGTTTCAGAGTACATCAGTTCCCTGGGGGCAAAACCCCACATGTGGAAGGTCGGGCATGCTTATGCAAAAGTGAAAATGCGGGAACTGGGGGCCATAGTCGGTGGGGAGTTGGCGGGACACTATTATTTCAGGGACTTTTTTAATTGTGACTCAGGAATTCTAGCCAGCCTTATTGTGCTACAAGAATTGGTGAGGGCTAAAAAAGAAGGACTTACTTTTTCCGCACTCATGGGCCGCATCCCTTCCTATGCCAATTCGGGGGAACTGAACTTTAAAATTCAGAATAAGGAAGGCGCTATGGAGGCTCTTCTCAATGCCACCAGCCGGAAAGAACCCACCACGGCATTTTATGATTTTGATGGGTATAGGGTAGAATATAGGGACTGGTGGTTCAATGTCAGACCCTCTAATACAGAACCTTATCTTCGATTGGTAGTGGAGGCTGCAACCAGGGGTATTTTAGAGGAGAAATTGGTGAAACTGAAGGAGATCCTCTCCCATTTTCCCGGCTGAGTCTGGCATCAGGTCTGTTCCCGGCTTATACTGTTTCATGGATAGGAGTATCTCATGTTCATCCGTAGGAAGTTGAATCTTGTCACTGGGTTTTTTGCCACCATTCTGGCAGTATTTTCATTTTATTTAATCATTCTTTCTGTGGGGGATTTGAACAGAGTTTTCAATGCTCAAAACAATGAATCCTTATCTCTCCATCTTTTTAACGCTTCCATCCACTGGGCCGTAGAGCGGGGGACTATAAATACCGTTCTGGGGACCGAGGCACCAGCTACCCAAGACCAATCTGCCGCTATTCTCAAGAATAGAGACCTGGGAAATAGGGAATTTCAATCGGCTATGGATCTAATCGACAGTTCCAAAATTCAGATTCATCCCATCGAATTTAAAGAAGATTTGGAACCCTTAAGGAATCTCTATCAGGAATTGAATGTCTTTAGAACCAGGATAGACAAGGAAATCACCCAGGAAGCGTCCCCTGACCGAGGCCCCTTACGAGGGCTCTGGTTTCCCACCATAAATAACCTGATAGAATCCGCCGGTCAGTATCGAAAACACAAAGAAGGGGAAATTCCAGATGTGGGAAAAGGGTTGTCCAGTGCCATGGCCCTGCGACACTCCCTCTGGGAAATGGCCGAGTACACAGGAAGAATCCGAGGATTTGTTTCAGGAGTCATAGCCTCGGGACAGGCTTTGGAACCCGCTGCGGTGGTGAATCAGGGCATCAATTTGGGACGAATCGAATCCGCTTGGTTTATTATTACCACCACCGATGACGATTTTATTGCCTTATCACAATTTGACAGGGACAAAGAGGGTTTGAAAAATGAGTTCATGGGAAAATATTATCCCGAAATGAAAAAAATGGTCACAGAGGGGGCTCTGGGGCTGGACTACTCCTTAAACAGTAGACAGTGGTTTGAAAAGATGACCGATGCCATCAATCTCATCCTGCAAGCAGAATCCACCTTGGATAGATTTTTCGATTCGGCCATAAATGAACTCCTGGGGAGAAGTTTTTTCATGTTGGGACTGAGTCTGCTGGCTCTTTTGGCTGTGACAATAGTGGTTTTAATAAACCTGCGAGTGATAAAGACCTCCATGGATTCATTGGATCAAACCATTAAAGCCCTGGAATCTGTGGCGGAAGGGGAAGGGGATTTGACCAGGACTCTACCCCAGGATTCTGAAAGTGAAACCGGACTTTTGGGCGATGCTTTTAACAGATTCCTCGCCTCCCTTGCAGGGCTGGTAAGACAGTCACAACAGCTGGTCATCGGGGTCAAAGATTCTTCCGACAGCTTCTCACAATCATCGAAACTCATGGGCGATGCTACCGAAAAAACAATCCTAAGGATTCAGGGGTTGGCCGCCACCGGGGAGGAACTTTCGGTTAATGCCAAATCCTCGGATGAATTTTTAGGGAGTACCTCCCAAACTTTCGACTCCGTGGCCACCGCTGCGGAAGAAATGACGGCAACCGTGGGATCTATTGCTCAAGATGCGGAAAAAGCCCGGGGTGTGGTAACAAAGACTTCCGAGATGGTAAATACTTTGAAAACGCGAATGGATAGACTAGGGACAGAAGCCCGGGAAATAGGTATGTTTCTAGAGACCATCTCCGCCATTTCCTCCCAGACAAACTTACTTGCCCTTAATGCGACTATCGAGGCAGCCAGGGCGGGGGCTAGTGGAAAAGGCTTCGCCGTGGTAGCCAATGAGATCAAGGAATTGGCGCGACAAACCGATGGCGCTGCAGAAGAAATTCAGGGTAAAATTTCCGGGATACAAGCCTCGGTGGTGGATACTGTGGAGGAAATAGGAAAGGTTTCACAAGCCATTCAGATCTCCAGAGATGCTGTTGAGTCCATTGCCGCGGCCATTGAAGAGCAGTCGTCGGTCATCCGGGATGTTGCTTCGTCTGTCACCTTGGGGGCAGCTAATATTAAGGAATTGGCCTACCAGAGTACGGCTAATACTCAGGCTTCTGGGGAAATTGCCCAATCCATAGGAAGTGCAAAAGTTGAAATGGATAAAAGTGGAGAACTTATGAGCTCGATGAATCGTAATTCCGATGAATTAAGTGTGATCGCAGGAGAGCTTCAGAGTGCTTTCTCCCGGTTTAAAGTGTAAAAGGAGAGGGTTGTGAAAAAACGATTCAATATTGCCTTTCGTCTGGCATTGATCGCCTTGGCCGTGGATGTGATTTATTTAGCCTTTACCTACAGTCTTCAGTATCTGAATTTGGGTGTAGTTTACGGGGTCGCCAGTTTTCCTGGTTATGTACATTTTATTGTCCCTAAATTCCTGGGGTTCATCCTTCCCTTGGCGACCATCTTTTTTACCATTATTCTGATGAAAACCTGGACACTTCACCGGCGGTTTCAGATTTTGGAATCGGGAGATATCCTTACCGAAGAAGAAAAAAAGGATTCCCTGAAGCAGGTAAAGAATCTGGCTGTCTTTATGGTCATTATCAATATTCTGCCCTTTTCCCTCGGGGGGATTTACCGGCTTATCACTGATAAAACCCTGCCTCCGGATCTTCATACCTGGCTTGGTGTTCCTTTTTATATTTTAATGAATACCGCCATCGGTGCTTTGGTGGGATTTTTCCAGATCAGTCTTTTTAACCGGGTTCTAGCAGATCCCCTGAAAAGATTTCAGGTTTATTTTCTCAATCAGCAAGACTCCAATCGGGGTTTGGTCCGTAACCGTATTCTTCTCTCCCTATTATCCTTGGTCGCCTTTTCCCTCATGTATGTGACCGTGGAAAATATAAAAGCGGACTACCAACGAAAACTTTACATTGAAGCCTTGGATGCCTCGGCCTCGGGGGTGATGACACTAGCGGATTCCCAGCAGGCTTACCGGGAGAAAGTAGGGTTAATTTTAGGTCTCAATCCTTCAGAAGTCCCCTTTCAGGCCCCTGGCGCGTTAGCCGGGTCTCCCCTTTACCTACTCCTATTTATCTTCTCAGGACTGCCGGTTTTCGCCATTGGGCTTTATTTCATTCTGGCCTTGCTTCGGGATCAACAGTCACAGATCAAAGAAGTTCAGAAGTCCCTGGAATTCATCCTGAGTGGCGAGGGGGATTTAACGAGTCGAATTACCATCATCCATGATGATAACGTGGGGGAACTTACGGACTCCATTAATCGGATGATGGAAAAGTTCAGACAAATGTTCCTTCAAATTAGAACCACCTCCACCAATGTGGATTCCTCAGGAAGCGAAATGTTGGTGGCCGTAAGGCAGGCGGAATCCGCCACCAAGAATATCGCAGATTTCGTCGAAACCTTAGACACCAGTACGGGAGAACAGGCGGCCTATGCGGCTAAGGCCGGAACGGCACTGGAAGAAATGCTTCTCAGGATCAATGCGGTGAATCAGAACCTGGCCGCCCAGAGTAACTTCGTAGAGGATACTTCCTCCGCGGTGGAAGAAATGGTGGCCAATATTGATTCGGTGAATACCCTGACAAAAAAGGCCGAGGTTTTAGCCCAACAGTTGATGAGTACTTCCTCTGAAGGGGGGGGTGCCGTTCAGCGGAGCATTCAGTCCATCAGGGAAATTGAAGCGATGTCCCGGAAGGTGGAAGACAACATTAAACTCATTTCAAAAGTGTCCGCCCAGACTAACCTCCTGGCCATGAATGCGGCTATCGAGGCTGCCCACGCCGGTGATGCGGGACGGGGATTTGCCGTTGTCGCTGCAGAGGTGAGGTATTTGGCAGAGGCCAGTTCTAAAAGTGCCAATATCATCCGGACCCATACTCGGGAGATGCTGGTAAAGGTAGAAAAGGGCGTGGAAGTGGCCCTGGTGGCGGAACAGTCCTTGGCCAAGATCACCGAGGGTATCCAGCAAACGACCCGGATGATGAAGGAAATCGCCTCGGTCATGGAAGAGCAGAACACCGGAAGCAAAATGATCCTATCCTCCATCAGCCCCTTGGTGGAAGCCGCCAAGTCCAGCTCCCGCCTCATGAATGACCAAGAGGATTCTAGCCGGGCTATGAAAAAATCCATGGTGGAGCTGCAAGCCATCAACGATCAGGTTCACACCATGGCCCGGGAAGAAGCCGCCCAGTCGGGGCAAATCCGGTCCATTTTGGAGAGGGTAAACCAGGTTTTGGAAAAAAATTCCCAATCACTTGAAAGTCTGAGAAGCGTCTTTTCGGGGTATACCCTGGATGAGTGATGCCAAACATGACCTGAGAAAAATTGCTTTTCAAACGGTTCTTTCCTTGGTGGTAATGATATTACTCTTCGGAGTTGTGTATTATTTTTTCAAAGACCAGTTGGAATGGGCGGGAACTTGGATGGGAATCCACTGGGGACTTCCCGGTGTGGCCGGAACCGTGTTTTGTATCGATTTTCTTTTGGTGCCCGCTTCCGCGGACATTCTATTCCCCTTATCCTTGAATCAAGACTGGGGGAATCCCTGGATACTCCTACCTGTGATGTCCTTCGCCTCTATTCTGGCCGGGCATCTGGGTTACATGGCCGGTCACAGCCTGAGTCTTTGGAAAGGTCTTCATCGGTTTACCCACCGGTTCAAAGCCCAGGGTGAGGAAATATTTCTAAAATATGGTTTTTGGGCCGTGGTCTTAGGGGCGGTGACTCCTGTGCCCTTTTCCGCCACTTGTTGGATGGCTGGGCATTGGAAATTATCCTATGGCAAGTTTTTATTAGCCACTTTATTCCGCATTCCCCGGATGGTTCTCTACTATTTGGCGGTGTATGTGGGAATAGAAGGTCTAAAAATGTTAGGTACTCAAACGTAAGGAATTCGAAAATGAAGAAAACCGTTTTTATCACCGGACCTTCCCGGGGGATCGGCCGGCAGATTGCTCTGGCTTTCAGTCGTGCTGGGTACCGAACCGCTCTTTTTTCCCGGTCTTTGGAAGAATTGAATTCCTTGAAGGAACAGATGGATGGGGAAGGGGGGGAATCGGTGATTCTCCCAGGCAGTTTGGAGAATTATTCCGAAGTGGAGCAGGCTATTGCCTGGATAGAAAAAAATTGGGGCTTTTTAAATATTTTGGTAAATAATGCGGGGGTCGGCGGGTTTCGTTCCCTGGATGAACTACAGCCGGCGGATTGGGATTGGATGATGAATACCAATGGCCGGGGAACATTTTTTACCACCAAGGCAGCATTTTCTCTCCTGAAAAAAACCCCGTCATCTCTGGTCATCAATGTGGAATCCGATGTGGCCCGCCGGGGGTTTGATACAGGAAGTCTCTATTGTGCTTCCAAGTACGCCCAAGAGGGGTTTACCCAGGCCTTTAGAGCCGAGGCAAGGAAACATGGCATCCGAGTGAGCGCCATATATCCCGGGCTAACGGATACTACTTTTGGGGAGTCCCAGGAAGGGGCGGACCATAAAAAAGAATGGCTCAAACCTCAAGATGTGGCGCGAACCGTACTTTTTGTCGCGGAAAGTCCACCCCACGTGGTCATCGACGAGCTGGTCATCCATCCCCAATGCCAGGTGTATTAAAAAAATGTCTGAATTGAAGACTTTTTTAAATCACATTTTGGACACGCCTCGGGAGAAGGTGGTGTTCTATTTTTTAGAAGGGTGGGAGCCAGGGGAAATCCAAGAAACCTTGAATGATCGTCTGGAAGTGGATAAGTGGCGGAATATTCAAGAAAATTCCGTAGTGTCCCAACCGCCATTCTGGCCATTTTTAGATTTGGTAAAGGAAAAAATAAGTTCAAACGATCTTCCCTATCTTCAGTCCTTCCTGGAAAATTCGAATTTATACCAACCCCACAAAGAAGTTTGGGAATCGGTACTAGGTGAAAAGGACCTCCACAGGTTAGAAGATATTCTCCCTGGGGAAATGCTCTATGAACAAAAAAGATTCCGTGAAGATTTAAAAATTTTGGTGGATACCCTGGTGATCAAGACCCCAGGGGTATATTTGGTTACACTCCCCGGGGACTTATCCACTTCCACTAAAATGTTTTTAGAAGAATATATGGAATCCCCTCCCGATATTCCGGTACTTTTCCTGTTTCATACCCTTCAGTCATTTCAAAATTTACCTCCCCGTGTACTAGAGTCGGGGAACTTTATTTCCCAGGATTCCAGGGAGGGGATAACGGTACCGGTGATAGAACGGACCACGAGTCTAAAAAACGCCCTTACTGGATTTTATCTCTGTGCTTTGGAGGATTCCCGGGTAGACCTGGAGGCTCTTTGGGAACAAGGAATTGAAGATTCTTTCGTACTAGGTGCGTCCTTGGGCCAGTTAGAATTTTATCAACGGGAAGTGGACAAGTCCATGACCTACTTTCAGTCCTGTATGGCCTGGGCTCAAAAATCCGGAAAATTGGAACATTTAGCCTGGGCATACCGCTGGATGGCCCGGGTCTATGTGAAAGAGGACCAGCTGGATCTGGCAGCCCAGGTGCTGGAAAAATCCTGGAAAATCTATTGCAGTTTGGATGATAGAGAAGGTCAATTACACAATTTAATCGTGAAATTTATGTTGGAAGACCGCCGCCGTTTTCAGGGGATCCCAGAGTTTAAGAAATTCTATATGGAAATTCTCATGAAAGCGGAATCCCTCGGGGCTTGGAATTATTTTTCTTACGTGGCCACCAATCCCTTTGGGCTATTTTCACTTTATGATGAAGAGGTGCGAAAGATCCATCGCCAGGGTTTAATGAAGTCCCGGTCACTGGGTAACCTTCATCGATTGGCGGTGGCCTATCAAACCATGGGATTGGCTGCTGCGGTGCAAGGGGATATGAATCGGACCCTGAAGTATTATCGAAAGAGCCGCAATCTCAAACTTCGGTTAGGGAATAAGCTGGAAATGGCTTACAATCATAACGGGCTTGGGTTTTATTATATGATGGCGGGGAAGTATTCCCAGTCTATTGCTTGTTATAAGGACTCCTTGGTGCTTTTATCCGAGGTTCAAGATTTCCACGAAGTGGGGATGACCTATTTCAATATGGCCATGACTGCCTTGCTGGCCCGCAGACCCGCACTAGCTTACGAATACCTCACGGTGGTTCAGGAAATAATGCATTCCCTGGGACAAAGGAATTTAAAATATCATTCCCGAGTGGGAATATTAGCCCTCACGGGAGTCTGTGCCTACTTGGGTGGTTATAGGGAGAAAGCCCGGCAGGCGGATTTTACCATAACAAAAGAAAGCTTGGTTCCCTTCCCTCAAAAAAACGAGGAATATTTCTTTCTTCACCTTTTGAAATGGTTTCTCTTGGACGAGAAAGGCTCAGTAGAAGCCGGAGATCATCTGCGGCTCACCCAGGAGTATTTGGATAAGACCAATGACGATATCAGTTATATGGGTCCGTATTATTATTTTCTATTGGGCGAAAGAGCCCGAGAATCGGATTTAAAATTCCAATATCAAAAAGAGGGGCTTCGCCGTGCCCAGGTCAAAGGGTACAAAATTTACGAAGAATGGTTTGAAACCTGGATTCAGACCCAAATCCCTCCTGAGCCGGGACTGCCAGCGAAAGATAAGTCCATCTCTGTTTCCTGGCTACTCCATAGCGCCCGTCTTCAGAGCCGGATGGTGGAACTCCACAAAAGAACAGAAGATATTCACTTTCTAAATACGCTTCAAAGTATCCTCAATGAGGAAAGGGAAGAAATATTACTTATTCAAAGAACAGTGGATTTAATCTATTCAGCCTACGGAGCCCAAGGGGTGTACTACCACTCTTTAGATCCTTCAGGACCCAAGCTCTTATATAGCCGCAAGCGGGCAGCCTCATCCGGAGATTTTATTCTACCCCAACTAGTCATGCATCTGGAGAATAAAAAGGACCAGAACTTGTTTCCTCCCGTGTCAGACTTTGAGGATTATTTGGATGCCACCCTGGTGAATTGTTATATCGGTTCTTTCTTTATCCGTGTGGATGAGGCCTGGAAGGGACACTTTTTACTTTTCTTCGAGAATGAGAAACAGGATTGGGAAAAATTGAAAATATTCTCTCTCATGGGACTTCAGCTCGGTTTAGGACTGGAAAAAATTGCCCAGCATCAACTCATAAAAAGGCAGAATGAGGATCTTCAAAGAAAAAATCAACTCTTGGAGATCTCTTCCTATACCGATCCTCTCACAGGCTTAGGGAACCGACTAGCCCTCCAGAAAACTTTGGATCGGGAGATCTCCCGGTTTCAGCGCTATCAAAGCAATGACTTTTGCCTTCTTTTCATTGACCTGGATAATTTCAAATTTTTTAATGATACCTTCGGGCATAATGTGGGAGATTTGATCCTGGTGGAAACCGCTAGTTTGATGGAAACCCTGCTTCGGGATACGGATCAACTTTTTCGATACGGTGGGGATGAATTTATAATGATCTTACCGGAAACTGATCTCGAAGGTACCATGATCCTAGGCCAGAGGGTGATCACTGCCCTGGAAAAGGCCGCATCTTTTGCCGGCCTTATTCAAGCAAGACTGGGGGGGACAGTGTACATTCCCCCGAACCGAAAGTTATCCTGTTCCGCAGGGGCTACCCAGTGGGGACTCCTAAAACAGACCCAGGGGACAGTGGAATCTCTCATTGCCCTGGCTGATAAAGCACTGTACGAAGCCAAGAAAGCAGGGAAGGGCCGGGTAAGGGTCCTGGACATGACCCTGGGTTAATCCAGATAACCTTGTGTTTTCACTTCAACCAGAAATCGATCCATGGCATTCTCTAATTGTTGTAAGATCTCAGGCGCCTGGGCTCCGCCGCTTTTGCAGTTGATTTCAAGCTCCTTGCTGAGAGAATAAATTTCATGGGCTGAGAGGTTCCCAGAACTACCTTTTAAGGTATGACTCAAGGACATGGCCGTGGTCATATCTCTCTTATGAATGGCTGAAATAAGCATGGGTCGGGTTTCATTCATGAGAACGGCTAAATCCCCAATGAGTTCCTTTAAAAAGTTCTCGTCACCGCTGATCTGATGAAGAATTTCTTCTTTTTTCCACACGGGAAGTTCGGACATGGCGGACCCCCATTATTCGGATTTAAGACACTGGTACACTAATTCTGGAGAGACACCGTCCAGGATGACCTGATGTTGGATACTATTGAATCCCAGTTTTCCCGGCAATCTCATGGTAGCGGGGTTTTCCATAAACCGTCCGGTGAGCCAGATTTCTCCGGGTTTTGTGTGTTGCAGGAGCTTTGCCCCTTTATTGATCGAGGAACCGAAGAAATCCAAGGTTCTATTCGCTTTTACCGCCAAAGCTTTGTCTTCGTGAAGAGCGGCTTGTATTTTTAAGCCGATGTCTCTGGAAATATTGTACTCTTCCAGGGATTTTTGAATTCCCAAAGCACAGAGGAACCCGTCTTGGGGAAAACTGAACACGGCCATTACCTGATCCCCCATAGTTTTTACCACGGCGCCATGGTGAGTTCTCACCTGTTTGGATATGAGGGTATAATGATTTTGGATGTGGTCGTAAGCGGCCTCGTCCCCCAGGGTGCGGAAGAGATTCACAGAGTCGTGTAAATTTGTGAAAAGGATGGTTAATCCGGAGATAGACATGCGGAAGTCAGCGGGCAAACCATCATTTAACAGAAAGTCCCTGAAACTTTGGTCCGTGACCAGTCGCTTGCCCGTGAGGACTTTTTTAGCATGGGGTATATTCCTCCCCAGAACCTGTCGAAAAGCGGTCCAATCTGTTTTTAAAACCTGTAAACCCACAGGTTTTTCTATTTGATTATGGACCCATAGTTCTACCTTACCCGGTTTGCAATCTATGATTTTTAACACAAACCCTTCGTCTTTCAGGTCGGTTTCCAGGGTCTGAATGGGTCTGTTGTCTCCGGTGGATTCCAGATGCTTGATCATTTTATCCAGAAAACTGGGTTTTGGTGAAGGCACTTCGCAGGCTTGTACTAACAGGGTGCTACGGGTCTCCATGTTGATGATTCTAAAGGTTTCACCCGCCTTGCATTGAAAGGAAACCTTTCCAAATTCCCAAAGACCCAAGAGGGAAAAACTAATGGTATTTTGACTTATATAGTCCCTGAGCTCCGGGGCACGGAGGTATCGGCTCGAAAGATAGTGCTCTTGATAGCTCCCTTGGTCACCGCTGAAAGGATCATGGTTTTCTGGGAAGAAGGCGGGGCTGGGACAAAAGGTTACCTCCACCGTGGAGTCCAGATCGACCTGAACAGGACTTTCACACACGGGACAGGTATAGGAATCCTGGAAAAAGTGCTGGAGGGCCTCCTGGGTTTCCACCACGCTGCCACAAATGGGGCATACCACATTCCAACGGCTTACGAAGAGACCTGACCGGAGTCCGGCAATGAAAAACCCTAGGGACTTGTTTTCATCGGAATGAATACCCATTTCCAGGGGATTAATGACTCTTTTGCTGTGGAGAGGGAGATTGCGAACTTGGTTCCAAAGCTCTTGGGCTTCCTCTTGTTCGCAACCCAGGAGTTCTGCGGTTGTTCGGATTGTTTGATTAAGTTGATAAGATTCCATTGAGTTTTCCAAGATTAAGAGTAAATGGAAAATCGTAAGAACGCAAGCAAAGGTTTTAAATAGACTTGAAGATATATAAAACACCTTCTAGAATTGTTTTTATGAATGATTCTAATTTGGAAGAACGGCTCTCTTTTTTAAGGGTGGGGAGTAGGGATATTGATCTCATAAGAAAAATGAAGGGTCCTATAAAACGAAACATTGATGGGATTCTTAGGGATTTTTATGGTCATATCATGCAGTATGATCTCCCCAAACAGATGCTCTCAGTTCCCGAGGTTCTAGCCCGGGCAAAAAAAGGTCAACGAGAACATTGGTTGGAGTACGTTTTTTCCGGGAAATTCGATGGTACCTATTTTGAAAGGGTTACCCGGATTGGGAAAGCCCATGCGAGGATAGGTCTGACCCCCCGGTGGTACATCGAGGCCTACGTCATTACCCTGAATCACTTGGTCAGGGTGATTAGTAAAGCTTGCTTCTTTCGACCTTGGGATAAGACCCCTACCTTACAAGCTGTCCAAAAAGCCTTATTTTTGGATATGGATCTGGCGATTTCCGTTTATCAGGATATTCGGGACGCCAAATCCTTGGCGTTGGCCCAGCGTGTGGCGGTTTTTGAGGAGGAAATTCCTCCCTTTATCGGGTTCTTCGCTTCCGCCGCCTCGGAATTTGAAGCCACCGCTGCTACTTTGGAAACCAGTGCCAAAAAAGCAGCAGATAACAGCAAGCAAGCTGCCGACACCTCCCAAAAATCCTCTGAACACCTCCAAATGGTGGCTGCGGCTTCCGAAGAAATGACCACGTCCATCAAGGGAATATCCCGGGAAGTTCAAAACTCAGCCCAAATTTCCCAGACTGGGGAGCATTTAGCCGAAGAGACCGTGACAATTTTCAAGAGTTTGGAGCAAAATTCCCAAAATATCGGCCGGGTTCTAAAACTTATAAAAGACATCGCCGGACAAACCAACCTTCTAGCTCTGAATGCCACGATCGAGGCGGCGAGAGCTGGGGAAGCCGGACGGGGCTTTTCCGTGGTGGCTGGGGAAGTGAAAGATTTAGCCCATCAAACTTCGAAAGCCACGGAGGATGTGAGTCTTCAGATTCGGGAGATCCAAGGGGCGACGTTCGCTGCTTTGGGGGCGATTGAGAAGGTGGTTAAGGCCATTCGGGAAATTAATGGGATTAACCGCACCGTGGAAGCCGGGATGCAGGACCAAGATTCGGTGGTTTCCGATCTTTCCAGAAATCTGGCTAAGGTTTCCGGCTCCGCCAGGGAAGTTTCTGGATCTGTGGGTGAGGTGGCCGATCTGGTGACGGACATGGGACGGGGATCCTCGGATATGCTCACCGCTGCTTCCGAGTTAGCCTCTCAATCCGAGAAGCTCAATGGTTTGATTAAGTCATTTGTGGATGATATCAAATCCCTTTGAGGGACTTGGTATGGGAAGGGCAATAATGATTCTCCTGTTCAGAAAAGAAAATTTAAAGTTAGGATTGTGGCTCCTGTGCGCGGCCGGGGGAGTCGTTTCCCTTTGGATTGCGCCGGATAAAACCTGGGCTGGAGCGGGGGCTTTGGCTGCGGCATTAGCCCTGGGGCTTCTTTTTCTTTTTCAAAAAAAAACTCCCCTTGAACAGGATAATTTCCACTCCCTTGTACCCAGGGATGATTCGCAAGGTTATAGGGCCCTAACCGGTCAGTTGGCCCAAAAAATAGCGGGTGTCCTGGGTGCTGAAACGGAACTTCCGCCGGGAGGGACCTGGGAAGACCCGGAGGTTTTGGATCGTCTGATTGAAATCCTGGATAAGCATGAAAATTCCGGCGCTTTTCTTTTAAGTCCCCAGGAACCTGAGATGGAAGATGTCCTTCTTATTACCCTGATGAAAATGAATTATCTAAAGTTATTTATCCTCAATTCCATAGAGAAAACCGAAGGTGCGGCCAATGTATTACTGGAAGAATTTTCCGGTCTTATGGAAAACGTGGACCACAGCCGAAAGGAAGGTGACAAACTTTTAGCGGATATGAAATCCGGATTGACCGCTGGTGGTTTTGAAGAGTTGAAGCAGCAATCGGAATTGGTGGTTAATTCCTTTGAATCCCAATCCCAGAGGATCCAAGATTTTTATCGAACCATGGATACGAAATTCCAGAAACTCACCGGTGCGGTGGAAGCCATCGAAGGGAATTTGAATTCCATCATTGATGTGTCGGAGCAAAATAATGTTATCGCCATCAACGCCTCCATCGAGGCTTCCAAATTGGGGCAAAAAGGCGCTGGATTCAAGGTTTTAGTATCTGAGATCCTTAAATCCAATGAGAAGACAAGAAATTTCATCACCCAGATTGGAACTTTGATAAGCCATCTAAAAGAATACAACCGGGAATTTACCCAGCAGTGGAGTGAGGAAGCCACAAAGATGTTGGGAAATATGGGTACCACCAAAGGCTTTTCCCGGGACGTGATATCTTCCCTAACCCAGGCCTTCGGAACCATAAACCATATCCTCGATCGGGAAAGATTAGCTTCCATCGAAACCTCAAAACGTCTGGATAAGGTACTCATGAGCATGCAATTCCAGGATATCACCCGACAGCAATTGGAAAATGTGATTAGACACATGGTGGAAATTGAAAAGAGTCTCGAGGGCTTTAAGCAGGCCTTGGAAATTTCGGGTTGGAAAATGAATGGGGATCGGCCGGAGCTCCGGGAAAGGGTGAAGACCGAGCTGTTAAAACAGGCGAAAATTCACGATGAACGGGTGATTTTGACAGCTTTGGATTTTTAAGAAATTATAGATTTATAAATAAGGGGGAAACCATGGTTATTTTAGGTGTGGATGATTCGGCCACCATGAGAAAAATAATAGGTCTAGCAGTAAAAAGCGACGGAAATACGTTTATCGAAGCAGAGAACGGACAGGATGCCTTGAATAAACTAACCACTCAGAAGGTAGACCTTTTTTTGGTGGATATCAATATGCCCGTGATGGGCGGTCTGGAATTTATCACCAAGGTTCGGTCTCAGCCGGCTTACATCAAGGCACCCATCATCATCATCACCACGGAAAACGAACAGGCCATGAGGGATGCGGGCATGAAAGCGGGAGCTAATGACTGGATCGTTAAACCCTTTGAAAAGGAACAGCTGCTTTCCGTGATCGGACGATTGAAGAAGGTCTGAGTTGGAGGATCAGCCACTGGTTTTAATAATTGATGACAGCTCTGTCAACGTGATGATGCTGTCGGGAATCCTAAAAAAAGAAGGTTTTAGGACTCTCAGTTCTTCCACGGGTCCCGAGGGAAGAACTTTAGCTCAGACAAATCCAGTGGACCTCATTCTTCTAGATATTGTGATGCCCGGAGAAAATGGTTTTGAAACCTGCCGTTTTTTAAAGGAAGATTCCCTGACAGCCCATATTCCCGTGATTTTCATATCAGCCTTGGAAGACGTGGAAAATAAAGTCAAAGGTCTGACCATAGGTGGTGTGGACTATATTTCCAAGCCCTTTGAAAAAGCAGAAGTGCTGGCCAGAACCCGGCTGCATATCCGTTTGAATCGAGCCTTTCGAGCGGTGATAAAAGTACAGCAGGACAAACTCCAGCTCATCAAAAAAGCCCAGGAAAATCTCCTGGTTCGTTCTCCAGATATACCTGAGGCAAAGTTTGAGATTTTATATCAGCCTATTCATGAGGCTGGTGGGGATTATTATGATGTTCTGTCCATAAGCCCAGGTATTTTCGGTTACTTTGTGGGGGATATTTCTGGTCATGATGTGGGGACGAGCATGGTCACTTCAGCCTTGAAAATTGCCCTTCAACAAAACTCCGGGCCCTTGTTTACACCCGGCGAGACCATCAGCATTTTAAACGAGTTACTTTGTCCCATTTTCAACGAGGGACAATATATGACCGGCTTTTATGCCCATCTCAACAGAAATAAATCCATGCTGACCTATTTGAGTGCGGGGCACCCTCCGGGAATTCTAATTCCTAAGGACGGGGCTCCCCGGATTTTAGCCACCATGGGGGATGTGGTGGGAATCTTTCCCAGGATACACGTCGATGTTAAAGAAATTATTGTGGTTCCCGGGGATCGATTTTATCTTTTTTCCGATGGTCTTATCGAGGGTTTTCATTTAAAAAAAATTCAAAGATCCGAAGGGGTGAATCGCCTCCAAGCTATTTTAATGGAAGAAAGAAATAAACCCTTGGATGAGGTTTTGGGAATTGTAAAGGCGAGAATATTCCCCAAGGGATCCCTTTCTGAAGACGACATCGTTCTCATGGGGGTGGAAGTATGATTCCCGATAATGCAGAAGATTCCGACACTCTGAGCCTTCAATTTTCTGCAAAATTGACCAGGGTGGATCAGGTCTGCCACGATGTTTTAGGCCGGATAAAACTCTGGAACTTGGAGAACCATTGGTTCAAGATTCACCTGATCCTCAGGGAGGTCTTGAACAATGCGGTGATCCACGGGTGCAGCCAAAATGAATCCCTTCAAGTAGGCCTCGAATTGAAACGTAAACCGGGGATTCTGGTTCTCAAGGTTTGGGATGAAGGTCCTGGATTTGATTGGAAAGGAACCTTGTTAAGACCTATCATGACTGACGAGGACAATGGTCGCGGGATGCCAATTTTTTCCGCTTATGCCAGGGATTTTTCATTCAATACCATAGGAAATGAAATCACACTTAATATAGAAACTACTCAGGAGGAAAATAAGATGGAAATTACTAAACGCCAGGATTGGACTGTGGTGTCCCCGCAAAAAGACGTGGTGAGTAGTGCCGCCACGGAACTCAGAAAAGAATTGAAAAAATTGGCCGACTCCGGTGTGAAGAAAATAGAAATTGATATGAAAAATGTGGAAATGATGGATTCCATGGGTCTGGGACTTTTAATAGCCCTTCACAACACTTTGAAGGATCAGGGGGGTATGATCCGGGTGGTAAAT
The DNA here is from genome assembly GCA_964624355.1 of uncultured Spirochaetales bacterium. GTDB lineage: Bacteria > Spirochaetota > Spirochaetia > JABEVK01 > JABEVK01 > CAZUXL01. Next base: position 24,131 of record CAZUXL010000012.1, read on the forward strand.
CTTTCTGCTGAGTTGATGGAATTGTTTAAAAATATGAGGCTGGATCGGCATTTTGAAGTGATCGAAGGCTAAGGAAATAAATATGCCTTTGGACGACGAAATCCTTCAGATTTATGTGGAGGAATCCCGGGACCATCTGTCGGATATTGAAAAAGATCTGCTCACCTTGGAACAAGGCGGGGCTCAAATAGATGAACAGCTGATCAATAAAGTCTTCCGGGCAGCCCATTCCATAAAAGGGGGAGCTGGATTTTTTGACTTGGAGAAAATCAAGGATCTGGCCCATAAAATAGAAAACGTTTTGGATATGGTTCGTTCCAGAGCCCTCATTCCCAATCCCGAAGTGATAAATATCCTATTGCTTTCCTTTGATCGTCTCCGGGATTTGATTAACGATCCGTCCAAAAGCGAAGATGCCGACATCTCAGAATTCCTAGTTTCCTTGGTGGGGATTACCACTTCATTTTTACCCAAATCCGAGAAACCTACCTTGAATGAATTCGTCCAAATCCCCATCCCCAGGAGCCGGCATTCCTTTAAAATCAGCGTCTTTGACTTAGCTCAAATTAAAAAAAACAAAAGAAAATTATTCATCTTCTGTATGGATATGATTCACGATCTGGAGAGAAAAGGGCGAACGCCCTTGAGTATTTTTCATTCCTTGGACAGGATCGGTGTGCTTCAAGATACCATGATCGATATTGATGCGGTGGGGCGATTGGAAGATGACCCCATATCGGTTATTCCGCTCTTTCTTTTGGTAAAATCCGGAGTGGAAGAAACCTCCATCCCCGGCCTATTGGATATCCGGGCCGATCAGGTACATCTAATCAATATGGCGGAGTTAAGCCTGTCCCTAAAAAAAGAAGATGGTATGGAACCTTCTACCGATTTAAAAACCGAGGAAAAACAGGGGTTCTCCGGACTTGAGAAAGTTATGGAACCAAGTGATATCACCCTTGAGACGGTCCAGGAAGCTTCCCTGCCGGAACTTACGGTTATGAAGACTGGGGAATCCAGCTTGAGGGTCCAAGTTCAGCTTTTGGAGCAGCTCATGAGTTTAGCCGGAGAATTGGTACTGGCGCGAAATCAATTGACCGAGGCCATCCGCCGCAAGGATGAACAGCTAATCAAAGCTGCTGGTCAAAGGGTTCACGGGGTAACTTCCGAACTCCAGGAAGCGGTGATGAAAACCCGCCTCCAACCCCTGGGTATGGTATTTTCCAAATTCCCCCGGGTCATTAGGGATATGGCTCGGCAATTGGGAAAGGAACTCAGGTTTGAAGTTCAGGGAGAAGATGTGGAACTGGATAAAACCCTCATCGAAGCCCTGAGTGACCCCCTGACCCACCTGATCCGCAACGCCGCAGACCATGGAATAGAAGCCCCCTCTTGGAGAACGGAACAAAAAAAACTACCCGTGGGAACCATTACCCTAAAAGCCTACCATGAGGCAGGTCAGGTTATCATCGAAGTTTCCGACGATGGAAAAGGTCTGGATACGGCCAAAATTGTGGCCTCTGCGGTAAAAAAGGGCTTGCTGACCCTGGATGCGGGAGCCGCTTTGAACGAAAGGGAGAAAATGAATTTGATCTTCCTTCCCGGACTCTCCACCGCTGAAATCGTATCGGAGGTTTCGGGTCGAGGGGTAGGGATGGATGTGGTCAAGAGCAACTTGGAAAAACTCGGGGGCCAGGTGGAATTGGAATCCCAGATCGGCCTGGGGACGAAGGTAAAAATTAAATTACCCTTAACCCTGGCGATTATTCCCTCTGTTTTGGTAGCTGTGGGGGAGGACCGGTTTGCCCTTCCCCAGGTGAATGTCCAAGAACTCCTGAGGGTCCGTCCCCAAAAAATTAAGGAAACCATACTTCGTGTGGGAGATGCGGAGGTTTTAGCTCTCCGTGGGGAATTCATCCCCTTGGTACATTTGGCTCAGGTTTTTGGTATGGAGAGGGTGATTCACGATCCCCTCACGGGAGGGGAAAAACAGGATCGGCGACTTCAGGTGGCCGACCGCCGGTCACCGGATCTTCTCAAACCTCTGCCGCCGCTTCCCCGGGGAAATTCAGAACGCCGGGTTAAGGCCGATAGCGATATTCAAATCGTGGTGCTTTCAGCCGGAGCATTTCGTTATGGACTGGTGGTGGATAAACTTCATGATACCATGGAAATTGTGGTGAAACCTTTGGGAAGGGGCCTGAAAAGCATTCCTGCCTATGCGGGGGCAACTATCATGGGAGATGGAAAAATAGCCCTGATCATCGATGTGGTGGGTCTTGCGGAACTCTACAATCTGCAGGAATTGGCGGTAAAAGCCGGCCAGGCTGCTCCCTTAGTGGATAAGGTCACTCAGGATGAGGGGGAATTACACTCTTTACTGATTTTTCAAAACGGAAAGGATCCTTGTGCTTTGGCACTCGGGGCTGTGGAACGGGTTGAAACTTTAGATTTGGAGAAGATGGAAACCTTGGGACAAGAAAAAATCCTGGAATATCGGGGTAAACCCATCATTCTTTTTCAATTGGATGCGGTCGCCCAGGTATCACCGGTGGACTGGGATCAGCCCCTCCAGGTTTTGGTCATGAAAGCCTATGGGAGATCGGTGGGTTTAATTGTGAATGCACCTGTGGAAGCCATCACCGTGAGAACGATTTTTGATGATCATTCCTTGAAACAGCCGGGGGTGATGGGATCTGCCCTGATCCGTGGAAGAACCACCCTGGTGATTAATCCCATGGAAGCTCTCCACCACATTCATCCCGAATGGGAAGAAGTACGGGCTCAGGAGGCTATCAAAAATACACCCACTGGTCCCTCGATTCTCTTGGCGGAGAATTCGGAATTCTTTAGAAAACATATAAAGGGGTCCTTAGAAACCGCAGGATATAAAGTTCTCGCAACCCAAGATGGGGAGGAAGCCTGGGAAACATTGAAAGCCCATCCTGAGGTGGCACTCATTCTCTCGGACATAGAAATGCCCCGGTTGGATGGAATCGGCTTGGCTCGTAGGGTGCGAGGGGATAGGGCCTATGGAAACCTTCCCATGCTGGCAGTTTCTTCCCTAGCTTCGGACGAGGATCAAAAAAGAGGGATGGAGGCTGGTTTTACTGCTTATCAAATCAAGTTGGACGTGGAAAGTTTGCTGAAAACCTTGGAAAGACTACTTTCAGGAGGGGGAAAATGACTAATTCTAAAGAAAATCTCCTCATTTCCACCTTTACCCTCGGGGACCTCCAGTTAGCTGTAGAAGCCTTAATGGTACAAGAAATCATTCGGGTTCCCAGTCGCACTGTGGTTTATCTCTCTTCCCCAGAAATATGGGGGGTGATCAACCTTCGGGGCAAAATTGTCACAGTTTGGGATCTCGGTCCCACCTTAGGATTGAAATCCCAGGAAATCACAGAGGATAGCCGCATTATCGTGATCAAATTTGACGATGAATCCGTGGGACTTTTGGTGGATGGGATAAATGATGTGATGGAAATCAAAACCTCGGAAATTCACCCTACTCCCGGAAATGTGGACGAACGCCAAGCCCGGTATTTTCAAGGAATCTTTGGTGAATCTGAGAGGCTCATCTCTGTGTTGGACTTAAACCTCCTTGAAAAACACATGAAGGGATAGGGGATGAGTATAAGAACCCTGGTGGTGGATGATACTTCCCTTTACCGGATTTTAGTCCAGGACGCACTTTCTAAAATATCCGGGGTGGAAGTGGTGGGCATCGCCAAAAACGGCCGGGAAGCCCTGGAGAAAATACAAGATTTGAAACCAGACTTGGTGATCCTGGATGTGGAAATGCCGGAAATGACCGGAATTGAACTTCTTAAAGAGCTCCAGAAAAGTAATTTGAAACCCGGGGTGGTGATGCTATCCAGCTTCACAGTCCGAGGTGGCGACTTAACCATTGAAGCCCTGCAATTGGGGGCTTTTGATTTTATCACCAAACCCGAGGCGGGGAGTTCCAGGGAAAATCAGCAAAAACTGCTGGATGCTCTTAGACCCATCGTGGACTCTTTTCAGAAACTGGTTCTGCCCCAAAGCCCCCTCAAACCCTGTCCCATTCGCCATAGACCCCGGGACCAAGGGGTCCATGAAATTGTAGTTATCGGGGTGAGTACGGGGGGGCCACAGGCTCTGTCCAGGTTGTTTTCCCAATTCACCATACCCCCCCAGGTCCCTGTGGTGGTGGTTCAGCATATGCCTCCCCTGTTTACCCAGTCCTTGGCGGCTAGTTTGTCAAAAAGATCCTGTTTTCCGGTGAAGGAAGGGGAGGATGGGGAAATCCTTCGTCCAGGTGTGGGATATATTGCTCCTGGGGGATTTCAGATGAAGGTTGTCCGTGTGGGGGATGGGGTACGATTGATCGTAAATCAGGATCCTCCGGAGAATAATTGCAGACCTTCCGTGGACTACCTTTTCCGATCCGTGAGCCAGGTTTATAAAGAAAAGGCCACGGGAGTGATTATGACGGGGATGGGGAATGATGGTACCCTGGGATTGCAGCTTATGAAGCGCATGGGTGCCTGGGTTATTGCACAGGATGAAGCGAGTTGCGTTGTCTTTAGCATGCCCCGGGAGGCTATTAAGACCGGTATCGTGGATACGGTTGTGGGTTTGGATCGCCTCGGTGAAGCGATTATGGAGACTTTGGGACAATGATCCCCATTAAAAATGATGAGTTTACCGCATGGCGTGCCTACATCAAAGATCTCACGGGAATTTATTTAGACGATACTAAGGCCTATCTTTTTGAAAGCCGGTTTCCACCTCTTTTAAAAGAGACCCAATCCGAAACCTATTCCGAATTATTTTTTAAGGTAAAAAAGGATCTCACCCGTGGTTTGGAAAAAAAAGTAATCGATCTCATCACCACAGGGGAAACTTCTTTTTTTAGGGATTCCAGTCCCTTTGAATTGTTCCGTTTTAAAATACTTCCTGATTTGATCGACCATAATTCCAAACTTAGTCCTAAATCAGAACCCATTTCCCTGAAAATATGGAGCGCCGCTTGTTCCACTGGTCAAGAGATTTATACCCTGGCCATTCTCCTCAAAGAAACACTAGGTAATTTGGATAATTATAAAATCCGATTAATGGCCACGGATATTTCCGATGCAGCCCTGGCAAAAGCCAGTTACGGTGTGTATAACGAAATAGAAATTGATAGAGGTCTTTCTGAGGAACTTCGAAGACGATATTTTGAACCCCATCCGAAGGGTTGGAAAATCAAGGATGAAATTCGTACCCTGGTGGCGTTTCAAAATTTAAACCTTATGCAGGATTTTTCTTTTCTGGGAACTTGGGACGTGATTTTTTGCCGGAATGTGGCTATTTATTTCCAAGAACCCGAGAGGAAAAGTCTTTTCGACCGTTTAGGAAAAAGTTTGGATTCCCATGGGGCCTTGGTGATTGGTTCCACTGAAACGCTTACGGGCCTGTGTCCCCAATACGAACCCAAGCGATACCATCGCTCTGTTTATTATCAGATCACATCGTAGGATGGAAATATGAAATTTATTTTTGCTTTTATTTTATTAGTTTTTGGAATGAATGGGGCTTTTACCTGGGAACCGGGAAAACCGGGAGAAAATTGGCAAGCAGCCCCGGAGTTTAATAGGCCTTTGGATTGGAGCAATCCCGATTATAAAACTCTCCACGCGGCTTTATTTTTTCTTACCCAGGAGGTGCGGAAGGAAGTAGGTCTTCCTCCTTTGATCTATGGGAATGATTTGGAAAAAGCTGCATGGGATTATTCAAAAATTTTGACAGAAAAAAACATTTTAGTTCAGGATAATCCAGGATCACCTCGGCTGAAGTCCCTGGGAACCTCTGGCAAAATTGTGGAAATCATTTCCACAGCCCAGTTCAATCCAGGAGTTACTCCCCTGGATGTGAGTTCAGAACTTATGGATCTCTGGATGGCAGCCCCAATCCAGAAATCTTGGATTCTATCCCCTGAGATCCTTAGCCTGGGGTGTGGGGCCGCGGGTAGGGTCAACGGGGATTTTTGGCAGGTTAAGAGTGTTTTTACTTTTTTAGTGAAAGGAGTGCCGGCGCCTACGCTTGTTAAGTGGGGGAGCCCCATTTCATCCTTAAAAAATCCGCGATATTTTGGGATTTGGAAGGAGAGAAGAGAGGCTTATACGGTGGATTTTCCAGTGGATTTTTTAACCGGTGATGAAAAAGTTTTAAGAGTTCTTGCCATAACAAGACCAGGAAAAATGGAGTTCAGCGGGCTTTTTATTAAATTATCTGGCAAGAAAGGTGCAGGTTTATTGGATAAGTATAAATCAATTTACGGTCAACCCGGAAGTTCAGTGAGCGGTCGTGTCGAAGGAGACACCGAACCAGCTACAATAATCCAATGGAATATTCCCGAAGGTAAATTGAAGCTTTACGTCGGTGAAACTAATACCTACGTGGAGTTTGGCGAACAATAAAAACGGGCAACCTTTTCACAGGTTGCCCCAGTTATTATTTGGATTTTCGGGGTGCTGTAGGCTTTCTAGCGGCCGCAGGTGCAGCTGCGGGAGTTTTTGCCTTCACAGTACGGGGTTTTCGTACCTTTGGTTCCGGTGTGACGATGGCTGAGGAATCTAAACCAATAACCGATAGGGACAATTTTTTGGATTTCAAATCTTTGATAACTCCAGCGGCTTTTTCATCGATGGCTTTTAATACAGAGGCGTTGGCAATAAAACCTGGGTTATTGTACCCGGTGATTTCATTTTTAATAACATATTTAAGAACTGCTTCTTTGATTTCAGATGTAATGATCAATGCGGGTTCTTTTTTGGGAGCGGGAGCAAGTCCGGCTTCTTTGCGAAGATCCTGTAAAATTGAAAGGGCAGTGATTCTTTTTCCAGCCATATTTTTCTCCTAGTTTACTAAAAAGTTTCGTATTCTTTCTATTAATATAACATAAACAATAAAATTACAATAAACAATTACCATGAAAATATTTTTGTAAAAATTGAATAATATATTTGACTAAAAATTATAGTTTATTTAAACCTGTTATGAATAAATCAAGATTTTTTTTCACCGCAATTTTTGTATCATCATCAATTATTTTACCCATGGAATCAAATTTTTTAGAAGCAAAACTTACTAGGATATCACCTGTATCTAAGGTATAATTTTTTGTGCAAGCAAAGACTTGCCGTAGGGCAAGTTGAAGTCTGCCCGTACCCAAAGGGCCTGCGCTGGCTCCTGCGAGAAGTACAGGTTTTTTTCCCATGGGACACTGGGGCCAAGGCCGGGAACCCCAGTCAATGGCATTTTTAATGACAGCGGGAATTCCCCAATTATATTCTGGACTTATAACAAAGAGGGCTTGAGATTCCCTGGCGAGCTGTTGAAAAGCCGTTACCTGGGAGGGTGGGCCCGAATTCTGGAGATCATCATTATAAAAAGGCAACTGAAAAAGATCGGGAGCATTCCATTCAAATTCAGGCGGCAATAAGGATTTAATATGTTGCGCCAAGGCCACATTATAACTTCCTTTTCGATTTGAACCCACCAGTACCAAGAGTTTTATTGTTTTCATAACTACAAGATAAATTATAGAAATCAGGAAGGCAACTAAGAAAAAAAAACGGTTCCTAACTTTCTATCCCAGGAATCTGTCAAGAAAGTTAGAAACCGGTTCACACTTAAAACTTATTGGGGTGAGCGCCCAGGTCCTGCGATGGATATGAGGAATTTATTCACATCCAAATCTTCTTTCCAGATAGTTATCATATCCTCAAGTTTTGCGTCGTGGATGAGGGTAAATACATCGAGGGCATTGAAAATAGATACGTTTTGGATCGCGGAGGAAACCATGTAACTATGAATGGATTCCGTATTTCTGAATGAGAAGGCTCTGGCATTGAGCATTTTATTTTTTGCAAAATAAAATTCCACCGGAGTCGGGCCTTCGTTTTGCATGGTCTTCAGTTCATTTTTCCATGCGGATATGGCTTTGTCTAAGTTTTCTGGAGATGCCTGGAGATAGCCGCTTAGCAGGGAACTTCTAATTCTATCGGTGTAATTCCACACAGAGGTTCCGTAGGTAAGTCCTTGTTTCACACGAAGATTTCTAAACAGTCGCCCCGTGAAGGCCTCCCCTAAAATAGAGGATCCCAGATCAAACTGAACCTCTCTTTCCCGGGGATAATCCTTGGGAGCCAGAGATTGAAAGAAGTGGACAATGTTTTCTCGGGATTTATCCACCAGGGCAAATTTTTGGACTTCTTGGTCCACCTTGCCGAAGGAACTTAACTCCTGGGAAGGAAAGGCGGGAACACTGGGGGCTTCCCAGCGGCCAAGGGTTTCCCGAGCCCAGGATTCCATTACTTCCAAGGGTTGGGGACCTGTGATAATAAGAATGGACCCCTCAGGACGGTAGTTGGCTTCATAGAAGGATTGAAGATCGGGGATGGACAACTGAGCCCTCATGGGTGCTGTGGCATCCTCCGGGTCATAGGACTTCAGTCCAGCTAGTTTGAAGAGAGCCTTAATATTCTCTGTGATCCAATAACCCATATCCTTCGTGGGACTCTTAAGGTTATTAAGATTTTTTTCTATTTCCGCGTTGAGAACAGAAGGATTGAAAGTTCTTTTTCCCAAGGCTTGGGCGAAATTTTTCAAAATGTTTTTCAGCTGTGTCCCGGGGCCGCTGGCGGAAGCCGCCGCATGGCTATCCCACACCGATGCATTGGAAAAGGATACTCCCTTACTTTGAAGTTCTCGCTTTAAGCGGATTTGAGGACCACCTGTGAACACCAAGTCGGAGACCCGGGCTGCAGTGAATGGTATTTTTTCTCTGTAAGTTCCCGCTGGAACCAAGAGGTTGACCCACGTTTTTGCCGAGAGGTTACTTTGACGGAGATAAAGTTTTAAACCATTGTCTAAATTGATAATTTTTACTGAATCCAGGAGTTCTTGGAGTTTTGGGCGTAAAGTGGAATAGGCTTTGTCGGAGAGATTTTTATAATAATCCGATCCCGTTCCCGATCTTTCCTCTAAAAACGCCACGTCTTGGATCTGGGAAAAGTTGTCCGTGGTTTCAGAAGCATTGTAGTTGGTGTTTTGTTCATTGGCAGAAACAAGCTTAAACTCCGCAACCAAGTTGGGCCCTTTTCCAAAGTACTTCTCAGCGAAGGCTTTCACTTCAAAATACTCCACCGTGGAGAATTCTTTAGTGAGCCAATCTTCGTAGGCGGGATCGTTTTTATCTATAATGCCGTCGGTGATGATGCCTGCCAGTTGGCCGATCTCATCCCAGCCCAATTTTCTTTGTTCCAGAAGTGCGGTTTTTGCGTTGGAGAAATTTTGAGCAAGAATATTCCAATCTAAGACTTCCAGGGGGCTGGGAGCAGGGTTGTTAAACCTCTGAATCAAGAAACCACCCTCCGCAGATGTCTCAAAGGTCAGTTCGGGGATAATTCCTGCATGGCGAATAAAAAAGAGAATTATGAAGTCCCGATTTTTAGGGCTGTAGGGGATGAAGTTAAAATAACGGAAGCCGAAGGGTTCCCGGACGATTCCTTTTCCATCCACCCGCAGATCCTGGGTGAGGGGGGAAAAGGGGAGAATGGTTTTTACCAAGGCCTGGGCGGGACGGGGAATCTTACCAAAGTATTGCTGAGCCCAGGTAAACACATCCTCCGCCTTCACATCTCCCACCACCACCAGAACAGCGTTGTCTGGACGGTAATATTTTTTGTAAAAGGCTTTAGCCTCTTCTACAGTGGTATCTTGGATCCCTTTCATCCGTGGTTCGAAATCGTAGTAATCCCGAGTTTTACTTCCCAATTTCGTGAAAAGATCTTTATTAAACTGGTTGGTTTGGGCTCCGGCGTAACCCCGGACTTCCGACAAAACGACGTTTTTTTCGGTCTGAACGTCCTGGGGATCAAAAGCTACCTCGGTCATCCGGCTGGCTTCCATTTCCAAGATTTGTTGAACTTGGTGACTGGGAACTGTTTCCACATAGGTCGTTCTCTCGGCGGAGGTAAAGCCGTTTAAGTAACCTCCGTTTTCAGTCACCAGAAGGGGAAATTTGTCCCGGGGGAATTGGGGAGTCCCTTTAAAAAGGATGTGTTCCACAAAGTGGGGCATTTCCAATCGACCTTCAGGGGCATCTCGAAATCCAACTTTGTAGGTGAGTTGAATCTGAGCCAAGGGAGCTTCGTGGACTTCTTTCACAGCGATGGTCAGCCCATTTTCCAAGGTTTTCATTTTTACATCGGAGAATTGGCTCTGGGTGAATGCCCAGGTGGAAATCAGAAAGAGTCCGCTGAGGACAAAGAGTATTTTTTTCATGGGAATTCCTTATTTCAGATCAATGAGGGTGTTGTAACCGCCGAAGCCGTCGGGTTCCGCTGCGGGGTTTTCCGGATCAGGGAGCCAAAAACCATCGATGAGATATTTGTACCGGTGTTTGGCCCCTTTTTTCAGTTCCAGGGTGATGGACCAAACCCCATCGGGTCCTTTTTTTAGTTCTGTAGCTCCAGGACTCCAGCCATTGAATTGTCCGGCGATGTTTACCAGGGTTGCTTCGGGGGCATCGATCTGGAAAAGGACACCCTGGGGGGTGGAAATCGGGGCATGGGGACCGCGGATTCCCGTGGTTCGGGCTGTAATCACCAAGGGTGTGGTGGCACAGGATAGGAAAAGGGTTAATATTACAAAATACAAACAGTTTCGCACTTTTAGTACTCCTAGTGTCGGAAATATAACAGATGATCAGATTTTTGAAAACAACTTTTTCTTCACAACTTTTTCACACCTGGGATCTATTATGATAAGAGGGGGACACACCTTGGCAGAACAGAGAACTAAAGTTGTATTTTTTGTCCGTGGCATGACCTGTGCTTCTTGTGAAAAAAGGGTTGAGAAGGCCGTCTTGAGTTTGGAGAATGTTTATTCCGCTAAAGCTCATCAATCCACCGGAAAATTGGAAGTGGAGTTTAATGGTGAACCAAACAAAGCCGCCGTATCCCACGCCATCACCGCTTCAGGCTATATGGTGGCGGACAATCAGGGAAAAGAAACGGGAATAATTCTTGCTTTAGGAATTATTCTCGCATCGATTTATTTCATAGGAAACGCTTTTGGAATATTCAATTTTATTCCTCCAATGGAAGCGGGCTTAGGATTGGGTATGCTTTTTTTGGCCGGTCTGGTTACATCTTTACATTGTGTGGCCATGTGCGGGGGTATTGCTTTATCCCAACAGGCTAGAGTTGCCGACGTTAACTCCCGTTCGTTTTGGGTGAAAAACAAGCCAGGACTCCTCTATCATGGGGGGCGGGTCGTGTCCTATACCCTCATCGGCGGAGTCATCGGTTCTTTGGGCTCCCTGGTCAGTCTCAGTCCTTTTTCCAAAGGTATCTTCTTTGCGGCAGCGGGGATCTTGATGGTATTGTTAGGGGTGAAGATGCTGGGTATTTTTCCTTGGTTGGACAAGGTGAAAATAAAATTACCCCGCATCATTCCCGGATTGGCCATGGCAAAATTCCGAGGTAAAGGGCCCTTTTTTGTGGGGCTGGCCAATGGGTTTATGCCCTGTGGTCCCCTTCAAACCATGCAGTTATACGCTTTAGGAACCGGGAGTGCCCTCATGGGTGCCTTGTCCATGATGGTCTTTAGCTTGGGGACTGTCCCCCTTATGTTTGCCTTTGGGGCCCTGAGTCAGTTTTTTAACCGGGAATGGCAGCTCCGCCTGGTAAAGGTCAGCGCCCTTCTGGTGGTTCTTTTTGGATCTGTCATGACCCTGAGGGCTTTCGAGATAACTGGTTTTTCCGGGAATGTTGCCACTGCTTTAACCCCTCCTGAAGTATCAGAAACCAAATCTACAGAAGAAGTTCAATATGTGAGTTTTGATTTAAGACCAGGTTATTATCAGCCCATCACCGTAAAAAAGGGGATTCCAGTAAAGTGGACCATCAATGCTTCTGAGGAAAGTTTAAACGGGTGCAACTATCGGTTGATTATCCCAAGTCTAGGTCTGGGAAAAACCTTGGCACCTGGGGTGAACCTGATTGAATTTACCCCGCAGACTGCAGGAATAATCTCATACACTTGTTGGATGGGTATGATTTCCAGCAGTATTAAAGTTTTAGAAAATTAAAGGTGGAAGGAAATGGTTCGGACTGAGTCGCTGAAAATTGAAGGGATGACCTGTTCTGCCTGTGTGCGGGCGGTGGAACGGGCGGTGGGGAAGGTTCCGGGGGTTCAAAGTGTCCTGGTGAATTATGCCACGGAAAAGGCCCAAGTGGTTTTTGAACCCGGAGACGTTCGGTTGTCAGATATCAAGGCCGCGGTGGATAAGGCCGGGTATAAAGCGCTAACTGAGGAGCTTACCGGGGACGGGGATGCACATCAGAAACAAAAAGAAAAAGAAGCACGAATCCTTTGGATCAAACTGGGGATTTCCACCTTTTTTTCCCTACCGCTCCTTTATATTGCCATGGGGGGTATGTTGGGGTTACCGTTGCCAAATATTTTCAAACCCATGGATTATCCTTTGAATTACGCCCTTCTCCAGGTCATTCTTCTCTTGCCGATTGTAGGGGCGGGTTATAGATTTTATGTGGTGGGATTCAAATCCATTTATAAATTGAGTCCCAATATGGATTCTCTCATTGCCCTGGGAACTTCAGCGGCGGTGCTTTGGAGTTTTTACTGTACCATCGCTATTTACCTGGGTGAATTTCACCTGGTGAATGAATTATATTTTGAAACCGCCGGGGTCATTATTACCCTTATTCTTCTGGGAAAATCCCTGGAAGCGGTGACTAAGGGGCGGACGTCCCAATCCATAAAAAAATTGATGGGACTCACTCCGAAGACCGCCACAATTTTGGACAAGGGGGTGGAGCGGGAAATCGATATCGCCGACGTGGAAGTGGGGGATACAATTATCGTCAGACCAGGGGAAAAGTTTCCCGTGGATGGGGAAGTGATTCAGGGCTTCAGTTCGGTGGATGAATCCATGCTCACGGGTGAAAGTATGCCCGTGGATAAAAAGCCCGGGGATAAGGTTTACGGAGCCAGTCTGAATAAAAATGGAAGTTTGAGTTTCCTGGCAAAGAAAGTGGGAAAAGATACGGCATTGGCCCAGATCATTAAATTGGTGGAAGAGGCTCAGGGGTCCAAAGCTCCCATCGCGGCTTTGGCTGATATCGTTTCCGGTTATTTTGTTCCCATCGTATTTGTCATCGCTGTTTTGGCGGGTTTGGGATGGATGATCTCAGGTCAAAGTCTGGTGTTTTCCCTGACCATATTCATTGCAATTTTGGTGATTGCCTGTCCCTGTGCCCTGGGATTGGCGACCCCCACGGCCATCATGGTGGGAACGGGTAAAGGGGCGGAGTACGGGGTGTTGATTAAGAGTGGAGCGGCCTTAGAAACAGCCCACCAAGTTAATACGATTGTGTTTGATAAAACCGGGACCCTGACCCAAGGTAAGCCCGAGGTCACCGACCTTATACCCGTGGGGGGCGAAAGTGCAGATACATTGCTCTTGTTGGCCGCCTCCGCCGAGGGGGGGTCGGAGCATCCCTTGGGGGAAGCACTGATTAGAAAGGCTCAAGCTCAAGGGATGGTTCTTAAATCCGTGGATAAATTTGAAGCCTTGCCCGGTCATGGGATATTGGCTCACATGGAGGGTGGTCTTCTAAGGATCGGCAATAAAAAATTTCTAGTGGATTCTGGGATGGATATTAAAGATCCTAAGGGACTTTTATTTTTGAGTTCGGAAGCGGATCGGTTGGCGGGGGAAGGAAAAACCCCCTTATTCGTGGCTTGGAAGGATGGGTTATTGGGTTTGATTGCGGTGGCCGATGTGGTGAAACCCTCCAGCGCGCGGGCCATCGCCGCATTACATAAAATGGGTATCCAGGTGGGGATGATCACCGGTGATTCCCGGCTTACGGCCCAGGCTATTGCCGCGCAAGTGGGAATAGACCTGGTTTTAGCGGAAGTTCTTCCCCAGGATAAGGCCGCAGAGGTGAAAAGACTTCAAGGGGAAGGGCGAAAAGTAGCCATGGTGGGGGACGGGATCAACGATGCACCCGCCCTGGTACAGGCGGATATAGGAATTGCCATAGGTACGGGAACTGACGTGGCCATGGAATCTGCGGATATCGTACTCATGAGCGGGGATCTTCTGGATGTCCCCACGGCCTTAAACCTCAGCAAACGAACCATCCGAAACATTAAGCAAAACCTATTTTGGGCCTTTGGGTATAATGTTCTGGGAATCCCCATCGCCGCAGGTGTATTGTATCTCTTCGGAGGTCCGCTTCTTAATCCTATTTTTGCAGCGGCGGCCATGAGTTTGAGTTCAGTTTCTGTTTTGTTAAATGCCCTGCGGTTGAAAAGGTTTAAACCTAGTATTTGATGAGTGTCATTTAAAGTCATTAGAAGGAGAGATCATGACAAAGATAATTTCTATCGAAGGGATGAGCTGCGGACACTGCGTAAAGCACGTGGAGACCGCTTTAAAAGGCCTTCCCAGTGTGAAGAGCGTAAAGGTCGACCTGAAAAAAAACCAGGCCGAAGTAGCCCTGAGTTCTGAGGACGATCAGGCCATCAGAGATGCGGTTAGCGATGCGGGATATACCGTTACTAAAATAGAGTAGGGATTTAAAATTGAAAAAAATTACACAGGCGAGTTTGTGGGCAGTAGTATTAATATTTGGATCCTGCGCAGCCACCGATGTGGTGGGGTCCATGGCCATTAAATCCTTTGATGGGATGACCCAAGCTTTGGGGAACAATATTGCTTTAAACCAGGATGAGGGGGTCTTTGGGATCCGCTCCCCAGACAGTGATGTTTTCCGGGTCGCCCAGGATTTTAACCGGGAAATTACCCCAGAAACTCCAGATTTCGAATTGGAATTCGCCGCACAGCCTTTTCTGGACGCAGGTCTCAATGGGACTCTGCTCGCCGGTACCGACTCTGTTCAATACCTGCTTGAGGGGGATAAGTTAATGATCCGTTTTGAGTGGGCTCAGGTTCCATTCGCACCGGTTCCCACTTCGGCACTCGTTCCCCAAACCCAGCTTTTGGAAACCTTTAAACAGATCCTGGCCAACTTTCGAGATAAAATCGGGTACCACGAAAAATTGGATCATTACGGAATTTCCCTAGGTGATGGCCACATGTTTGAATGGGCTAAAGATCTGCTCACCAACGACAAGGATATGGTATTTATTCTCAATCCGGAACCCTTGATTAAAGCTGGTTTGGACCCCACCAAAGTTAAAGGCTGGGTTTTTGCAAAAGTGGAAATCCTGGATGGTGCGGGAAAAACTCAATTTGTGGACAAACTCCTAAAACCCTTTGACGTGAAGTGATAGAATTTCCATGAAAAGCAAAAAGATCTTGGTTATCGATGACGAACCCTCCATCCGTGAAATTGTGGGTTCCTACCTCAAACACGCGGGTTATCTGGTCTACGAAGCCGGTGACGGCAAAACTGGTCTGGAGCTTTTCATGGGAATACAACCGGATTTTGTTATTTTGGATCTGATGCTTCCGGACAGATCTGGGGAGTCGGTTTGCGAAGTGATCCGCAGGCGGTCCCAGGTTCCCATTTTAATGCTCACCGCCAAAGTGGAGGAAAGTCAGAGGATTCAAGGCTTCACCCTGGGGGCGGATGATTATTTGACCAAGCCTTTCAGTCCAAGGGAACTTCTACTGAGGGTCCAATCGATTCTTAAACGGACCGGGGGCTCATCGGAGAAAAATCAGGAATCACCCACGACTGAAGAAGGGGATTTTCACATCAATTGGACCACCTTGGTGGCGACAAAGCTCGGTATTCCCCTGGGATTAACCCCCACGGAATTCCGGTTGCTCAAGGTGTTTTTAGAACATCCTGGACAAGTATTTTCCCGCATCCAACTGGCTGAGGCCGCCCTGGGAGAGGATTTCGACGGGTTCGATAGAACCGTGGATGCCCACATAAAAAATCTTCGGATTAAAATAGAAACGGATCCACGGCATCCTGTTTTTATCGAAACAGTCTTCGGTTTCGGCTATCGTTGGAAAGAAAGTCCCTTATGAAAAGTCTGCGAACCCGGTTGATGGGGAGCTATGCCTTGGTGGCCCTTTTTAGTGTTTTAGGAGTACTTTTTTCTGCCAATTACCTGGTGGATTTTCAGTTTAAAAGAATGGTGCAAGGCCGAATTGCCCGGGAACAACAAGAGTATCGAGATTCATTTACCCAAGCCTATTCCCAGTCTAAGGGTTGGAATACTAACACATTGGATCTTTTGGGAATGGAGGCTCTCAGTAAAGGGTATATTATTAAACTCACCGATACCCAGGGGAACAAAATTTGGGATGCCCGTACCCACAATGAAGGACTGTGTACCGCCATGCTTACCCACATGGCCACGGATATGGCCGGACATTATCCCGGATGGAATGGCCGCTATGAAGAGAGGGATGTTCCTTTTTCCGTAGAGGGAAATCTCTCGGGATCTATCACTTTTGGTCTTTATGGGCCTATTTTTTTTAACGATAGTGAGTTGGAGTTTCTCCAGGTGCTGAATACCTGGGTGATGTATATGGGAATTTTAGCCCTCTTCCTCTCCCTGATTCTCGGGGTCTTCATGTCCCGTTGGATTAGCCGGCCCATCCTCCAGGTCACCCAGGCTGCCCATGGTTTACGGATGGGGAATTGGAATGTTCCAGCCTTGGTTAATTCGAATATTACGGAGATTAAAGACCTTTCCCAATCCATCCAGCTTCTGGGTCAGAATCTTCATGAACAGGATTCCCTGCGAAAAAGACTTACAGCGGATGTGTCCCACGAGCTGCGAACACCTCTGTGTATTCTTCAAGGAAAATTAGAAGCGTTGATCGACGGCATTATTCCCACAAATCCCGATCAGATGGAAAACTTGAGACAAGAAGTTCTTCGGCTCACTCGTTTGGTGGGGCAGTTAGAAACTCTGACGCAAGCCGAAGCACCTTCCCAGGATAGGGAAATGGTAACCCTGGAGTCTCGAAAGTTTCTTAATTCCATCAAGGAAACTTTTTCCGCACAAGCCTTGGAAAACAATATTAACCTTCAGGTGAAAACAGAGGATTTTATTTTCCTCGGGGAAGCGGATAAAATCCGGCAAATTCTTTTTAACCTCATTTCCAATGGGATAAAATACACCCCTTCGGGCGGGTCTCTTTCACTGCTTGGGAAACAGGAAAATAAGTCTGTTATTTTTCAAGTTACGGATACGGGGATAGGAATTTCTGAGAAAGATCTTCCTTTTATTTTTGAGAGATTTTACCGCGTGGATGTTTCCCGCACCCGAAGTTCCGGGGGAGTGGGGCTTGGTTTATCCATCGCCCGGTCCCTGGCCATCGCCTTAGGGGGAAGTCTTTCCGTGGAAAGCACAGAAGGGGTAGGCTCTAATTTTGAATTGATAATTCCCGAAAACTGAGAATTGCCCTGTGGCGATTGTCCTGTTTGTACAACCTTGTGGGAAAAGTCTCCTTGGATTATGCTTTGGCCAACGGGAGGTTGCGAAATGTCCATAGTGGTGGATTTTTTTACGAATAAAAAAACCTGGGATAAACTCCCTGTGGATTTCCACAAAAGAATCCCCTACTTGGTCGTCACCACCCTCACCATGATCGCCTTTTTCGCCCTGAGCGGTACCATGAAATATTTGGAAAATCCTGGGGAACATGGGTTATTCGCTTTTGCCGTGGGCCTTTGCGCCCTGGGTTTTATTGGTTCTCTGATATTAATGAAAGTTGGGTATTATGAGATTGCATCCTATGTAACTATTGTCTGCCTTTTTCTCAATTTACAATGGCTAGGGTTTCTCCTTCCTGTAACCAGTTATCTGGAGGATTATCGCTACCTGGCTTACACTTTTGCCACAGTTATCGTGGTAAATCTTGTCTCCTTTCACTCCCGGGTCCTTTTGGTTTACGGGCTTGCTTGTATTTTAATGCAAATATTACTCTGTACAACGGTGATTGCAGCTCATGCGAACGGACTAACGAAAGAGGTGACGACTGTGATGGTTTTCGGTGTGATTATCCTCTCGACCATCACCATGGTGAGTGTCCAAATTTCCAAGTTTACCGGGGATTTGGTAAAAATTGCCCGGGAGGGGGAAAGAAAAAGCCGGGAGAGGTTTCAACGCCTCAGTACTTTGGTAGAGGATTCAAAAAAGACGTTTAACGTGGGTGAGACCATAGTGGAATCCTCAGCAATCAATCTTCAGCGATCCCGGGAAGTGGAAAACAGTGCTCGGAATATCCTTTCCCTCATGGAAGATTTGTCCTTGGGGACTCAGGCTTCAACAAAATCTATGAAAGATATTTTAATACAAACAACCCTTATGAAACAAGGGATGGGTGAATCCCACGAAGCCATAAACACCACGACCGCAGGAGTAACGGAAATCATGGCCACCATTTCCCATATTTCTGATTCAGCCCAAAATAAACGATCGGGGATTCAAAGTCTTCTGACGTCGGTGGAAAACCAGAGATCC
>CAZUXL010000013.1:0-41817 GCA_964624355.1 uncultured Spirochaetales bacterium
CGGAGACAAAAATGAGTCCAATTTCCCCCGCCATGGCCCCCAGGACAATGCCGAAATTCAATCCCATTCCCGCCATCACCGGGAGAAGGAGGGCGAGAACTAAAAAGCTGTTTCGGGAAAGTCGGGTTACCAGTTCTTGAACCAGATAACCAGGGGAGTAGCCGGAAAGGGGTATCGCCGCAGCGGTGAGGACGAGAAAAAGAAGAGTCACCACATTATTGGAAAGAAAATCCTGGAGGGAAAAGGGTTTTTTGAGGAGGGGCGATTTCATTTTGACACCTTTGTCTTACGGGCGAGGGCGTAAAGAATCATACCGTTGGAGACCACGATCCTAAGTACTTCGGAAATATGTGTTTTTAGTACCGAGTTGATCACCGAAGGGGTCATGGCCAAAATTCCTTGGAAAAGAAAGGTACCCACCGCCCATGGCTGATCGTGGCCTTGTTCACCGAGGCTCCTCCGATCAGGATGGCTGCGACCGCCGGAAAGGCCATGAAGAGGGGGGCGGTATAAACCTGGATAAATCCGCAGCTCCGTTCATAAACCATGATTCCTATTCCCCCCAGAATCGTGGAGAGGATGACGGAAATCAGGCGCAGCCGGTCTGTGTTGATGCCGCTGGCCTGGGCGAAAACGGCATTGGCCCCCACTGCGGTGAGGGCAGCACCGGTGCGGGTGCGGAAAAAAGCCCAAATTCCCCCGGCGCAGAGTCCGAAGAACAGCAAGACCCCCGCGGGAATCCGCAGGAAAAACCCCGCTTCCTTGCTGCCGATGTCAAAGGCCAGAAAATCGTTGAGAACCTTGATCCAATAACCGTCCACTGTGAAGGTTGTACGCAGACCCTACCCTTCAAATCCCCAGACCATAGTGGGGTTATTAAAGGGAATGACCAACCACATGATGCTCATGAAGGCCACGGAGGCAAATCCCACACAGGTGGCGATGATCTTTTCATCCCCCTTAACCCGGTTGAGAAGTTTGCCGTAACCATATCCAAAGCCCGTGTTGAAAACCGTGGCCATGACCACGCCGATCAAAAATCCCGGTAGTCCTGTAAGGCCGAATTGGAGGCTTAAAGTGGCTCCCAGGAGGCCTCCTATGACCCCCAAAGGGAGCGGCTATAAAAAGAAGAGCAAGAAAAATGGCGATAATGATCCGCGGCCAGCCAAAATCCTGGAAAAAGTTTTTGACTGCGTTCATGGTGAAACCGCCTGCAGGGGAATCCCGGATATGAGGATTCCGATTTCCTCCGCCGGAGAAGCGGGGGACACTATGCCTGACGCCCGGCCTTCACTGATGATGGCAATCCGGTCGCAAATAAGCCGGAGCTCTTCCAGTTCGCTGGAGATCATGATCACCGTGCCCCCCTCATCTCGGTTAAATTTTCTGATGGTATCCAGGACAAGTTTTTTAGCTCCGATATCGATCCCTCGGGTGGGTTCAGAAACTATGAGAAGTTTAGGTTTCAGGGTGAAGGCCTTTGCCAGACAGACTTTTTGCTCGTTGCCACCGGAGAGCTCCCCCGCATACTGCTTGGTCGATCGACATTTTATGGCCAGCATTTCCACATATTTCTGGGCATTTTCTGCCAGGGCTTTCTCATACCTCCAGTGGATGGTCCCCCCCCAGTAGGGGTTTACTGAAGGCGTTTTGAATCTGGAGGGCGGTGAATCCCACGTTCCAGTCGATGGGTTCACTTAATAGTAGTCCCACCCCCCGACGGTCCTCGGAGACAAAAGCCAAGCCCGCTTCCAGGGCAGCTCGGGGATTTTCCAAATTGAGGGTTTTTCCATCAAAAATAATAGAACCCCCCGCAGGAAATTGCCCCATAATTCCATTGGGAAGACCCAATTTTCCTTGGCCTGCCAGTCCGCCGATGCCCAGGATTTCACCTTTGTAAACATCCAGATTGATGTTTCGGACCGTTTCTCCCGGTATATCCACCCACAGGTTTTCCACTTGCAGAAGGGGGGCTCCTATGGTTCTGATGTGGGTGGGATCCATGGGGTGGGATTCGGTGCTGCGACCTACCATCCATCCCGCCATATCCCGGAGGGAGGTTCCGGTGGTGGGTGCTTCTTGAACTATCATCCCATCCCTGAGTACCACCACGCGGTCGCAGATATCCAGAATTTCTTGAAGTCGGTGGGTAATAAAAATAATGCTGATGCCCTCGGCTGCAAGATTTTTCCTACTGATCTCCCAGGCGATTTCTATAAATTTTTTGTGTCCCACGGGTAGTTGGCTCACTTCCTTGGAAGGATCCAGGTGGACCCCTAATCGGCTAATGGTTTAAAAGGATGTTCTCCGCAGCAGTGAAACCGGATATGAGGGAAAATTCCTGGTGTACCATGCCGATTCCCGCATCCAGTGCGTCGAAGGAAGATCGGAACTTCACTTCTTTTCCTTCCATAAGAATGCGGCCTTCGTATCCTCCGGTTTCTGAGATAACATTCATTCCAAAAAGAATTTTCATGAGAGTGGATTTTCCTGCTCCA
Source organism: uncultured Spirochaetales bacterium (assembly GCA_964624355.1). GTDB lineage: Bacteria > Spirochaetota > Spirochaetia > JABEVK01 > JABEVK01 > CAZUXL01. The sequence goes on from CAZUXL010000013.1 coordinate 2,499, forward strand.
TTCTCACCCACCAGCCCCAAATTTTCTCCCTTATTCAGGTGAAAGGACACCTGATCTAGAACTCTATTTCCATAAAATTCTTTTCCGATACCTTCCAGGACCAGGATGGGTGATTGTGATAGTTCACTCAAAATAATTACTCCCGAGATGTCAGCAAAAGTACATTCTTCACGGAAAAAATTCAGAAAACTAGGAGTCTTCCATGTTTTTTGTTTTAAGAATTTAATTGAACCAAATACTTTTTAGGCTTATCCTTATCTTGTGGAATCCAATAAGATTTTAAAAACGGAGAAGGAAAAGCGTGTTTCTCTTCTTCAGAGCTTTTTTATAGGGCTGGTGGTGATTCTCATTTGGGGATACGGCATTGCCTCCAATTTTGAAAACAGAGAAAGCATCTTGGAAAATGAACGCCTTCACCTACAACGGTTAGTTGTTGTCTTAACAGGTCAGACAGAGCGGTTATTCGAATCCCTGAAAAGAGATATGGAGGTTATGGATTTCTGGCTACAAAGCCATGAGGGGGTGGATCCCCGTTTTGACCCCCAATTCCATTCCTTGGTGGAAATCCTTCAAAAGGGATTAAACAATATCGTGGATTACCGCATGGTCAGTGAAACCGGAGGCCTTTTTTATATTCCCAGTGAAAACCAGGAACCCCTGGCGGACGTTTCCGACAGGGAATATTACCAGATACAAAAAAATCCCCAGACCCAAGGCTTTTATATTGCCACCTCGGTAAAAAGCCGGGTGACGGGTAAGTGGGGGATTCCCATTTCTTTTCCCCTAACCAAACCTGTGAAAGGGATATCGGTAATTTTTGCAGCTTTAGAATTGGATAAATTGAATGTTCTGTACGAGAATGTGCGGCCAAGACCCAATGGAGCCATTGGGCTCGCCAGGTTTGATGGGGTTTTGCTATCCAGGGCTCCATTCCGGGAAGATCTGCAGGGTTCTAAAGTGACTAATCAGAATGGCCGAGACTTTCTGATCAGTTCGGATATCACCCGGGTGACTACACAGTTGTCTCCCGTGGATGGTTTAGAAAAACTAGTAGCCTATAGACGCCCAAAAGTTGCAAGTCCTTTTTATATCACTTGCTCCTTGGCTTATCAGGATGTGTTGGCGGGTTGGGAAATTCGCTGGCGTTTAATTCTATTAGTTTTGGGACTTTTAACTCTGGTGATTCTCATTTTGGGGTTTCGAATTCTCAGTCTCTTAAATGGATTAGGCAGGATGAATCGGGACCTTTTAAAAGCCACGGAAGCGAAAAGCCGGTTTCTTGCCCATATGTCCCACGAAATTAGGACTCCCTTGAATGGTGTGCTGGGAATACTCCATATTTTTCCCCAGAATAACCTCACCTCCGAACAGGGGCAGATGTTAAATGATATGATCCATAGTTCCCAACATCTGCATGGAATAATTGATGAAATCCTAGACTGGTCCCGGATAGAATCCGGTCGTCTCTTTCGGGAAGAAAGAGTCTTTTCCCTGAGGGAATTGGTTGATACTGGATTGGCTTTGGTGGGGCCGGATGCACAGGAAAAGGGGCTTCTATTAAATCTTGTATGGGACCCCTCGGTACCCAACCTTCTAGTGGGGGATTCTCAGAAGATAAAACAAATTTTAAGTAATCTACTCTCAAATGCGGTGAAGTTTACAGACCAGGGAAAAATTACTTTAAGTGTGCATAGTATCGATGGAAAAGTGGAAGCGTCTGTTAAAGACACGGGAATCGGTATTAACCAGGAAAGTCAATCTAAGCTTTTTATTCCCTTTCAACAGGGGGATGAATCCACCACCAGGAAATATGGAGGTACCGGTCTTGGTTTGGCCATATCCCGGGAGCTAGCATTTCGAGTCGGTGGTACATTGATTCTTAAAAGCAGTTCGGAGAAAGGAAGTGAATTTGTTTTAACCTTCCCCATGGTTAAACCCACATCCGAGGAAGCGAGGGACTTTATCAGGGATGAGGAATTACAGGAAGAGAACTATTTTTTTGAAAAATCCTTTCGTATTTTAGTCGTGGAAGATGTCCCTTTGAATTTGAAAATACTTACCAGATTATTGCAAAAGGCCAACCTGGTCACCCAGTCGGCTAAAAACGGCTACGAAGCATGGGAGCTTTGTAGGAATGAGGATTTTGATTTAATTTTAATGGATATACAAATGCCCGAGGTGGACGGATACGAAGCCACCCGCAAGATAAGGGAACTGGGGGATAAATGGATTACCATTCCCATTATCGCCCTCACAGCCCATGCATTGGAAGGGGAAAAGGAGAGGTGCATGATGGCGGGGATGAATGATCATCTGACCAAACCCATCGATGTAAAGAAACTTATGGAAGTCTTAAAAAGATTTTTACCATAAGGGGAAGCAGGTTAAATGATCCTTTATTTTTCCAGACCCAAATCCTTCAATTTGCGGGAAAGATTATTGGGAAGAATATCCAAAGATTGGGCTAAGTCGGCTATTTTTCCCGCGTGAAGTGCCAATTGAACCTCGAGATAGGTTTTCTCCAGTTCTTTTTTGGCAGCTTTCCAGGGCAGGGTTCTTTCAAATATAGGATTGCTTTTGTGAGCCCCGACAGCCTGAAATAAACTCAAGTCCTGGGGACGGATGATTTCATTATCTGAAAGCACAAGAACTCTTTCCACGAAGGCTCTGAGTTCCCTGACATTTCCCGGCCATGATTTTTCTGAAAACCAAGCGAGGGATTCCTGGGTAAATGTTCTAAAAATGTTGTTTTTTTTGGCGAAATCCTGGCGAAAAAACTCCACTAGTTCAGGGAGGTCTTCCCGTCTTTGATCCAGGGTGGGGACCTCGATCCTCACTTGGTTGAGACGGAAAAATAGATCTTCCCGAAACCTTCTCTCTTGGACTTCCCGTTCCAAGGGCCGGTTGGTTGCGGCGACTAAGCGGACGTCCACTTTAATAGATTCTTCCCTTCCCACCACCGGAATCTCACCCCTTTCCACAGCCCTTAAAAGTTTACTTTGTAGTTCCAGGGGAATTTCACCTACTTCGTCTAAAAAGAGGGTGCCACCCTGGGCTTTTTGGAAGAATCCTTTTTTATCCCCCGTCGCCCCCGTAAAGGATCCCTTCACATGACCGAACAATTCGCTCTCAAAAAGTCCATCGGATATGGATGCGCAATTCACAGTAACAAAGGGACCGCGGGCCCGTGGGGAAAATCGGTGGACAGCCTCAGCAAGGCCCTCTTTTCCGCTGCCGCTGGGGCCGGTGATGAGGACGATGAGGGGACTTCCCGCAGCTTTTTTAACCAGGGTTACCGCATCGGCCATGACCTTGGATTTGCCTTGAACAAAGTTCTGACGAAACCAGTCTTCCTTAAAACCTTCCATCTCATTTTTAAGTCGTGTCCGTTCAAAAACCCGATTCAGAACTAAGGTGAGATGGTCCCCTTCCAAGGGTTTTTCCAGAAAATCTGTGGCTCCCATTTTCATAGCCCTAACAGCAGTGGATAAATCTCCTTGGCCAGAAATGACGATCACTGGCACTCCCGGGGGTAGGTCTTGGGATAAAAATTCCAAGCCATCCTCCCCTTGAAGGAATACATCCAGAATGATGGCGTCGAAATTCACCTGTTTTAAACAATCGTGACCCTCTTTCAAGGTGGCCACGGCTTCCACTTCGTGACCCCCTAGGGTCAGCCAAGTTTTTAAGGTGGTTCGGATGGATTTTTCATCATCAATAATAAGGATTTTAGGCATTTTCCAACTCCGGGAATTTAATGAGAAACTCGAGTCCCCCCGTTGGGGAGAGGAGGGAATCCAGCTTCCCCCCGTGAAGGGTAATGATTTTCCGGCAAAAAGAGAGCCCTAAACCTGTCCCCTGGGACTTTGTAGTGAACGGTGGTGTAAATAATTTATTAAATATTTCCTGGGTAAGACCTTCATTAGAATCTTTTAAATGTAAGGTTCGTTGGTTAGATTCCACTGTTATTGCCACATGACCATTTGGGGATGCTTCCCAAGAATTGTTAAAAAAATTGGTAAAGGCTTGTTCCAAAAGCACCGTGTCCCCGTGGATATAAAAATCCTCCGAAATATTCCACTGAAGGTCTAATTTACCCTGGGTAAAATTGTCAGCTAGGTTTTTTACCAAATCGCCCAATTTTATCCTCTGTAAATTTAATTCTGTGAAAGCCGTGAGATTTTTGAGGCGGTTTACCAGGGTATTCAACCTTTGGGATTCGGTTTTGATGATATCGGCATTCTCTTGGGCTAAATCTGTGGCAAAGCATTCCATGATTTCTAGATTTCGCAAGGCCAAAGAAAGGGCGGTGAGGGGGTTCTTAATTTGATGGGATAAAAATTGGGCCGTATCCCTCCAGCCGAGTAATTTCCCTTGTTCACTGAGTCGAGCTTCATTTTGTTCAAAGGTATCCAGAAGGCGGTTTATTTCTTCGCCCAAATGAATAAATTCCTTCCCTTTTTGCGGGGGGAGCCGGAGTTGGGTTTCACCCCGTCTAACCCTGTTTAAAAACCTATCCACATTCCGAAGTTGGTGAGAAAGGGATCTGGCAGCCCAAACGGCCAAGGCTAAGAAAGCCAGTATCTGAAGGAGGGCAAAGCTCAGGAAATTTCTCAATGCTTGTATAAAAATATCGTTGGAAAAAGTCTGCTCACTTTGAGAACTTCCCCGAACTTCTCCTAAACTAAGGGTGAGGGATTTCCATTCTGGGTTTTCTCTCAGTTCAGGATTGTTAAGTTCCAGATCCTTTGCCGCCATCCAGGTTTGGGCAATTTTTTGCTGGAGATTGGTGGATTCTTCGGTTTGTAGCACTTCCGATAATCCATTAAAAAAGAGGGGAAAACTTGTACCCCAGAGCAAAAGCTGAGAACTTAAGAGCCAAAATAGTAGTTTCGTGGAAAAGCTCAAACCGGATTTTCTCACCGGGGAACCTCTAGCCAAGTGCGATATAAAAGGGAACGGGTGGGTGTTTTGTACCCCCAAAGAGCTTTAAATCGACCTTTCTGCTGGGGATCTTGGACCAAATAGACATGCATTTCCACAGGTTTACCTAAGTTCTTTTCCAGAAATGATTGGGTTCCCAAAGGAATGGGAAGGAATTTTACCCAGGTGTTCACCGCTTCTTCTTTTCCTGGATAATTCACTGGATCGGCTTCTGGGGAACCTCTTAGCGTAAAAAGATTATCCCAGGCTTGATAAGAGAGACTTCTGCCCTGGCTCCACTGGTTTTCCCCCCAGGTTACCTCAAGAACCTGGGTTAGGGTGTTTCCCGCCAGGAGATAATTCTCCACCTCCGGGGTCCAGGCACCCTTTACTTCCACTTCCAAGTAAATTTCATTTCTTGCTTGTACCATTTGGGCTTCGATTCGGAGATCTTCCGGGGGATGAATCATTCCCAGGAAAATTCCGAAGGTGATGGCTAAGCCATCAAAAAAGAGGTCCATCACTGATTCTCGTAGGTGCTTTTTGCCAGAAGGTATTTATCGTACAACCCTTCTTCCGGGGTAGGAAATAGAAGTGTGGTGATACCGGAAACTAAATAGACTAGATCGCTACTGGTTACTGAAAGCCCTGTGTACCAAGCTTTCCCCTCCGAGAGACTTTTTGAAATGTTGACCCCTGTGACGATCATGGATATGCCAAGAAATGTTGTCCCGGATATCAATCGGGCGTTCCGTGCATCTTCACCAATGGATTTTAAGGCTGCCACAGCGAGGGCTTCTTGATACGCCGGATTGGTTGCATTTATGGTCTCTATATACTTTAAACGGTAGTCCGTGGGAGGGAGGACAGCCGCAAGTCCGCCTATTCCCACGAAAACAAGACCTGAAATCCCCAGACCTAATGAAGCTCCCATTTTATACTTTGGGTTCATATCCGTACCGTAGAAGTTTTGAGAAATGGAATCACCATAAAAGTAGGTAATTCCAGCGGCTCCTAAAAGTGATCCCCCCAGAGCCAAAGGTATACCAACTCTGTAAACCTTAGAATCAGCGTCGGTCTTTTCTTTTCCCTGTATGTATCCCATCATTATGCGATAGCCCAGTTGAGGGATTTCAATACTGCTATCGATAGCATTTTCCTTGGCTATGGCTAAGACCGGTTCTTCTGCCCCAAGGGTACCCATGGAAGAAATAATCAGGATCATTGCGGTGCTCAAAAATATGTTCATGCTTTTCATAAAAGCCTCCACAGTACATAAAGCAATAATCGTGCTAAAAAAATAATCACATAAAATGAATGGATGGATTGGGGTTAAACGTCAAAAAGTCACTTAAAAGGTATCATTTTTAATAGGCTAAGTATATGTAAAATGATACTTTTTAAAGTAAAGAAGGATGCCAGACTAGGCTAAACAATATTTTCATAGCTCCCATGAAGATTTTCCTCACCACCTTTTTTTGACAAGGTCCATTATTACACCTAAAATATCCCCATGGATGGAAAAAAACGGTCAATTCTTCTGGTGGAGGATCAAGCCATCATTGCGGCAGCGGAGAAAAATTCCTTAGAAAAGTACGGCTACGCTGTGACCACCTTGGATACAGGGGAAAAAGCCCTTAAATTTATCCAGGAGAAGGGTGCTGCAGATCTCATTCTCATGGATATTGACCTGGGAAAAGGTATGAATGGGCCGGAGACCGCGGTGGAAATCTTAAAGATCCAGGATATTCCCATTCTTTTTCTTTCTGCCCATACGGAACCGGATATTGTGGAGTTGACCGAGAGGATCACCAGTTATGGATATGTGGTTAAAAGTTCCAGTATAACGGTTCTCGATGCATCCATAAAAATGGCATTTAAACTTTTTGAGGCGAAACAGAAGGAAAAAATCAGGGAAAATGCCCTGAAGGCCAGTGAAGAAAATTTCCGTCTTCTTTTTCAAAATCTCAATACGAATTTCGCCCTCCATGAAATTATCCTGGATGTGACTGGAAAAGCGGTGGACTACCGGTATCTATTAATTAATCCAGCTTTTGAAAAGACTGTGGGAATCCCCTCTGGGGTAATGGTAGGTAAAACGGCCCGGGAACTCTTTCCAGGGACAGAGGAATATTGGATAGAGAAGTTCGGTGAGGTGGCTATCACTGGCGTACCCCTTCATTATGAAAATTATAGCGTGGAACTGGACCGATATTTTGAGATGAATGTTTATTCCCCCCAGAAAGGCCAGTTTGCCCTGATAGGATTGGATATTTCCGAACGCCGCCGGGCTGAGGAATTGGTAAAACGCCATAACAACCTTTTTGAGACTCTTTTGAAAAATCTTCCCGTGGGGGTTTTCATGGTGGAGGCCCCCTCAGGGAAACCACTTTTAGCCAACGATGCGGCGTTTAGACTTCTGGGACGGGGTATCCTACCGGATGTAACGAAAAAAAATCTGGCAGAGGTTTATAAAGCCTATAAATTGGGAACCGGAGACGCCTATCCTCCTTCAGAAATGCCCGTATTGATCAGCATGGAAGGAGAGTCATCCCATGTGGATGATATGATAGTGGAAAGGCCCGATGGATCCAGAACCCGGTTGGAAATTTTTGGTTCCCCGATCAAAGATGACCATGGAAAGGTTTGGGCTAGTTTGGTTAGTTTTATGGATATCACTGAAAGAGGGCAGGCTGAAGAATCCACCGGGGAAATTACTTCTAAGAACCTGGATTCCCGAGAGAAAACCCTGTGAATCTCAAGTTTAAAAGAGAAAAACTTGAATGGTTCGTAACTGGGGGCGGAATCCTGGCACTTGCTGGGATAATTGCCCTGTTTCTGGTGGAGGATTGGCACAATATAAGGGAACGGGAAGAATCCCGCCTCCTGCAACAAGTCGTGGTTTTAGAAGCTGATCTTTCCCGCCAGCTCCGATCGGAAAGCTTGGTACTTAATGAGATTGCCCAAGTTTGGAAAACCCTGAAAACCACGGATGGTGGGATTAAACAATTGGACCGGTTGTTAGCGTCCTTTTCGGCGGCCATGGGAAGTGTTCGAACCCTGGCGATTACTGATAGTACGGGGACGATTATCTCCACAAATCAGGAGGCCTTAAAGGGCCGAAACTTCAGTCATCGGGAGTATTTTTTCCAGCCCCAGAGGAATCCCCATTCCCGTCAACTTTTTCTCACTCCACCCTATCTAAGCAGTCTTAACGCTTATGTGATCAATCTTTCCCGAGCCCTAGTGGATGAGAAGAATAATTTTGAAGGAGTGGTCTTGGCTACCTTAGATCCAGAGGACTCCGCCATAATGCTGCGATCTTCCCAGTATGAATTGGACGTCCGGGTAGGGATCTATCACGGGAATGGATTTCCCTGGGTTATGGAACCCAAGGATAGGGAAATAGAAAACAAAGAGGACTTTTCTCTTATCAAACCCTTGGTGAAGGATAGCCGCGGCGTATTTGTGGAGAAGGACCACCTCACTCATCCGGATGAATTAGTAGCCATGGCCTTTGTTCAGCCCGAGGGGCTTTTTTTGGACAACCCCTTGGTGCTGCGGATTTCCCGCACTTTGGCTGGGATGGACGCCCCATGGCGTTCCCTTGCCCTTAACTTGATCCTCTTCTGGGTTGTTAGTTCTCTTGGAATGATAGTAGGGTTGGTTCTCTACCAGAAACGCCGAAATTTCCATGCTTGGGAAAAGTCAAAATCAGAACAAACATTAAAGGATCAACAGGACGAATTGGAGAGCTTTTTTGAATTAGCTTTAGATCTTTTGTGTATTGCGGATTTTCAAGGGCGTTTTGTAAAGATCAATTCCGCCTGGGAGACCGCCCTGGGGTATTCCAAGGCCCAACTTACCGGAACCATCTTTTTGGATCTTGTCCATCCCGAGGATTTGGAAAAAACGAAGGAAGTCATGGGGGTATTATTTCAGGGGAAAAGCGTTCTCGGTTACACCAATCGATACAAAGCGAAGGACGGAAATTACAGGTTTATAGAATGGTTTTCCGTTCCGGGAGCGGGGGATAAGATTTTTGCCGCTGCCAGGGATGTGACGGAAAGACATCTGTATGAGCAGGAATTGGTGAAAGCCCGACAGGGTGCCGAAGAGGCGAATCGGGCTAAATCTGCATTTTTAGCGAATATGAGCCATGAGATAAGAACACCCATGAATGGGATTTTGGGTTTGACGGAACTTGCCCTCTATCAAGACCTTACTCCCCAGGTAAAGGATTATCTGCAAAAAATTTTCATTTCTGCCAAAGCTCTTTTGGGCATAATCAATGATATTCTGGATTATTCTAAAGTGGAAGCCGGTCGTCTGGAACTGGAAACCATTGATTTTGATCTGAAGGAAGTGGTGCGTAATCTACAGGATTTATTTCAATTCAGAGCCGATGAGAAAAAGTTGGGATTCCAATTTATCCTCCCGCCGGAACTTCCGCCCCGGATGGTGGGGGATCCTTCCAGACTGGGACAGATTCTAAGTAACTTAATTGGGAATGCCTTAAAGTTCACCGACCAAGGGGATGTGGCTGTTGAGGTGAAGATTTTATCCCGGGATGCTGAGAAATTGAAATTGGAATTTTCCATTTCAGACACGGGAATTGGGATGACGGTAGACCACATGAAAATACTATTTTCTCCGTTCACCCAGGCCGATAGTTCCATAACCCGACGGTTCGGGGGAACCGGTTTGGGCCTGACCATTAGTCAGCGACTGGCTCAACTCATGGAAAGTTCTATAGAGGTGGAGAGTCAACTGGGGAAGGGGAGCCGATTTCATTTCGTTGTGGAAATGAGGGTGGCCAGTTCTTCTAAGGATCAACCAACCACTTTTGGGAGCTCACAACCAGGCCTAATTTCGGAGGTGGGGAATTACGGTCACCAGAGAAAGATTCTGGTGGTGGAGGATAACCGGATTAATCAGATGGTGGCCCGGGAAATGTTGGTGAGAACAGGATTTCAGGTAGAAGTTGCGGGGAATGGGGTAGAAGCCCTCGGTCTCATGGGTATCCATGCTTTCGATGCGGTGCTGATGGACCTCCAGATGCCGATCATGGACGGGCTGGAAGCTAGTAGGCGGATTAGGGAAAACCCTCAGTGGAAAGACCTCCCTGTGATCGCCATGACAGCCTCGGTAATGGAGGATCAGCAAGAGCTCTGTGCCCAAAGCGGGATGAACGATGTGATTCCCAAACCCATCCTCCCTGAAAATTTAAAGGAGATTCTTTTGAAAAATCTCCTCCCCGTGAATAGGGTGGAAAGATGAACTTGGAAAAATTTTGACTATGGAACCGCCAAAAAGGAGTCAAATCATAAATGTGTCTTCCTGACGAACTCCCCGGTTTCGATCTTTCAGATGCCCTTTATCGCCTCATGGGGAATGCTTGCCTCCTACGGGAGATTATTCTAGAATTCGCCGAAAACCATGCCGGGATGGTAGAACAGATTAAGGATTCTATGACGGTGGAAGATTGGGATGGGGTCCGGCGAAGGATTCATTCTTTAAAAGGCGTGGCGGGAAATATTGGGGCCCAGGATTTAGCTCGGGGGGCTAAGGACGCGGAGTTGGCCTTTCGGGAAAGGGGTTTGGAAGGTCTAAAATCCACCATTCCCGCCCTTGAAACAGCCATGGAAGTGGTACTGACCAGCGCACAGGTGTTAAAGAACTTTCCTGGTTAGTGCAACTGTCGATTCAAAGAAACTTTATCCCCTTCGGTACGGCCCCTATGATAGCTCTCCGCTTCAACCCTTCTTCCCACCCGCTTCGTGGAAGTTTTCCCGTATTTTTCTCCGATGAACTCCTGGTTTTCTTTGGTAGCGGTCTGGGTCATTTGCAAGGTGAGCTGTCTATCGGTGGATTCTTGGAAATTATTCTGCGGTGGCTCACCCTTTCCAGCCCAGGGGCCGCCGGACTCTTCTTTTCCTGAACTCAAACTCTCTAAGCGCTCACCAATTCTTTGGACCACACCGCGTTTGAAACTTTCCAGATGGGCTACCTGACCGCTATGGGCTCGACCGAGTTTTAGGACTATTAGATGAAGGTAGGTAAAGAGATCCTGAGCGGCTTGAATATTGATGGTCCTGCCAATGAGGAGTATTTGACCCACAGCCCCCCTATGAATATGGAGAGCTTGGGTAAAGGTGCAGAGGGAAACCACGTGGATCAGATGGGACTCCCAGGGGCGCAGTCGTTTTTTTTCCAGAAGAACACCCTCTACGATCTCAGGAGCATGGGCTTCCACATCGGCGAGGGAGAGGCCATAACGGGCCAAGAGCGTTCGTGCTTTTTCCAGGGCTGATGCGGCCTCAGCCTCACTTGGGGAGGTCCCGAGGGCCAGAAGCTTTTTTACTTTCGCCAGAATATCGTTTGAGGCTTTGTCAGAATTAGTTTGGTCCATCGGTTACTCCAGCGGTTTATTTTTATGGGGCAGGGGTTTTTGATTCCAGGTTCTTATTTTATTGGCCCACAATAGGCCGTCATCCATTCCCAGTTGATAAAGTTCTTCAAGTTTTTTCACACTTTTTTCCGTGCGACTTATCTGGAGATGTCGGGAAGGACGGATAACCAAGGTGTCCCCATCTGATTCTTCTTTATCTATGAGATCGAGGGTGGAATTATAGAGAATCCATCGACTATTTATGGCCTGAACTACTTTAGGGTGCCCATGGTAGAAAATTTTCGCCGGCAGAGGATGGGGTGGAGATTTTCTATACCCTTTTTCCCTGGTGAGAACTACGACATTCCGTAGAAATCCCTCCGATTGAGATTTAACCAGGGGTATGGAATCGGCTAAGGCACCATCGAGGAATCGCCGTCCTTGATATGTTACCATGGGTGCCACAAAAGGCATGGAAGCTGAAGCCTTGAGGACAGTCAAAGGATCGGAATCATTTTTTTCAAAGTAGATGGCTTCACCGGAATCGCAGTCGGTGCAGACTGTCACAAACCGGTAGGGTGAATTATTGAATGCTTCGAAGTCAAAGGGGATTAATTTATGGGGAATCTGATTGTAAATAAAATCCATTCCAAAAAGACTTCCGGTGAACCACAGATTTTTAAAACTAAGATAGCGGGGATCGTTTCTGAATTGTTGAATGATTTTACGGTTGCGGCCAAATTGTCCTGAAATATAGGAACATGCAATACTCGCACCCGCAGAAACACCCACGGTGTAGGGAAAATAAATTTTTTCCAAGAGAAAGGCATCCAAGACTCCAGCCGTGTATTGTCCCCTCAGTCCCCCTCCTTCCAGTACCAATCCACTATTAATCAAATTCACCCCATCCTCCCGAGAATAAAGTACACACCATAACTGGAAGTATAGAAATATGTGGAGAAAATGACAATCAAGCCCTTATTTTATAATTTAAATGAATTCTAAAAGAAAGACTTGAAAATCAGTGTTTTAGGGACAATATTTTCATCATGCGTGATTTAGCTCTCTTGTTGAGTTCCAGTCCTCTTTTTCAAAGGACAGAAGACCTGGTTTTAGACTATGCCCTGGAATTAGGCAAGATCACAACTTGGAATCTCGATGAATTAATGATTAGAAAAGATGAACCAAATCATGGTCTTTTTATCATTCTCAAAGGCCGAGTGGGAATCCGTTTGGACCAAAAGAGGACTTTTATTGATTTGGGCCCCTTGGATTGCGTGGGAGAGATGAGCATGGTGGATAATAGTTTAGCCAGCGCTGATGTGGTCGCCTTGGAAACGGTTACGGCCATGGAATTTCCCAGGGATGCCATGTGGGAGTTGGTTAACCGTAGTCATGCGGTAGCCTGCAATCTCCTAATTATTCTCACGAAAAGATTAAGAGTGGGTAATCTGGTGACGATCCAAGAAGCCAAGAGAGCGGAACTTTACGTGGCGGAAGCCTATTCGGATACTTTAACCGGGGTATTCAACAGAAGATGGATGCTGCCTAATTTTGGAAGAATTATCCGCAGGCAGATAAAAGATGGGATGGAGTGCTGTTTACTTTTTTTTGACGTGGATAGATTTAAAGATGTGAACGATTCATTCGGACATAAAGTGGGGGATCAGGTTTTAAAAAGAGTAGCGGAGTTGGCTAGGGAAATATGTCGTCCAGAAGATCCCATCGTTAGATATGCGGGGGATGAGTTTGCAATTTTACTCCCGCGAACCTTTTTAGACCAGGGTTTTTCAGTCGCAAAGAGGTTGGTTAAAATGGTCTCGGAGGATTCCCTATTACAAGGATTGACTCCGAACAAACCGCTGACCGTTTCTGTGGGAATAGCCTCCACCCGGGAGTTTCGTGATATGGAGGCTCTGCTCGAAGGTGCTGATCAGGCTATGTACCGGGCTAAGGATTTTGGACGTAACCGTGCGAGTTTATAGTATCATCTGATCAAGTTTGTTTTCCCTTCGGTTTTAATATTAGTTGTGAGCTTAGTAAGCTTATTGTAGACGCTGATGTTCGAATAGGTCCTCAGGTTGTCGGTAAAAATAATAAACTCCGAATCATCATATAATAATTCATAAGTAAAACTTCTATCCATGTCGTTAAAAACGTCTTTCTCCATAAATACCAGAGGTAAAGAAAGTAAAGTTTTGTATAAGTTTGTTTTTGTTTCTAGAAGATAGAATCCTGTGGGGGTGCTAAAATATATATTGCTGTTGTTTACGGAAATATTACTTATCAGGCTTTCAAATTTTAAATTGGGAGTATCTGGATTGGAGGTGTTACGATACAGAAGTGTATTAGAAAAAGTATTTAAATCAAACTTCCAGATTTCGCTGCCCTTTTGAGAGGCAATGACTTTTCCATAGGGGATAGTATTATCATACTCGGGTAAGTTATGTCGGACATAAACGATTTCACTGGAGTGGATAAGCGGAGATCCAAACATGATATCTGTCTTGATATCGTCATTTAAAAATAAACGGGAACTCTTTTCATCATTTAGATTATTAAGATTAAATCTGTAATAATTAGCTGAATACTTTCCTTGGTCTTCACCGACCTCAGAAATAAATACACGCTTTAATAGACTGTTAAAACCAACTATTTTTAAACTTGATAGGTTTAAAGGTTTTTTATTTTTGAAGAGCAAAATATCTTCACTCGTATAAAAATTATAGAAGTGAACAGAGCTCTCTTTAAACGTTCGATTATCCGAATACTTTTCATAGTTTGTACAATAGACTATGGTATCAGTATTAAAGAATACATCGCTAAAACTATTAAAGTCATCGAGGGTAATGAGTTTTCGCAGGGACTTATTAAATAAATTGAAAGAATACAATTGATTTGCCTTACTTATTAATAGTTCTGCATTATCCACGCGGTTCCAAATTTGCCATTTCCCATCTTCAGCAAAAACAGATTCGGATTTGAAATCATTAAGCTTTAACTTTTCAATCAATGTGCGATTCAAATTAGTATCATATTTATAGTAGAAAATTTCCGTGGTGGTTTGACGGGAGCAAGAAATAAAGAATAGTAATCCGAAAATCATAAAAACTCGATTCATTGTTTATACCTCTTTGAATAACAATTACATAACCACACGACTTCCGCCGGTGGTTTTTTCAACCCTGATTTGACTTGGAATGGCTAAGCGCATGGCCTCCACGTGGGAAATTATTCCTACTTGTCGAGTTCCCCCCAGGTCATCCAATACGGACATTACCCGGTCCAAGGTGCCTGCGTCCAAACTACCGAAGCCCTCATCAATAAAAAGGGCTTCCATTTTTAGTCCACCGGAGCGTTCTTGAATTGTATCCGCAAGTCCCAAGGCAAGAGCCATGGAGGCGAGAAACTTTTCCCCACCGGATAAGCTTTTAACACTTCTTTGACCAGAACACCAGGAGTCCGCAATATCAATTTCCAAACCTTGTCGCTTTCTTCCGTCCTTAGTATCATCTCCCCGGAGGAAACGATAACGCCCGTCAGAAAGCAGGCGAAGATGAAAATTCCCTTTGAGTAGAACTTTATCCAACCACCAACCGAGCATCCAATTGGAAAAACTAATTTTACGGGAATTCTCCCCATTTAAAATGGCTGACAGTTTTAAAAGTTCGGCGCTTTCGGTTGTGGCCTTTTTCTTGTCCGATTCCAACTCGAGGAACCGAGTATAATTTTCCCTCTGGCGGTTAAATGCTTCCTGTGTTTTTGCTCTGGATTCCAGGGCTTCATTCAGGGCTGCTTCTCTTTCTTGAAGTTTCACTTCGAGGTTCAAAATGTCCGGTTCGGACCGGCCTGCAATTTCAGCGGACATTTTTTTATCTAAAGCGGAAAACTGATCCCAATTTTTTCTATAGTTTTCCAGGATTATTTTAGTTTCCTGTTCCCAACTCGAGGTTCTAAGGGAATTTCGAAGAGAAGGTTCATCAGAAAATCCTGCTTCGCTTAGATGAATAGGAAGTGCTTTCTCCTGAGATTCCCATTGCATGAACAATTCATCTTTTTCAGTCCTTAGTCGGGAAAGGTCATTTTCTAAAGCGGTTTTGTTTTTATTGTGTTTTTCCAAGAGATCCCGTAGGTTTTTTAATTCCTGGGATGAAGTAGCAATTTCAGTGCCCAGTAATTGTTCCCGATTCTGAGTTTTAATCCTTTTGAGTTCAATTTTTTCAAAGGTAAGTTCTTCTGAAGATTTTTCCACTGGAGAGATTTCAATTTCCAACCATTTTTCTCTGAGGATTCTCTGGCTTATTTCTGCGTCGGTTATTTTTTTCACCACTGCTTCGTTCATGGATTTCAAAAATTTTTCTACTTCGGAAAATTTTAATCTTAAAGTTCTTAGCTCTTCATCTTGTTGTCGATTCTTATTTAAAACAATTTCGAGACTTTTTTTCTCGGCCTTGAATAGATCAAAATCTTTCTCCCAGGCT
The DNA here is from genome assembly GCA_964624355.1 of uncultured Spirochaetales bacterium. Taxonomy (GTDB): domain Bacteria; phylum Spirochaetota; class Spirochaetia; order JABEVK01; family JABEVK01; genus CAZUXL01. The sequence continues at coordinate 18,294 of CAZUXL010000013.1, forward strand.
TCTAAGGAAAGCCATCCTTGGTTTTGAAGATTTTCCAGGGACTGGTTTTGTAGGGTTATGATTTGTAGCTCTTGTGTTTCCAGAGTGTTAAGATGAAGTTCCAAGGAACGATAAAGTTTCGAAGTGGTATCCATGAGTTCTTCGGCTTTAAGGATGGCGGCGGCAATATTTTCTTTTGTTAAATTGTGGGAATGGGCTGGTGAGGGATGATCTTGAGATCCGCAAACGGGACAGGGGATCTGAGGAGATAATGTTTGAGCTAAAAAGGAAGCTAGATTTTCCCGTTCTAACTTTTTACATGAGCTCACTTCCAACTCGGCGTTTTCCAGCTTTTTTTTTGCTGAGGAAATATCCCTCAGAAGGAGAGATTTTTTTGTTTTTAAATCATCCAGATTTTTACGGTTTTCCCGAAGTCTCTGCCCCTCTAGAGAAAGGGATTCAAATGTCACTCCACGGTTTAATAGTTCTTCCCAGGATTTTTGCAAAGAAGGATAGTTCTCCAGCGCATTTTCCAGGAATATTTTTTTTGATTCCAATTCCTTTAATTCATTTACTTCCTGGGATTGGAGGCTTTTTGCTTGATCCACTTCTGAAGTTTGTGATACCCAAGTATTCCATCTTTTTTTGAGATCCGAGAGGATAGTAAGACGGGATATTTCAGAATTCTGTTGTTCTTTCAAATCGGCAATTCTATTTTCCAGATTCGAGATTTCCATGAATCTGGGTTGGAGGATGGTTTCTTCTGTTAGCCAGAGCTTCCATTTACCTTCTGTGCTGGATAGTTGGGACAGGTTGTCGGTTTTTTGTTTTCTTAAATGCTCTAATTGTCCCAGGATAGGCAGAAGTCGTTGAGCCTTATTTGCTCGGTGAGACTCTTCCTCCCGCAGATCTATTTCCTGTTTTTTATCCGATAGTGTAGCCAGGTTCTGCTCCACTTGGATTTTTTCTTTTAGCAGTTGTGCCAACCGGAGGCCGTTTTCCAAATCTTGTTTCATCCCGTCCCGCTGTATTCGTGTTTGGGCGAAATTTTCCTGGGCTTTTACACGTAGATCTTCCAGTTCTTTGAGTTTCTCACCTGCGCTTATGGGATCGAAATTTCTCTGAAGCTCTTCCATCCGGGTTTGTATATTCTTTTGAATTTCCATTTGAATTTTAGTTTCATCTGCTGCGGTTTTTGACAGAGTTTCATGGTTTTCTACAGGGAATAAGCACTTTAATAGGATCTCCCTATCCTTGGTTTCCATTTCTAGGAATTTCTGGAATTCACCTTGGGGTAAAACGAGTAACTTTGAAAACTCGTCGTAGGAAAACCCCACCAATTTTTCGATTCTTTCATTCTGTTCCCGAAGTTTTCCCGTTAAGACTTCCCACTTTCCCTGGGGTTCTTCCGGAGTGATTTCCCATTTTTTTAGAAGGATTATTTCTTCTGGCTTTAGTTTGTCGCCCCGCCCTTTTTTGGAAAGGTAGTAGGGAGATCTTAAAACGGCGTACCGCTTAATCCCTATGAGAAACTCAAATTCCACCGAGGTAGATTCATCAGCGGGAGCATATTGACTTCGGAGTCCTGGACCTCCGCGAGTTCCCAAAGGTTTTCCATAAAGAGCATAACAAATAGCATCGAAGAGGGATGTTTTACCCGCGCCGGTATCGCCGGAGATCAAGAAAATTTTATCCAACTTTTGGAAATCAATAATTCCTGTATCCCCGTTGTATGGTCCAAAATTGATTAGTTGCAGGCTCAGGGGTTTCATTGCTCCTCCGGGATAAGCCGAGTAGCTAACGTTGAAAAGGATTTTTCAAAGCTGATTATTTCCTCTTGAGAGAGGGAAAGATCCTGGAGAAAGTCGGAAAAGTCTTCTTTAATATCTTTTTTAAGCTCCCATCTCATGGGTTCCATGGAATGCCTGGATATTTCTGGGTGGACAGCTTGGTTTTCAAAGAATTCATAACTAAGAATGAAAGGGAAAACCTCCCGGAGCCTATGGAACGGCTGGGTGAGTCCACCCGTGTCCGTGGTTTCCACCCGAAGGTATGAATTCTGATGCTCTCGGAACCGGAGGTCAGTGAGAATTTCGGTCAGTGAGCCCCGGAGTACGGTCACTGGTCGAGTGACCGGTACAGGGATTACCCGGATTTGGGGTTCAAGACCCTTAGAAAGGGTGATTTCTAAAAGACATTTTTTATCTGTGGATTCAGAAAAGGAATAGGCTAAAGGAGAACCTGCGTACCACATTCGGGGAGTGACCATTTGAGGTTTGTGTAGATGTCCCAAGGCTGTATAGTCGAAGGCGGAAAATGCTTCGGCATCAATTTGTGTCGCTGTTCCTACTAAGGTTCTTTCTGATTCACTAACCCGTCCGCCCCGGGTAAAACAGTGGGCTCCCAATATTTGTAAGGCTTCGGAATCTTGGAGTGCTGTGATATGACTCAAGGCTTCCAGAAGGGACTCTTCCTGAGTCCCAGTGGGGACGGGACCTAGAGGACTAGGACGGTCCAAAGCCCCAGGCCATAGAAAAGGAAGAGCCCAAATTTGTACCTTCTCCCCTTGGATCGAGGAGAACTCCAAGGGCTCGATCGATTGCTTGAAAGTTCCAATTACGTGGATACCCGAGGATTTCAAAACCCCCGAGGCAAAGCTTAATCGGGTTGGGTTATCATGGTTACCCGGGATAACCACCAGCGGAATCCCAGGGCAAGTGTGGTGAAAGTTTACCAGAAACCCGGTCCAAAGGGCGATGGCATCCTCCGACGGAATACTTCGGTCAAAAATATCCCCCGCCAGAACCACCATTTCCGGTGCCGATTCTTCACAGGTGTGCACAAACCAATCGAGGAATTTTTTTTGTTCTTCCTGCAAACTTTGTTCGTGGAGCATCCGGCCTAAATGCCAGTCTGCAGAATGGATAAATTTCATGGGAGCATTTTAACATAAGAAAAGATAAATTTCCTTGCAGGGCTAGGAGTCCTGATCGAAACTGGTAGTATGAACGCTGAAAGGTTTATTCTTTTGGAGGCTCCTCGTTTAGGGATTGAAGAGTCCCGGGTTAGAATGGGGGCAATAATTACAACCCCAGGTTCTGTGGTAACCCTGGAAAATGACCTCCCGTTTGCCGAACCTCTAAGTCCTATTTTACAGCACCTCAGGTCCAAACTTAAAAATAAAAACCTAAAATTTATTGATCAGTTCCTACTAAAAACCAAAACTTATTCCCTGCAAAGGCAAGTATTCAGGGATTACTATACCGGGGGAAGGGTGGCAAGACAGGAGGATCTGATTCCTGAGGAGTTGGGTTATGAAAAAGGTCACCTGTGGAGGGCCCTTTGGAACCAGTGGATCGAAGTGGAAGGCCTTGGCCCTGGAATCATCTATTTTCCCCGGGCGGCCCAACTTCCCCAAGAGACTTTAAGTTTCCTGGGGAGTCTTCTACAAGAAGGCGCAGGTCAATGGTCCTGTTGTTTGGAGTATGATCCTGTGGATTTGGACGCCATGGATCAGGAGAAAAAGTACGCCTGGGATCTCCTGGTTCAGAAGATAGAAAATTTAGGGTCCGTGATATGTCAAAGTGAAGATAGAAAAATTGAACGGATTGTGGAACCTTTTTTAGATGTGGTTCCCAGTTTGGAGAATCTACAGGAGCTTTATCATTTTTTTTGCTTCCGAGATTTAATCCCGTTATTGGAAGCCCGGTTGGAAAGTCCCGATCGTTATACCCTGGAAGAGGAAATCACCTTTCGGATTCTTCTGGGATCAGCCTGGATGCTTTTGGGGGAGTACGAAAAGGCATCCTTGAACTTTTACAATCTTTTTGGGGTTTCCAGTAAAAGTTTGGATTCCAGGGAGCTGATGGTCGCCCATCGACTCACGGGTTTCACTCAATATAAAAAGGATAACTCAGAAGGTTCGTATAAATCGGCCTATTCCTGTTTTTCCCTGGCGGAACAAATGGGGGATGATAAAGAAATTTTTCTAGCACTTTTTCTAATACTTCTCAACGACGCCCGGGAAAACCGGCTGGATCAAGAAGCCTGGGAACAGGCCTTCCGGCGGTACCGAAGTTTGGGGGAATCCCTGGGCTGGATTAATCATTTAGCCTATTGGCTTTGCCGTCCGGACAGGTTGAATCCGGTTTCCCAAGCCCATGAGGTGGATGAGTGCCAGGACAGGGCTATTCATTATGCAAAAAAATTAGGAAATGAGTTTCGTATGGCCGCTGCTTTTCACACCAAGGGTTATATGCTTCTCCTCAGGGGGGAGTATTCCCTGGTCCCATCCTATTACAAAAAAAGTGAAAAGCTGAAGTTAAAACAGGGTAACGCCTTGGAAACCGCCTATGTGCAAAACGGCTTGGGTTATTTTTATCACCAAGTGGGAAAGCACCATGAAGCCGAAACCTATTTTTTCCGATCCATGGATAGCGCCTTGCAGGCACAAGATTTTCATGAAGTGGGAATGGTGTTGTGCAACCTGGCAATTTTATATCTTTATACGGGTAATCCTCAGTGGGGATTAAAATATTTGGAAGAATTGATCCCCCTGATGCAGAGTTTAAAAATCACCGGCCTTTCCTACCATTCCCGGTTTGAGATCGATGGGCTTTGTGCCTTGGCGTATCTTCAAGTGGGGCGCGAGTTGAAATTTAGAGAGCTGCTCCGGCGCATGGATCAAAATATTGGGAAGGTTCAGGAAGGGCGTTTAGGTGGCCAGGTGGAGGAGCTTCTCTTGTATCACATTCTTCATGGGGAGGCCGCTGCCCTGGAAAGAAATTCGGAAAAATTGGATCAGTCTTTATCCCTTGCCGAAGCCTATTTGAAAAAGCATGAAAACCAACTCCAGCACAGAAAACAATTTTTCCTTATGGAAAAGAATTATTTAACTACTACCATGAAAGGTTTTGAACCTAAAAGGGAAACCATTCTTTTGAAAGTAAGAAAGACCCCCGATTTTAAACGCCTGAGGGAAACATCCCAGCTGACCTCCACACACCAATATATGCAGAAGAAGCTGGAAGAAGTACATCTTCTTACTTTGTTACGAGGCCTCTTGGGGGTGGAATCGGACCCGGAAAGCATGATTCAAGACTCTCTGGAACTCCTGCGCCGCAGTGTGGTTGCGGATGTGGCGATTTATTTTGAATTCCGACACGGGGAAGTACGAATTTTAAAAGCTCAGGATACACCTCCTTTAAGCCCGGCGTGTTGGTCGGCTCTGGAGTCTCTTTCGGCCACATGGAGGGATAGGGGGAAAATTCTGCATCTCACCAGGACAAAAAATTGGAATCCGGGCCTTGAGGGTTTATCCTGGGTGGTCCTACCTATCAAGGAGGATTCCAATTTTACCTCTCGTCTGGTACTCGGGATCCTCAGCGAAGGCAGGGACTTTGATCAGGAGGATTTATCCATATTAAGCCTGGCTGCCGCCCAAATTAGCCACCGCCTGGTCCTCTTGGAACAGGAACAGCAAATCATGGAAAAAAACTTTCTGTTGGAAAATTCGAATACCGAATTGCAGGCGTCCCTGAGTGCCCTGAAAGTTGCCCAAACCCAGTTGATTTCTACGGAAAAAATGGCGGTATTGGGGACCTTAGTTGCAGGGATCGCCCACGAAATTAATACTCCCTTGGGGATAGGTGTGACGGCAGCAAGTTACATTAAGGGACAGGCGGAGGAGCTGGTGGAACAAAGTCGTACTGGGCTTTTGAAGAAGAGCCGGTTCGAAGGATTTTTGGCGGATTTACAGACCAGTTCGGAACTATTAAGTCAAAATCTTCAGAGGGCCTCCGAACTGATAAAAAGCTTTAAACAAGTCTCCGTGGATCAAACCAGTGATCAGGAGAGGCTCTTTCCCCTCCATGCATACATCCAAGATATAATAAAAAGTCTCCACCCCCAGCTAAAACGTAAAGATTTGAACATTCATATTTCCTGTCCCCAGGATTTATCAGTGAAAAGTTTTCCTGGGGCATTTTCCCAAATCCTCACTAATTTTTGTATGAATTCCCTGATCCATGGATTCGAGGGGCGGCTGGAAGGAACTATCGAGATTAGGGTATTTACTGAAAGTCAGCGCTTAATTCTGGAATACAGGGACAATGGAAGGGGGATGAACCAGGAGGCTAAGGACCATCATTTCGAACCATTTTATACAACTTTGAGAAATGAGGGGGGGACAGGATTGGGGAGTTATATTGTGTACAACCTGGTTACCCAGAGGCTCAAAGGGGAAATTTCTTTGGAAACAGAGCCGGAAAAAGGTGTGAAATACAGGATAACCATACCCCTGTAATCATTCTTCCCGGCTCAAATGCACCACTTCCTGCGGAATATCAGTGAGGAAGTTTAGGCTTCACCAGGGCATAGACCCAAACACCCAGAAGAGTGCCGCCTATGGCTAGAAGGATGGGGTAAAATCCAGCACCCAGTAGGGCATAGAGGGGTCCGGGACAAGCCCCGGTAAGGGCCCAACCAAGACCAAAGACCGCTCCACCGGCGAGATTTCCCACCTTCTGAAATTCTTTGGGCTGGGGATTCACCCTCTCGCCGGTGAAGGCCTTGGCTTTAAACTTAATCAATAGATACACGGAAATCGCACCCACGACCACGGCGCTGCCGATGATCCCGTACATGTGGAAGGATTGAAAGTGAAACATTTCCTGGATTCGAAACCAGGAAACCACTTCGGCTTTTACCAGTACCAGACCAAAGAATGCCCCAATTACCAGGTATTTTAATAAATCAAGAATGTTTTTCATGGTGTACTCCTACAAACCAAGAATGAAGGGGACCAGATACCAAGAGGCCAAGGTCCCACCGGCGAAAAATCCGACCACCGCCACGAAGGATCCAGGATTTAAAAGGCTCAATCCCATGATAGCGTGGCCCGAGGTGCATCCATTGGCCCATCGGGTACCGAAACCCACTAAAAATCCCCCGAGAACCAGGGAGAGAAGTCCCGTGAGGGTGAAGGCTGAGGACCACGATTGGAGAAAATCCGGTCCCAGACTTAACTGATTTACCATTCCCCAGGAAAGAAAAAGACCCCTGGCTTCCGAGGAAATCTGGGGAGTCTGAGCGCCTTGGAAAAAATAGACGGCTAAAAAGCCCCCTAGAACGGTTCCTGCAGCCAGGGCTAACTGCCAAGCTGATTTTTTCCAGTCATACTGGAGATAATTTGGTTTAAAGGGAAGTAAGGCAGAACAAATATGCCTAAAGGTGGAAGAAATTCCGAATTCCTTATTTCCTGCCAACAGGAGAATGGGAACCATAAGTCCTAGAAGCGGGCCAGATACCCACCAAGGCCAGGGTTGGGAAAGAAGCTGAATCACTGCATCCATAAGGAACCTCCGTAATATGTTTTATTGTACCACAGGTTTATAGTAATTAATATAACGTTAGATAGTCAAGAATTGAATTTATTATCCGTGTACAGAATTGAAAACCTAGTTTAATCTTAGAGAGGAGGTCTTATGTCATTCATCGATTGGTCTAAAGAACTTTCTGTTGGGTATGAACAAATTGATACAGAGCATAAAAAATTAATTGAGCTGGTAAACAGGCTTCACGGCGCCATGTCCAAAGGGCAAGGAAACAAGATCATGGGGGAGATCTTTGATGAACTGCTGAATTACACTGTTTTCCATTTTCAGGCGGAGGAAAAGCTTATGAAGTCCCATAGTTACCCTCAGGCTCCAGCACATTTTAAAGAGCATCAAGATCTCATCCAACAGGTTTTGGAGCTTCAGGCCAAATTCAAAGCCGGAACGGTGATGTTATCCATCGCGACCATGGATTTTCTTAAAAACTGGCTGGCCAATCATATCCTCCAGACAGATATGAATCTGGGACACTTTTTAGCCAAGGTTTAATCTCACCGCACAAAGGATCCATGGTAAAATCCACCTAGGAGCCTTTCATGTCAAAAGTACAATTTTTTTGCACTTGGTTTTTTTTGTTAACCTTGGGTCTGAGCGCACAGGATGCGGATTACCCCCAGCCTCCGGCGGACTACTCCCTGGGGGCTATTTATTCCAAAGTCACCAAGTCTGTGGAATTCCGCCTCTGGGCTCCCACGGCACAAACCGTAAATGTCTCGGTTTTTGATAAGCCCCTGGCGCCTTTTAACCAGTCATTGGCCGTTCTTCCCTTGGTAAAGAACGAAGTCACTGGAGTGTGGACGGCCATTTATGGTGAAAAAGATCCTGCGGGTTTTTTCTACGAATACCGGCTAAATACTGGTAAAGGGGAGAAGCGGGTCTTGGACCCCTACGCTCGGTCCATGGAGGCTTTTAAGGGAAAGGGTTTTGCCCGGGCTGCGGTGGTGGATCTGCCTTCCACGGATCCTGAAGGGGGATGGCAGGGGGCTGAGGATGTAAAATTGGCAACCCGGACCGATGGGGTGATTTACGAGATATCCGTGCGTGATTTTACCATCTCCCCGGATTCAGGGGTGGCGGAAAATCTCCGGGGAACGTACCCGGGTTTTATGGCGAAAATCCCTTATTTAAAGTCCCTGGGCGTGACCCATGTGCAGCTTTTCCCGGTACTTAATTTTATGTACAACGACGAAACCAATAAGTCCTATGACACTTCGGGAAAAACCGTGGGAACCAACTATAACTGGGGATACGGACCTCATAACTATTTTACCCCCGAGGGGTGGTATTCCACCGATCCCTTGGATCCCAACCTGAGAATTCGGGAGCTTAAAACCCTGGTTCGAGAGCTTCATAAGGCGGGAATCGGGGTAATTTTGGATGTGGTCTATAACCACTTTGGTACTACAACTCTTTTGGATGATATCGTTCCTGATTATTACTTTCGGAAGAATAACCAAGGGCGGGGGAGCAACGATTCCTTCACTGGGAACGATTTGAATACATCTGCTCCCATGGTGAGCCGGATGATCGGGGATAGTTTAGAGTATTGGACCCGGGAATTTCGGGTGGATGGGTTCCGGTTTGATCTTATGGGATTAATGGATAGTGCCACCGTTTTAAAGGCTTACGACCGGGTGAGAGCTATTCCTGGAAAGGAAGATGCCCTATTTCTGGGAGAAGGGTGGAAAACCTACAGGCAAAAACCCTTGCTCGGTGGGATGATGGATCAAAATTTCATGACAAAAACCGACACCGTGGCCGTTTTCAACGATCAGCTTCGCAATCTGCTCAAAGGGGATGCGAATAATCCTTCCCCAGGCTTTCTCATGGGCGAAGCCGTGGATAATGAACTTTTGTATTCCACTCTCACGGGACTGATGGATAAAAAGTATGGCGGTTACACCGTGGATAATCCAGGGGACAATATCCAGCATTTGGCGGTTCACGATGGGATGGACCTCCGGGATGCCCTCTCCTGGACTCTTTTCGAAGGGGTTGCGACTCCTGAAAATGAGAGGGAAATTGCCCGGAGGGTCAACTTGGGACACATACTTCTCCTAACTAGCCAAGGGATTCCTCTGCTTCACGGTGGGCAGGAAATGCTCAGGACGAAACCTAATCCTTTAGGCAGTACAAGTCAGACCCACGGACCCTTTGTCCATAACTCCTTCCAAGCTGCGGACAATATAAATAATCTGATTTGGACCCCAGATCCATTAAAAGCCAGAACGAAGGATTTTACAGCAGGAATGATTGCCCTTAGGAAAAGCTTTCCGGTGTTTCGTCTTTCTACACAGGAAAAAGTTTTAGCCGCAGGGAAATTCATCCCGCAGGAATCCCCCCTGAGTTTTTCTTATTCCCTGAAGGATGAAAAAGCTGACTGGTTTATTTTGGCCAATGTGTCCAAGGCAAAAGCCGTTTTCACCTTCCCAGTGGATCTGACGCAGGCACAAATTTTTGCAGATGGGGAAATTTCCGGGTCGCAACCTCTTAAATCTCTCCAGGGTGTATTGATTCGGGGCACCACGGTGGAACTGGAAGGCTTGACCGGTGCGGTGATAAGATTGGAAAAATAGAAGAAATGCCCCTATCTCTGGACTTCCCTGGGCATTTTTTATATTCTCTACAGAATAACTCAAGAATAACGTGAGGAGTAAGCAGTGGAAATTATCATCAAACGGGAAAAAGAACCTTTTAAGTTGATCGCGGAGAATGACCTGGGTATAAAAATTCCCATGGATGGGGCTCCGGACATCGGCGGAGGCAATGAAGGTTTTCGACCCATGCAGATGGTTTTAGCCGGTTTGGGGGGGTGCGCCAGTATCGACCTGATCATGATTTTAAAAAAACAACGGCAGAATTTGAAAGATATCGAAATCCGGGTGACCGGTGACCGGGACCCCGCCGCCGTACCTTCGCCTTTCACGAAAATGAATCTCCACTTCATTCTCAAAGGGGAAGTGGATGAAAAAAAAGCCGCACAAGCGGTGGAATGGGCGGTAACCAAGTATTGCTCCGTGGGCACCATGTTGGAAAAATCCGGTCCCATCACCTATTCCTTTGAAATCATTCCCCAGTGAGGAAACCATGAAAGATCCCCGTGAATTTGAAGATTTTGAAACCCGGGCTGTCCGGGGGCAGATGGAAAGAACCTATCAAAAGGAACATTCCACCCCGCTTTTTATGACTTCCAGCTATCTTTTTGACGATGCAGAGGAAGCCAGAGCCCTGTTTGCCAATGAAAGGGAAGGGAATATTTACTCCCGGTATTCCAACCCCAATACAGATGAACTTATTTCCAAACTCTGTGATATGGAAGGGACAGAGGACGGGGTCGCAGTAGCTTCTGGAATGGCGGCGATGTTTGCCGTTTTTGGAGCCCTTTTGGATGCGGGGGATCACTTGGTCGCTTGCCGGTCGGTGTTTGGCTCGACTCACCAGGTAATCACACAAATACTTCCCCGGTGGAAGATTTCCCATACTTATGTGAATGTGGATGCACCCCAGGATTGGGAAAAGGCCCTAAAGCCGAACTCCAAAGTTTTATTTTTGGAAACTCCCACAAACCCGGGCTTGGATCTCATAGATTTGGAATGGGCGGGGAAATTCGCCCAGGAACACAACTTGATCCTGGTGGTGGACAATTGTTTTGCCACCCCCTACCTACAGCAACCGGCGAAGTGGGGAGCCCAATTGGTCTGCCATTCCACTACTAAATTTCTCGATGGTCAGGGAAGAACCGTGGGTGGAGCTATTTTGGGAACGAAAGAACTTATGGAAAAAATTCGGTTCTTCACCCGGCAGACTGGTCCCAGCCTCAGTCCTTTCAATGCCTGGATCCTGTCCAAGAGCCTGGAAACACTGGCTGTGAGAATGGACCGTCATTGTGCCACCGCCCTGGATGCAGCACGGTTTCTGGAAGCCCACCCGGAGGTGGAATGGGTGAAGTATCCCTTCCTCCCCAGTCATCCCGCTTATAAAACCGCTATGAAACAGATGTCCCAAGGCGGGGGCGTGGTGACCTTTGGCATCAAAGGCGGCCTGGAACGAGGTCGAAAATTCCTCGATAGCCTGGAGCTATTTTCCTTGAGTGCCAACCTGGGGGACAGCCGGTCCATCGCCACTCATCCGGCCTCCACTACCCATTCCAAATTGACTCCTGAGCAAAGATCCGAAGCAGGTATTCCCGATAACCTTATTCGTATTAGCCTCGGTCTCGAGAGCTGGGGGGATATTCGTAGAGACTTGGATGGGGCCTTTAAGAGCTCACTTTAAAGTTCCTGAGAAGCTCTTTGAGTTTTTGTAGGATCTCCTTTTTTACTCCGAGAAATAATAATCACGGCGGCCACGCTCAAGGCTCCGCCTACAATACTCGTCCAAGTAGGCTGTTCCCCAAGGATCAAAAAGGCGAGAACCAAGGCAGAGACGGGCACTAAAAAGGCAAAACTGGATGCCCTGGCACCGCCAACTCTACGGGCTGCCTCAAAATAAAGGGTGGTTCCAAAAGTACCCGCAGCTAAGGCGAGATAGAGGACATTGATCCAGAAATCTCCGCCAAAGGAAGACACCATCCAGGGAGCGGAACTCCAGGCGAAGGGTGTCAGAAACAAGGTACACAGGAGAGCCGTCCAGAAAGTATATCGGAAGACAGAGATCTCTTTTTGAGCTTGGGCGCTGAACTGGGTTAGGATGGCGTAAACCAAGGCCGCGGCCACCAGCAGGAGGTTCTGGGGTTGGAGGAAGGCCTGGAACTGGAACTGGGGTCCGACAATTTGAAGAATTCCCCCGGCTAAACCCAGGCATAATCCCCCTAAGGCAGCTTTTCCCACTTTCATCCCCAAGAATATTACGGCGATGAGAAAGGCAAACTGGGGATTCAGAGTGGGAACCAAGACTCCTCCGTATCCCCCAGGCCCATGCTGCATGGCGGAGAGAAACAGGAGATTGTAGACCCCGAGTGCCACCGCGGATGCTCCCACCCAGAGCCAAACTTTACGGGGAAGGGCCAAGGATTCTTTCCGTACCCAGAGGATGGGTAGGAAGGAAAGGGCACTGAGGAGAAACCGCCACAGTGCTGTGACCACAGGAGGGTAGGAGGAAGCCCATCGGGCTGTCACCCAGCTTCCTCCCCAGCTGACCATGGCCAGGATCATAAAAAAGATAAAGAGGGAGGAATGGGATTCATCTTGCAGTTTCTTCATGGGCTTTAATTTACCCTATGTACCCTAGTAAATACAAATTCAAAAAATTTTCCCCGGTCTTCCACTTTTTCAAAGTCCTGGAAGAGGGACAGACCCTCCTTATCTTTTAAGGAAAACCGGGCCATTCCATCGGTCCCCACGTTGATATTAAGCTGGTAGTCCCGACCCTCCTCGCCCTTAAGGCTGGCGTCATGCCCTGTGGCTCGGATCCAGCCTTCCAGATCCCAGGTCCACTGGGAAACCAAATCAGGGTCTGACCCGTACACATTCACCTGAAGGGGGAGGGACTGCCCCGCTTGTCGCAGCGCTCCGGGATTGATTTGATAGAGCTGGTTCAATAAAGCCCTCTGTTGTGGTTTGGTTACCTGGGGAATGAGGGCTAAAATGGCCTCGGTCCGTTCCAGTCCCATCCATTTTGGATCAAGTTGTTCTAAAGCCTGGGCTAGTAGATCCGGGCGCCTTTCCAACTTCCCTTCCTCTAGTTGGTACAAAGGTGTGACCCCGGGGATTCGGGCCTCTTCAAATTCCCTGGCTTTGGACAGATATTTTCGGGCCACAAAAGGATAATTCTCGCTGGCCTTATAAATATTCCACCACCCCATGGGATTATTGCTGCGGCCTAGGGAATCTTCTGCTAACCGGTACTGAAGATCTTTATAGATCTGTTCGTGGTACCAGGCTTGGAAACCGTAAGTGACCTTCTTCCAAACCCACCCAGCCCATTCCCAAGGCCAAAACCGAGGAGTAAAGTCCGCTTCTGCCCCGTACCCCCGGTAAATCTCCCCATAAGTTTGGTGAATATCCATCTTCCACTTGTCTGCGGTAACCCCAAAGTTGTACATCCAGGAATCATCTTTGTTGGCTTCCACCTTTAAAAGATAGGCCAGGGCTTGATCGAGAAAACCAAATTGTCTGTAAATTTTCGCCAGGTCCATTTTTGTTAAGGGGGTGGTTTCCGTGAGATCCGCCTTATCAAAGGTTTCCACGGCTCTTTTGAAGTTCATCTGGGTTTGAAGAAGCTCGCCCAGAGCCAAATACCCCGAAGGTCTTTGGTCTTGTTTCAGGCTGGTTTCCACCGCATCATAGGCTTCCTGGAATTTTAAGAAGGATGTTTCCAGGATGGAAAGGTTGTAATAGGCGATGGAGGCGAATTGGGTGTCACCTTCCAGTTCAGCTCGGCGGATGGAATCCAGGTAGGCCTCTTTAGAATTTTTGTATTCGTAGAGGCTGGAGTAGAGGGTGCCCAGGGTCATATAAAATGATCGATTACCCCCTAAGGTTTTTATGCCCTGCTGAACAATGGAAACTCCCTTTTCATAATCCTCCACTTTAAAGTACATCCAGGCCAGGGCTTGAACCGTGGGGGCATCCTCGGGGAACTTATCCAGGGTTTCCTCGAAGGCAGCTATACTTTCCGTATTTTTATTCAACAGACCCAGGGTTTCAGCCACGGAAAAGTTCAGCTGATAATTTGCTGGATCCAGAAGGAGGGCTTCCCGGTATTCTTCCAAAGCTAAGGAGTAAATTCTTCTTTGGGAATAAATATCCCCCAGGTAAGATCGCAAGATGTGAGCTTTAGGAAAGGTCTTTTTACCCTCTTCCAAGATTTTTAGAGCTTCCTGGTAATTCTCTTTTTCCAAGGCAATTTCTGCTTGATCGATGTACTCCTGTTCCGTGTTCAGGGCAGTTAAGGGAGAAATTGTCAGGGTCAGGAGTAATCCCAGTAGAATTATTTTAGGATGATTAACGTATACCATGACGGCCTCCGGGGAATGTAGTCCAGGGAAAGATACTATGGAGGAGTCTTAGTCCTAGAGGGATGTGGGTTATCCATACTCGATAGCCTTTTTTGAAGAGAATTTGAGCTTGGGTGTCCTCACTCGGGGTGAATTCCTCTCTGTAGCCGGCCTGAAGATACAACTCTGTTAATTCATGCCAAGTCTCATCGCCCAAATGTTTCGCAAAGTCTTGAGGGGTCTGTTGCAGTAGTCGATGATGCCCCCCGAGGCGCAGAATATCCAGACCTCTGAGGTAGGCCCACCGAGTTCGCTTGCGGGGATCGGAACTGAACCGGCCTCGCAAGAGATTACGATAACCCTGAAGAACACCTAGGGTGAACAAGTAGACTAAACCTAACCCCAGGCCCCACCAACGACTGGCGGTGTTCAAAACTGTTTGGTACCAAGGAAGGGTCTCGGGAATCTGTGTAGACTCTGTGAGGTTTTGAGCCCTCAGGGTGTGATTCAATATTTCTTGGATGAGCCGGGAGAATTTATCCACTTCCAAACCCCGGGGAGGGTCAAACTCTTCCCCCGGAGCCAGGTCTTCCGAGGTGGGATCAAATTCAATCCAACCAACCCCGTCGAACCAAACTTCCACCCAGGCGTGGGCTTGATTTGCCCTCACGGGATAGAAGTTCAACATGGTTTCCGTTGGGTCGATAAAAAATCCCACGGAGACCCGGGCGGGTATATCCAGACTGCGGAGCATCAAGGCCATGGTAAAGGCAAAATAGCTACAGTAGCCCTTTTTACTTTTAAAAAGAAAGTGTTCCAATTGGTTTCCGTTGGCGGAGACCCCAGGCTTCAGGGAGTAGTAATAGTTGGTTTTTAAATAAAACAGGATATCCCAGACCTTATCAAAGTAGCTGGGGGAATGGGTGGTCACTTCTTTGGCCAAATCGGCGATGGGTTGGTTATTCCCGTAGTCGGTGTAATGGGTCCTCAGGTCTTTCGGCAAGTTCTCATCTGAAACTCCTATAAGATCCCAACCTTCCCGGGCGGGTACACGGGAAAGGACTTGATAACTCCCCACGAAGGAGCTTTGGTCCCACTTTTCAAAAGGTGTCACTTTCACCGGGGCATTCAAACCCAACAGACTGCTGGGGTCAAAATTTACAATGTAGTATTCTTGGGTTTCCTCCCGCCGGTCCGGAGCTCCGGGATCGGGGAGATTCAAAATCCTCGTTCCCACCGGCGGGATGTCTTCCTCCCCCCCAGGGAGGGGCGGATCCACAAAGAATCCCTTACTTGGGGAATATCCCGAAAGGACGAATCGCCTCACGTACTGCTGTTGGGGTGTTCCTTCCCGGCGGTAAAGCATGACCAGGTCATCGCTCATGGAGATTTCACTTTCCAGGGTAATGAATTGGGAAAAGTCGAACCTAAAAAGATCCGGTTTCATTAGTCCACCCCCGGAAGCCACGGAAGCCTGTTCGTATCTGGCCAGTAACAACCAAAGGACGGCAGCCAGGAGGGGCAATAACAGTAGAGCCAACGGAGCCCAGGTCCGAAGTTTCTGTCGGGAGATAGGAGTGAATCTTTTTTTGGAAGGGGCTTCATCCAGAGCGGGACGACCGGAGGGGTTTTTAGTCATGGGCCGTATTCCCAAGAGCCAGAGTTGAAAGAGGAGAAATCCCACTAAGGCTAAGGCTTTGAAAAGCGGGTGGGTGTAGGTAGCATTTTGAAAATTCCCCTGGGGAAAGAAAACTAAAACCAGGAGAATTCCTTGAATTAAGACCCGCCACGGACGGAAGCCCGGGATGCGCACGGAGGTTCCCGCAGCCAGGGAGAAAAGGACCGTGAGGGGATAGAGGGGCCAAAAGTTTTTGTCGAACCAGAAAAACCAAGAGTCCACGGGGGAAATCTCAGTGCCGGCGAACCACGACCATATAAGAAAGAGAAGACTTCTCAGGGCGAGGGGCCAGAGAATCTGAACGAGACCATCGATCCACCAAATCCCGCCTTTTTTACCCCAGAAGTGGGAAAAAATAGCCCCGGGTAGGAGTAAGGCTGGAGCAAACCAGGGTTCCCATAATCCGGGAAAATACGCCCAGAGGTTGGTGAGAAGGAAAACTTCCACCAAGAGATTCACAAGAAATATCACTGGAGATCCTCCTTTGCCTGGTAGATTTTTTTATACAGTTTAAGGGATTGTTCCCGTTTGGAAATTTGAGAATTTTTCCTCATATACCAGGGTTGTGACACTATCGGGCTCCAGGGCCAAGGCATAGCAACCCTGAGAACACGGGACCCCAGGGTTTCCAAGGTTTTTTCCAGGTCCTGGGTTGTGGGGGAGAGGGGGTGGGTAAATAAAACCACCGGACTCAGAGGGGGGCTGGGGACCACGAGGGTGAGGGGATCCAAATGGGTTTTTAATCCCGCCAGGATTGATTTAATTCCCAAGGAATCTTCCCCCCAGGTAACAGGCTGCGGGTGACCGGGAATCATCACCACCACCTCGTATCCTTTGTCTTTCAGACTCCGGGCTGCCGCCCCGAAATGGGCAATCCTGTGATCCAGAAATTCTTCTTCCAATCCAGAAGCCAGGTCAAAGCCCGAAGCTCCTAGGTCAAAAACCAGGCCGATTTGAGCTTCCGGGGGGGGGTTCTCTTCTCCAATTCTCAGGAAAAGCTCTCCCACATGGGCGTAAACTTTCCAGTTAATCCGACGGAAGTCATCACCGGGATAATATTTTCTTACTTCTAAGAGTTCACTGTTTCTTTCTCTTCTGTGGGATCGGGAAGCCCTATCCCCCTTTCCAGAAGAAAAGGGTTCTAGCCCTTCGCCGGGAGGAAAGTCCGGAAGGATCGTCAGGGACCCTGGGGCGGTGCAGGTAACATTGGACTGGATAAAACCCCAGTAATCCCCAATTTTCAACTGAGGTCCATAACTTTCATAGACTCCCCGAGGTCCCTGCCATTGCAGATACCCCCGGTTTTCTCCCGAGTAGAGGAAGGTACTGGTTTTCATGGTTCTTCCGGGGGTAAAGGTCCCTTTTACTTCCAGTTCATATCTCAGGGCTGGGAGAAATATTCCCGGGAGGGTGAAGTTGAAATTGATCCTTACCGGTTCCAGGCAGGAGCGGGGTTCAGGAAGATTTTCCATTCCCTCCAAAGGATCAGGATGGATGTTTAATATTTTTCTTCGGGCGAGAAAAACTGTGGTCCAGGAGAGAATCAGCACAGAAAGAAAGGCGCCACCCCAGAACAGGGCGGCCAATTCCATGCGGATCAATCCCGGAAGTAGCGTTCCCAGGGAGATAAAAAAAAAGCCCAGCCGAGGCTAGTGGGCCGGGGAAAGCCCTTAGGGGAGTTTTGCCATTTCATGATTGAGGAGCTCCATAAGCACCTGTCGGGCGCTGGTTTTTGGGGATTTTACATGGAGACGGTGGGCGAGAACGTCGTAAACTAAGTCCGCCACGTCTTGATCTATGACAAAGTCGCGACCCCTGAGGAGGGCCAAGACCCGCACTGCTTTTAGAAAGAGTACACCGCCACGGGGACTGACCCCCAGATGAACGGCCTTGTGGTTTCGGGTTCCCTCCACCAGGTTGAAAATCAGGTCTAGGATTTTAGGATCCACATGGACCGTTTCCGCCCCTGCCCTGACTTCCAATAGGGCTTCGGCGTCCACGGATGGGTGAAGGTTAGGGAGGGTCTTATGGGAGGGGTCTTGCAGGTAGATTCGTTTTTCTTCCTCAGGGGAGGGGTATCCCACGGAAAGCTTCATTAAAAATCTGTCCAGTTGAGCCGCCGGCAGGGGATAGGTTCCTTCCATTTCGATGGGGTTTTGGGTGGCAATCACGAAGAAAAGGGGGCCCAGAGTCCGGGTGGTTTGGCCTACGGTCACTTGCCGTTCTTCCATCACTTCCAAAAGGGCTGATTGGACCTTGGGAGTGGTGCGGTTTATCTCATCGGCCAAAAGGATGTCGGTGAAAACAGGACCGGGTTTGAACTCGAACTTTTGGGTTCCCGGGTCGAATACATCCACCCCTGTGATATCGTAGGGGAGGAGGTCCGGGGTAAATTGAATTCTACGGAAAGTGATATCTCCCGTGGGGGAATGTATAATTTTAGCCAAGGCCTTGGCTGCGGTGGTTTTACCCAAACCGGGAACGTCCTCGATGAGAACATGGCTTCCGGTGACTAAGGCCGTGAGGAGCCGTTCTAAAAGGGCAGGTTTCCCCAAGATGACTTTTTCCATTTCCCTGAAAAAAACTTCCCGGAGGGTTTTCGCTTTGTCTATGATGTTATCCATGGTTCTTATCCCGCTCCTTGGAGAATGACTTTATAGATCTCTTGGCGGATGAAAAGATCAAGCAGATTCTGATCCAATTTCCCGGCCTTGGCCTCTTCCCTTAGAATGACTAAAACCTGGTCGATTGGCAAGGCTTTCTTATACGGTCGATCCGCAGCGCTTAAAGCGTCGAAAACATCCGCCAGGGTCATAATCCGGGCTTCTATGGGAATCTGTGCCCCTTGTAGACCCAGGGGGTATCCGGAACCATCCAACATTTCGTGGTGCATCCGGGTAAATTCCGGGATGCGGGAAAATTCTTGGGGCCAGGGAATGTTTTTTACGAAATTATAAGAGTGTTCCACATGGCTTTCGATGATTTTCCGTTCGGTTTTATTCAGACTTCCCCGGGCTATCTTTAAGTTTTCCGCTTCTTCGGGAGCCAGGAATATCAGAGGCCTTCCGTCTGGAAAGGTGCTTCGGAGGGGCAACGCTTCTTTTAAAATGGATTCCACCTCCAGAATGGGGTCTGCCACTCGGGCAGATGGCTCAGCCTGGGCTTTCACCCGAGCTTTGAGAGTTTCCAAGGTTTGGAGTTTCCCTGTGAGGTCCGCAGGATTTTCCAATTCCAGAGAGCGATGAAGGAGATCCCAACGGAGATATAAGGCCTGAAGATCCTCAGGCATAAGTTTTTTAGCCTTGGAAAAGAGGTTGTAATCGATGTAAACCTTTCCGAAATCGTGGAGGACACAGGCGAAGTAGAGCTGCTTTATCTCTTTCTGGGAAAAATGCACCTCCGACCAGACTTCATCCTCCGAAGCATCAATGGCCAAGGCTAAAAGTTCGGATGTTTTTGCCACCCGGAAACTGTGACCGGCGGTGGCGGGATCCCTGGCTTCTATCGCCCTGACGGAGGCTTCCACAAAGGCTTCAAACTGCCTCTCAATTTGGAGAAAGAGTCTGTTATTTTCCATGGCAATGGCTGCCTGACCCGCTACAGCTTCTAAAAGGGCTTCGTACCGGGGTTCAAAGGGGACTACCTTCGTATCAAAATCCACCGGGGTTTCCAAAATAATTTCATAGGCTTCATTACCGCTGAATTCTGCCAGGTGATGAAAAGCTTCTTTACAATTGATCAGCTGTAGGACTCCCAATACTTTTCCCCCGGGACTCACTAACGGGACGGCGATCATGGATTTTGTACGATAACCGTTGGTGGCATCAAAGGATTTATTGAAGCCGTAGGGGGTATCGAGAGCCAAATGATAGACATCAGGAATATTTAATACCGTACTGTGCCGGGCTACGTATCCCGCTATGGAATTATCGTTGGCGGGAAGGGTAAATTCTTCATAGGCTAAATCTTTACTGAAGGTGTGGGAATGTTTAAACCTCAGGTTTAGTCCCTCGGGACCCTCTTCCGTTATGAAAATACTCCCGGCGTCAGCACCGGTGATTTTTTTTGAAAGAAAGAGAATTGACCGAAGGAGGTTGTCCGGATCCCTCTCATAAGCCAGGGCTTTGCCAATGGTGATCAGGGCTTGGAGATCCGTATCGCTGTCGCGATTAATCCAATCCTGAAGTTTTTCCTGGTCCTTATCCTTAAAAAAAGTTTGGGCTTTCGCCAATATGAACCGCAATTCGGATTCTGAAATCTTTCCGGTTCGGAGATCCAAGATCTCTTCCAGGGTCTCGAAGTCACCGATCTCACCATCCCTGTGGGTAAAAAGGACGAATGCAAATCGAAGACGACGGGTTCGACGGGAGGGGAAAAGCTCGTTCAAATTCCGGATTTCTTTAGGATTGGCAAAAATAAGCAGATCCACCCTACCGGGGTTACTCCTCATGATGTCCAAGATTTCACCCCTCAGTTCGTGGGGCTTCAAAATCGAAATTTCCGGTATGTGGGGGAAATCTTGAGATGCCTGCACGGAGGGCGCCAGTAATATTTGAAAAGTGGGGAGGTTCATTCCCTTCCATTATCGGCTATTGACATTTTTATTATGAGAGGATAATTTATCAAAGCCTTTGGGGGTATAGCTCAGTTGGCTAGAGCGCTTGCATGGCATGCAAGAGGTCAAGGGTTCAACTCCCTTTACCTCCATCAAAACCGGTGTTATCCACCGGTTTTTTATTTTATAATCCCCTCTTATCGGGCTTGTCATATAAAAAAAGAGAGGATAAACTTGTGATAATACTTTTATAAACGAGGTGGCCATGGCTGGTGGTTCCAGTGGACTTTATTCCGGGGATATTGACCCTGAGATAGCTGAACTCCTCGGCACCTCAAGCAATCAGACGGGACCCTCTCGGTCTTCCCCGAAGTTTGACGATCTTTTCTCAGAAACCGGGAGTGGATCCCAGGATAAGAAAGATTCCCGATCACCCTCAGCGGTGGCCGCAGCTACAGCCGCTGCGGCGGCGGATATGTCAAAAAAGGCCTTTGCACCTATAAATCAGTTTTTTGAAGAGGAAAAACCCTTCTTTCAAGATCCTGGATACTACAAATCCATCATTTCCATGGACTCCGAAGCATCAAAACGAATGCACCGGATGCTTTCAGAATTTCTAAATGCCAAAGATGCGGAAACCCGATCCGCCGCCAGACTACGATTTATTCCAGCATATTGGGACTTTTTATCCGAAGTGGTGGTTCAACTGGGGCCTAAACTACCCCAACCGTTGCTCTTACTGCTCCGGTTTGGTGCGCTTCTTCCATCGATTATTTCCGAGGACCAGAGAAAGATCCTCGGTCAGGTAATCATGGAAAATCGGACAGGGGAGCCGGTTCATTATTTTGATGAATGGCTTCGCAAAGTGGCCACCGGGGAAGTCACTCCCCTGGCTACGGATGAAGAGGTCAAGGTTAATAAAAAGGGGACGGACACCAGTGCTATTTCCCAGAAACTGGAAAAGTCCCAGGGTATTCTCACAGCTCAGGTGAATCTGATCATGACCCGTTGTTCAGAAATACAGGCCATGGAAAATATCATCTCCCAGTACGCCCTGACTTTGGGAAAACATGATCGTCATAGGAAATTTACTGATTTGGCCATGTCTTACAATTCTACCCAAAGACAGGCTTTGTTTAACATTCAAGAAACGGTAAAAAAGCTTAATGACATGGATAAGGCCATGGATATTCTTTACCGGGACTTGGATAAACTCCAAACTGAAGTGGAGAGCTTAGAAAGTAAACTCCAAGAAGCCGGGGGAGGCAGTTCGTCGGTGGATTCCAAGATTGCCTTGGGGGAATTGAACTCCCTAAGGCAGGTTCACAAGCTCACCTGCGGTCGCCAAGGAAACCATTTTCCCATCCTTATCAAAAACTATATGCCACCCTCAGCCCGGGAAATTGGTATTCGGGAACAAGTTATACAAATCATGTCCGAGGTGGAGCGACTGGATCCCGGTCTTTTTCACCGATCTTTCAAGGGTACAGTAAACCGGATTGTTCCTCATGTGATCCTCATGCCTTCTTACGGGGATTTTGGCGTTTGTTGGGAACCCTTCGAGAAATTCAACCGGTCCACAAGCCGAGGTAGGATTGCTATTCCCATGTATTCAAAAAATTTGAAATTGGCAGTGATTTCCGGATTGGCTGATCTCCGGTGGCAAGTCGCCAAGGAGAAGGCGGGGTATCACTGGATGGATCCATCCGAAGGGATTACCGGTCTCTATTATACTTATTTTGATTCCAGAAAAATGCGCGGGGACATCAAGCAGTTTTTTGTCAACGATTATACTCTTTGGATTACCAAAGAAGCGGAAGGAACCCAGAAGTTGGATAAGGAAGTCCGGGGCATCTTCTGGCGAAACCTTTCCTTCCCGCCGGAAGTGAGGGATATGTTGAAAAACCGAGGATTTGTATATTCCGAGTTGTATCGCAAGGATATAAACCGCTCCATGTCAGACGGGTACTAATATATAAACGGGGAGCGAGAAATCTAACCCTGGACCTGTCAGAAAGAATTTCCCCTTCGAGCAGAGTGCTGGCCCAAAGCCAGCAATGCTCTACGGTGAACTTCTTTCTGCGGTCCATGATTGTTTGTGTTCCAGTTAAAATGTTAGTTGGTCCTAGAGTTTTCGGGGAATAATAGGAAATGGAAATTGTCGGACCAGATGAATAATGAAAAAACTCCTGAACGTATTAAAGAATATTGGCAAAATTTCCTATCTCAAAATAGTATGCACGTGGGTCGACCATTCACTTACTTTACTTTCGGAGATGATCCCAATGGTCTTTTGGAAGCAGTGTTAAGTGGAAAGAAAACAGGGACTTCTTCTCTCTACAAACTATACAGCACTGAAAGTGTGGCGATTCCCACCACAGGACTTCTTTCCATAGTTTGCGATAAAGACGGGAATCCTCGTTGCATCATCGAAATTACAAATGTCTGTTTATTTAAGTTCAGGGATATAACAGAAAATCATGCAAAGCAAGACATAGATGAGGAGCCGTTCATAGAAAACTGGAAAAGCGTTCATTTCCAATTCTTTAAGAATGAATGTGATTTGGTGAAACAGAGATTTAAGGAAGATGATATGGTGGTGTTTGAGGAATTTGTAAAAATTTATGAATGATAGAAAATGTGGTCAGTGAAAATTAAGAAAATCATTATCCAATTCAGGTTACTTACGATTAAGAAATCTAAGACCAAAAACTGTGCATAAGAATTTTTTAAAAGTTTATAAAGGGTATCGCAAAATCAGTTTTCGTGAGTTTGGGGGTTCCGGATTTGGACGCTGTGGTGGAGACGTTATTTAAAGATAAGCAGCCCGAATGGGAATAAGTATTGATATACTAAATACCCCCTGTGTCAACACAGATGCCGCAAGGATTGAAACGACTTGCCACCTTGAAATTTGAATCCTGGAAAAAATTGACGGTTACATTTATACTTCGGACTGGTATCTATGTTATTAACTATTA
>CAZUXL010000014.1:0-5796 GCA_964624355.1 uncultured Spirochaetales bacterium
GCTTCTTTTACCGGTGGTTACCTATGATAGTAATACGGGAATCATCGCAGGTGGTGGATACCAGGATCAATTATTCTTAGGTAATTTTTCTGAGATGCGTTTAAATGCCGAATATCGAAATCTTCAAGATGGAAGCAATGGAATTTGGTTCTTCGGAACTTTGAAATATCCCCTGGGAACTTTAAAAGAAAAATCATCCCTTACCTTAGGTTTTAACCTGGGTTTTGATCTATCGGGAAAGAGTATAAGTTATTTAGACACCGTGTACGATACCTACTTATCAGATAATTGGAGGGCTCAGGTTTTTGGAAAAATTGGCCTTCGACCTTCAGGGTTTTTAATCAGTGGTAAAATAGGGGCTGGTCTCACACATCACTTTCAAATCGAAAATTGGAGTTCATCCATCACCTTATCAGAAGGTTTTTACGGACCTGAAGAATCTCAAGACCCGGTCTATTATAAAACATCTTTATCCACATCCCAACTCTGGGATTTTAGAATATACCATAGCTACTTTGGAGCTCTTAAATATATATTGGATGCCGATGTCTCTGGATTTTTATTTCCCCAGGCCACAAGCGGTGACCTATCAAAAAGAGGAATTATACTTTCAAATTCCCATGGTTTAACTTTTGAAGGTACTTATTGGGATAATTTATTTAGAAAAGGCGGCTCCACCACACTCAAGTATTTCATATCCCATAGCGCCAGTGAACAAGTAATTCTTTCACATGGTTTTAGTGGTGAATTCCAATCCCATGGTGCGGTGGATTGGGCAGGGATTTCCCTGAGGTTATTGGGAAATTGGTATATGCAAGGTAAAAAAGAAGAAGCTGGTGTGTATGTGAGGGGTATTATCAATAAACGTTTGGAAGCAGGTATTCTGGGAGCCATGAATTTGGACACTCCCGTGCGCCTCCCCTTAGGTCCGGTTAATCAAGCCATAGAATTACTCCTAAATCCGTTCTTCGATTCAGGGTATTTTATCGCTACATCCACTTCCCAGGCCCCCTCGGGATTCTATTCCGGCGCTGGCTTAGAAATTATTTTAATCCCAGCTTTCGCTAAAACAGCTTTAATTAGAGTCTCAGCGGGATTGGATCTGGGAAGGGCTTTAACCACGGGAGAATATTTCAATCCCCAGGAATTGGCGCTCGCCCTTTCTTACTTTTATTGATGCTCTGTACTCAGTTTGCGGGTAAGGATAAGCATACTATCCCCATAACTGAAAAATCGATAACGTTGATACACAGCTTCTTGATAAGCTTTGAGAATATGGTCTTTTCCGGCGAAGGCCGAAACCAGCATTAAGAGGGTGGATTCTGGGGTATGAAAGTTTGTGAATAGTTGTTCGACACAGGAAAAATCATAACCTGGATAGATGAAAATCGAGGTTTCCCCATCCCCGGGGGGTAAATGACCTTTACCCCATTCATTTTCCTTCACCCAGGCGCTTTCTAAAGTTCTCAAGGAAGTGGTTCCAACGGAGAGAATTTTTCGACCTTCAACCTTGGCCTTATTCACCGAGTCCGCAGTTTCCTGGGGAATACTATAGATTTCCCTATGCATACGGTGGTTTTCTAAATTCTCCACCCTCACGGGAAGAAATGTACCCAAACCCACATGCAAGGTCACAAACCGAATTTCCACACCCTTTTTTTCCAAAGCCCCCAGAAGTTCGGGTGTAAAGTGTAAACCCGCAGTCGGTGCAGCTGCTGATCCCAAGGGACCCGCATATACAGTCTGGTAACGGTTTCGATCGGAGTCATTATCGGGACGTTTCATGTACGGAGGCAAGGGAATATGTCCCCAGAGCTCCAAATAGGATTCATCCAAACTCGGTTTGAAATGCAAAAGCCTTAAATCCTCATCCCTCTCTCCCACTTGGGCTCTCATTCCACCAGGGAAAGTAAGCATGTCACCAGTTTTTAATTTTTTTGAACGGTTAGTCAGACAAGCCCAGGTACCCTCCCCACGATTTTCCAATAGCAAGGCTTCCACTCGTCCCCCTTGGGCGGTAGCACCTTCGATCCTAGCCCGGCGGACCTTGCTGTTGTTGAATACCATGACGGTCCCAGGTTCAATAATCTCCACTAGTTCAGAAACTTTTCTGTGATCCCATCGGTAGCCTTCGCCGGTTCCCGGGGGAGCAGAGGGATTCAAAATAAATAATCGACTATCCCCCCTTTGTGCGGGGGGATTCTGAGCAATGAGTTCCTCTGGCAAATTAAAAGAGAAGTCCCTGGTCTTCATTTCCACCCTCTTTTTGTTGGGGAATCAGGCTTTCTAATCCTAAATGTTTGTAAGCAAGAGCCGTAGCCACCCGGCCTCTGGGAGTTCTTTGGATAAAGCCCTTTTGAATCAAAAATGGTTCATAAAAATCTTCCAGGGTATCCATACTTTCCCCAACGGTGATAGCCAAGGTTTCAGCCCCCACAGGACCACCGGAAAAATTTTGAATAATGGACCTAAGAATTTCCCTATCCAGTTTTTCCAATCCATACTGATCCACGTCTAGTCGACGCAGTCCGTCTTCCACCACCTCCAGGGTGATTACCGATTTTTGTTTCACCTGGGCGAAGTCCCTCATCCGCCGCAATAACCGGTTTGCAACCCGAGGTGTTCCACGGCTGCATTTTGCCAAGAGAGCTGAGGCCTTTTCTTCCATTGGAATTTCCAGAATGGAGGATGATCTATGTAGGATATCCTGGAGCTCCGAATCCTCATAAAGATTCATCCGAAGATTGATCCCAAAGCGGGTAAACAAGGGACTGGAAACTTTCCCCGGCTTGGTAGTCGCCCCTACCATGGTAAAGGGAGGAATGGGAATACGGATTGTCCTGGCCGCCGGTCCTTGACCGATGATCCAGTCCAACTCATAGTCTTCCATAGCGATGTAAAGCATTTCTTCGATGGCCGGTTTTAACCGGTGAATTTCATCGATAAAAAAAACTCCTCTTTCGGGAAGAGTGGTTAAAAGACCGGCTAAATCCTTGGGTTTCTCCAAGGCCGGAGCAGAGGTGACGCGAAATTCCACTCCCAACTCGTTGGCCATAATACCAGCCAAGGTTGTTTTGCCGAGACCGGGAGGACCGGAAAGAAATACATGGTCTAGGGGATCCTGTCTTTCCCGGGCTGCTTGGATAAAAATGCTGAGGTTTTCCTTCACCAGGGCTTGTCCTTGGAAGTCCCGAAGGTATTTTGGCCTAAGGGCTGGATCTTTCTGATCCTCCCCTTCTTGGGGTAAGGGATCTAAAAAATGTTTATCGTCCACGCTGGTCTACACCCGTAAGCCATGAAAGTGCTTTTTGAAACATAATTTTCTCTTTTTTAGACTCTTCCACTTCCAGAACCTCGGGAAGAATCGTCGATACGGCTTTTTCCACCAATTTTCGATCGAAGCCCATTTCGATCAGAGAATGGATAAGTTCCCCTAAGTTCCCTTCCATAGCAGGAGAATCACCGGAAATCTGTAGCTTTCCTTTGAGAGCCAAAACCACTTTCTGTGCCGTTTTCAAACCCATACCCGGCACCTTGGAAAGTCGACCTGTATCCCCGGTTTCTAAAGCTGTGGCGAAGTCTTTCCAATTTAATCCGGATAAAAATTTCATGGCAGCTTTGGGCCCCACCCCGTTTACTTTTATCAAGTCTAAAAACAGAGCTCTTTCTTGAGTGGTGCTGAAGGCAAAATATTTCATTTGGTCTTCGGTATGGTGAAGATAGGTATAAACTTTGGTTCTCTGTCCAAGAGCGGGAAGAGTCTGGAGGCTTATGGCTGTGACACTCAAGTCCCATTCTAAATCTCCAGACTGGAGGTAAAGATTTTCCAATCCCTTATGGGTTATTTCACCTTGTATACTGTTAAACACGGTAGCCTCCTCGGTGATGGGCGTGACAAACGGCGGCGGCTAGGGCATCCGCGGCATGATTGGGTTTGGGAATGGTGGTCAAACCCAATAGAAGCTTCACCATTTCCTGTACTTGGCTCTTTTCTGCTTTCCCAGCTCCGACGAGGGCGGATTTTATTTGATTTGGCCCATACTCAGCGATTATTAAGCCTTTCTGAGCCAAAAGTAGAATCACCACTCCCCTAGCTTGAGCCACAGGGAGGGCTGAGGTAATATTTTTCACAAAAAACAGAGTTTCAATTCCGGCTTCCAGAGGCTTAAATTTATCCACTACCTCTTCTAACTTTTCATATATAAATTTCAATCGATCCCCAGCGGCCCAAGCCGGTGGAGTGGTGATGGATCCAAAGTCCAGAGCTCGGTGTCTATTCGCTTGGGAATCTATAATTCCCCAGCCCGTGTTTGCCAGACCGGGGTCGACTCCCAACAGAATCATTCTTCCTCGGACTCCGGGATCTGGGCGTTATGATACACATTCTGGACATCATCATATTCTTCCAGTCTCTCTATCAGGAGGGCAACTTTTTCAGCTGCTTCCCCTTCCAGATCCACCCAAGTATCAGGAACCATGGATATTTCCGCCATTTCCTGTTGAAAACCAGCCTTATTCAAGGCATTTAGGACGGTCTCAAAATCTTCCGGTGCGGTGGTAACGGTTATACTGCCGCCGAGATTCTCCACATCTTCCGCCCCGCCGTCCAAAGCAGCGGCCAAAATATCGTCTTCAGAATACTTTTCTCCGTCAAACTCCAAAATTCCTTTCCGGGCAAACAACCGGCTTACGGCACCAGCTGTTGCCAGGGCACCATTTCCTTTGGTGAGCATACTTCGCACATCTGCAGCGGTTCTATTTTTATTGTCAGTGAGGGTTTCTATCATGATAGCCACCCCATGAGGTCCGTAGGCCTCGTAGTTCAGCTCCACATAGTCCGCACCACCCAATTCTCCTGCGCCTTTTTTAATGGCCCGGTCGATATTATCCTTGGGCATATTAGCGGCCTTAGCTTTGAGTACCACGGTTCTGAGCTTGGCATTGGCCTCCAGGTCTCCCCCACCCATTCGTGCGGTTACCATGAGCTCCTTGATGATCTTGGTGAACATCTTGCCTCTTTTGGCGTCGATGGCCCCTTTTTTCCGCTTAATCGTGTGCCATTTACTATGTCCAGACATGCCTAAACCTCTCTCTTTTAGAGAAATAAGCTACCACAGGTTCCTGCTTTACACAAGATAAACCAGAGTTCTTGATAATCTCTTCTTGCTTCGTTAAGATGGTGTTTTAGGAGCACCCAATCATGAAAATTATCCGGCATAAGGCCTACACCCCGAGTTATGATAAAATCATCCTTTCCGGGGACATCGGAGGGACCAATTCCAATTTGGCACTTACCGGGGTTAAAGGTTCCGCCATTGAGATTCTCACAGAAGTTATTGAAGATAGTAGTTTGGTTAAAGACTTCACAGCCACGACAAAAGCGGCCTTGGAAGTTCTTTTAAAAGAAACCCCCCAGGCCATCCCCCAAATTTGTTGTATTTCCGCAGCAGGACCGGTGAAGGATAATTGCTGCAAGATGACCAATCAATCCTGGACCATTTCTGGCCCGGAAATAGAAAAAGCCTTGGGCATTCCCACCTTGATCATCAACGATTTTATGGCTGTAAGTTATTCTCTCCCACTATTAAATACCCAGGACTCCTCACAAATCACCATCCTCCACCGACCTAAGGAAGGTTCTCCCCATCCCCAAGGTGAGATGCGGGCTGTGGCCGGGGCCGGAACAGGCCTGGGTGTGGGATTTATCATTAAAACCCATGAAAAATATCTAGCCTTCCCGTCGGAAGGTGGTCACATGGATTTTGCGGATTTCGATCCTCTCACCAAGGAACTTAA
>CAZUXL010000014.1:5896-28156 GCA_964624355.1 uncultured Spirochaetales bacterium
CGTTTCTGTGCTTCCACTGCCACCATGCTCCTTCCTTTTGGCGGTTTGTATCTTGCAGGAGGAATCGTGGGGAAAAATTTGGAATTCTTTACGGAGAATCATCTTTTTATAAATACTTTTGAAGAACACTGTAATCCCAACATCCGAAAGCTCTTAAAAGAAATTCCTGTTTTTGTGATCAATGATTATTCCATATCTCTCCTCGGGGCAGCGAACGCCGCATTATCCCTGATATAAGGAACCAAAGGTGAACACTTCCCAATTGAGGGCTTTACTTGAAAAAAAAGGGGCAGATGCCGAACTTACTTTTCAGCTCTTAAACCAGGTAAATAGGGGGGATATTCAAAATACCCTCCTGGTCCCTGATAGCTTTCCCGCTCCCGATGGCCAGGATATTTTGGATATGCAAAGTGCCCCGCCTGGATTGCCCGAAGAGAGTGTGCGGCAAGCGTTCCACCTGTACTTTTCAGATCTGTGCCCGGAAGATTATGGGAAATTTACCCTGGGATTTTTTTATTCTACCCCAGAACAACTGATGGAATTAGGATTAAGACTCCTGGGAAAAACAGCCTACGGTGTCCTGAATGGGGGGAGTGCCACCAGTTATGGGGATGAAAAAAAGAACCGTAGCTATGGGGATAAACTATTTGAGATTTATCAGAAGCCCCTAAACCAACAAGCTCAAGATTATGAGGGAAAACCAAAGGGTATTACACCCGCCTTTATTCATCCTGATGGAACCCCTGGTCCCAGCTTTATGGAAATAAAAATCCGAGCTATTGGCATTCAGGCTCTCTATCATTTCTGGCTCACGGGAAAAGTAGCCACACCTGAATTTTTTCAAATGACCAGCCGGGGAACCCATGACTCTCTCCTGAAGAGTTTGGAGGAATATAAAACGTCCCCGCTTTTGGAACCTTTAATCCAGGCAGCTGGATGGGGAAATATTAATTTTAAAACAGAAATCCAAGGTCTTATCGGTACGTTTACCCCCTTGGACTCCCTGGGGAAACGTGAAATCTTCACCTTTGCCACAGACCAAGGTTTGGATGTTTTCCCCCTTCCAGGAGGACATGGACAAAATTTCCGAGTCCTGGAACCCTTATACCGATCTATGAATGCCCAAGGTTATGAGTTTGCCTATATCGGAAATGTGGACAATCTGGGTTATCTACCCGATCCGCTTTCCCTGGCTTTACTGGCCTTAAAAGGTTCTTCCGGTGGTTTTGATTTCTCCTTTAAAACCCCTGTGGATGTGAAAGGCGGGGTGCTGTATAAATCCCAGGAAGGTCGATTAAACTGCGGTGATATAGGTGTAGCACTTTCAAAGGAAACCGTAGAAAAGGCTGGGAACTCAGGAAAAACGACCCTGCTCTTTAATTGTGCAACGGGGGTCTTTAACCTTACCTATTTGATAGATAACTTAGATAACATAATTAAAAACCTGCCGTTGAGGCTCAGCGAACAGGACAAAGACGTGGGTAAATATGCTCAGGTGGAGCAAGTTACCTGGGAAGTGCTGGGTCTGATGGACAATCCTCTCATTTTTGCCGTGGAAAAATCTAAGCGTTTCTTGGCTGCCAAACTCTTGATCGAAAGTTTTATTACCAGCGGTTGGAAGTTTTCGGACCCCAAATTTCAGACCCCTGAATTAGTCGAATTAAAAAAATTAGCCCAACAGATGAACCAAGGACTTCAAAATCTATTACAAGGACCCTACGGATTTAAATTGCAGGGAGAGAGGTGGGTTCCCCTAAGCGTACAGGAACTGAGGGACAGATTTGAAACCAGAGGATTAAAGGATTTACGGGCTTAAAAAATTAATCTTCTTTCTCTTCAGGAGCCACATATTTTTCCACAGTGATGGTCCGAAGATCCGGGTTAAGTTTATAAGTCTTACCTACCTGAAGATCATTTATTTCCATCCGTGCATAGCCCATTTCCAAAATTGTCCCAGGCCAAATCTCTCCTTTCACCGCTAGAATGGTATTTTCAAAATGCATAAGACTGGGTTGGAGGGCGTTAATTTCCAGAACCAACTGATCCATCTTCAGTTGTAGGGCCTTTTGTACATCTTGAACGGTTTGATTTGGCTGTAATACCGTCTCAACCCGGTCTTTGATTTTTAAAAGCTTACTTTCTTCTTCTCGATACAATACCCTTAATTTTTCTATTTTCCGATGGATCACAAAATCCATGCCCATGATCAGATGACTTCTGGTTTTTTCGTTCCCGATGCGGTTTACATAAACCGGTCCCATGGCCCAGACAGTGGAATTGACAATTTTGCCCCCATCGGAAAAACGAACTCCCCCATTGGTGAAAACTTGGGCATTAAGGATTTCTTTTCCTGCATAAATATCACCCAAAGCCTCCACATGGCAGTTTTCCACAAAATTACACTTTATTTCACCACCGCACCTCACGATGGCAGGACCATTTCCAAAGATACCACCTCCACAGGTCAAGTCTTTATTTACCATAACTTCTGAAGCATCTAAGGGTCCCTTTAAAATTAAATTCCCCCCGGAAACCAAATGAAACCCATCTAAAACTCTACCGTTGATCGTCACATCCCCAGGAAAATTGATATGACCAACGGAATAATCCACATCGCCGTCAATTTCTAAAGTATTAAGAATATCAAATGTATCCCTTTCCACCACAAATCGACCTGCGTGCTTGGAAAAAACTTTTCCATGGGCATAAAGGGTATGAGAACCAGGTTTAAGAAACTTCACATCTTTTTTTCCAAAGGGTATGGGATCACCTTTCACGGTAAAGCCATTACTACCAGGTTGGGAATGCACCGCCCGGGCTAAAAGTTCACCCTTTTTTACTATCACCAATTTACTATAGGATTTCATATCCACATTATTAATAGTTTTTTCCAAAGGGAATGCCAGGTTGAACAGTCGTTCATCCAACCTTAAATACGCGGGAACAGTTTTCTTAGGTTGGGTACCCCGGGCTAAAATAATATCACTGAGAACTTTTTTGTTCATATTACACTGAAATACCGCTTCAGAAATCGTCCTAGTTTGGATTCCATGGGCTATACCCAAAGTGGTTAAACTGGCTTCTATTTCATCTGCTACTAAAAGTTTACCGTTGTCTTTGGGTGGGATAAATTTCCCCAGAAGAAGCATTTCATCCAAGGACAAAAAAAGCTCCAATGAAGCATCACCTTCTTTTTGACCACCGTATTTATAAAAATAATTAAACTGTGGTGGCTCTTGCCCGGATTCTATTTCATTCAAATTATTTCACCCTGATATCATTTTCGAACATTTTAAGGCTTCGCTTGATTATTTACCTATTTTTTTAGATAGTAGGTAAATATTTTCGTCATTTCCAAGGAGAAACCATGAATTATCAGAATTTAAACGAAACAGCTTCTGGCGCCATTATCCTAAAGGGAGCTCGCCCCCTGGATTTTACCCAAGAGCTAACAGGAGAACGGGTCAAAAAATACACCGTTTCCGGGGTTCAAGGGTGGACCTACAATTATGCGGCTAAACCGGTCAATGAAGAAATATTGAACCTATTACAAAATCTCTCGGATGAAATGTCCTTAGTGGATAAATACCAAGATCTTCTCAACGGAGAAATGGTAAATACCGGTGAAAAACGAAAAGTCCTCCATCAACTTACCCGAGGACAATTGGGTAAGGATGTGGTGGAAAATGGAAAGAATATCCGTAAATTTTACCAGGAACAGCAGGAAAGAGTCTACGCTTTTTCAGACAAAGTACATTCAGGTGCGATCAAAGGAACCACAGGAAAGGCCTTCGATACGGTGGTGCAGATAGGGATTGGGGGTTCAGACTTGGGTCCCCGGGCTATGTACCTAGCCCTGGAAAGTTACCAAAAAATTACTAAAAAAACTCAAAAAATGAAGGCAGCATTTATTTCCAACGTGGATCCCGACGATGCCAACCTGGTTCTCTCCGGGCTAAATTTGGAAACGACCCTCTTCATCCTCGTCTCCAAATCCGGTACAACCCAAGAGACCTTATCCAATGAATTGTTTGTAAAAAAAGTACTCCTGGAAAACAAACTGGATCCCAAAAAGCACTTTGTGGCGGTTACCAGCGAAACCAGTCCTTTGGCTAACAATCCAGCCTACTTAGACAGCTTCTATATCGATGATTACATTGGGGGACGGTATTCATCCACCAGTAATGTGGGGGGAGCCATTTTAACCTTGGCTTTTGGAAAAGAAGTGTTCGCAGAATTTCTTGCCGGCGCCCACGAAGCCGATAAAAGCGCCCAAGAAAAAAATATTCTTAAAAATCCAGCCCTTCTCGACGCCCTCATTGGTGTTTGGGAAAGAAACGCCCTGGGACTCCCCATGACTGCGGTTCTCCCCTATTCCCAGGCCTTAAGCCGTTTTCCCGCCCATCTTCAACAGCTGGATATGGAATCCAATGGTAAAAGTGTGAACCGGGATGGTAAAGCTGTGGCTTACGCCACCGGACCGGTGATTTTTGGGGAACCGGGAACCAATGGCCAGCATTCCTTTTATCAGCATCTTCATCAGGGAACAGACGTGGTTCCTATCCAGTTTATTGGTTTTGATGAGTCTCAGGTAGCCTACGATATCGACGTGGAAGGTTCTACCAGCCAGACTAAACTGAAAGCCAACTTGGCCGCCCAGATTGTGGCCTTTGCCAAGGGATCCCCCAATGAAAATCCTAATAAAAACTTTGCCGGTGGACGGCCATCCAGTTTATTGCACAACAAAAAGCTCACTCCCGGGGCTTTGGGTGCTCTGTTAGGCCATTTTGAGAATAAAATAATGTTCCAGGGTTATGTATGGAATATCAATTCCTTTGACCAGGAAGGGGTTCAATTGGGAAAAATCCTTACAAAGGCCGTCCTCGCCGGGG
The DNA here is from genome assembly GCA_964624355.1 of uncultured Spirochaetales bacterium. GTDB lineage: Bacteria > Spirochaetota > Spirochaetia > JABEVK01 > JABEVK01 > CAZUXL01. The sequence goes on from CAZUXL010000014.1 coordinate 10,789, forward strand.
GAGCCATGGATGGGGCGCTCAAAGCTTACGCCGACATCCTAAAAATATAAAAATAGGGGAGAGGGATTCTAAGATCCCTCTCCCCTATTAAATTTTATATCAAAATTTTTTAGCTATTCACCAGTTTCACCGGTTGCCGTGTGGCTTCCAAAACATCCCTCCATAGGCTTCCTTCGGGATTCACATAGTTTCTCTTATGAACCGCCATGACGATGGGAACATGGACAAATTTATTGCTCCATAGGGAGATCAGCATTTTTGTCCGTCCGGCCATGGCTGCGTGTACGGCATTGGCACCTAAACGGGCGCAATAGAGACTATCATTGGGATCAGAAGGTGCGGAGCGGATCATATAAGAGGGATCTATATACCTCAAATTATGTTCCAGCCCTTCGGCTTTTAGGTAATCTGTGATTTTATCCCTTAAAAAGGGTCCGATGTCCCCTAGTTTCTTATTACCAGAAGCATCCACGGAATCCAAATCCTTCAAATACTGTTGTCCCGCCCCTTCTGCCACCAGAACAACCGCATGATGGCGATTTAATAGGCGTTTTTTTAAAGCCACCAAAAGTCCTTTTTCCCCTTCCAACTCGAAAGGAATCTCAGGGATCAATACAAAATTAACGTCACTGGAGGCTAAGGCTGTATGGGCGGCGATAAATCCCGATTCCCGCCCCATCACCTTCACCAAACCTAAACCATTGATAGCATGGTCAGCCTCCACGTGGGCGCTGGTGACCGCTTCCACAGCCTTACTCACGGCGGTTTCAAATCCAAAGGATTTCTGAATAAAGGACAAATCGTTGTCGATGGTCTTGGGAATTCCCACCACCGCCACTTTCAAATTTCGTTTTTCGATCTCCTCAGCAATGGCCAAGGCTCCCCGCTGAGTACCATCACCCCCGATGGGGAAAAACATGTTGATATTCAGCCGCTCTATGGCATCCACGATGGCCGGAATATCCGATCCACCACGGCTGGACCCGAGCATGGATCCACCCATTTTATGAATATCATCCACAATATCCGGATTCAATTCCACCGTGGGGAAATTATACTGGGGTAGAAACCCTTTGTATCCGTATTGAATGCCGGAAATCCGGCGAACTCCATATCCATACCAAAGATTACGAACGATTGCCCGAATCACATCGTTGAGACCGGGACACAGACCACCGCAGGTGACGATGGCTGCGTGAACATGGTTGGGATTGAAATAGATTTTTTCCCGGGGACCGGCCTTTTCCAGAGCATCACCTTTTCCAAACTGATTCTTCACATCGCCCTTTTTATGGTAGACATTATAAACGATCATTTCATCGTCGTTCACATAGTTCACCATCATGTCACCGGTTTTCACCGAATAGGCCATGGGATTCGGAATTTTGCATTCTCCCAGATAAGGTACGGTAAAGTCCAATTCTAAGCTCATAGGTTCCCCCTTCTACTATTTTGTATGTTTTACCCAGGATGATCAAGTTGACGGAGAGGAAAAAATGGCCTAAATTGTGCCCATGGCAAACAAAGCACTTATAATAGGCGGAGCCGGTTATATCGGTTCCCATGTGGTCTTAGAATACATGAGTCACGATTGGGATATCACGGTGTTTGATAACCTTTCCACCGGAAGGAAAGGGAATCTCTTTCCTAAAAATACTTTTGTCCAGGGTGATATTCTTCATTACTCCGAGCTAGTGGATGTGATGAAAACCGGATTTGACGTGGTGATCCACCTCGCAGCCTTCAAGGCTGCCGGGGAGTCCATGATCAAGCCAGAAAAATACTCCCTAAACAATATTAGCGGTACCATTAATATTCTCAACGCCATGGAAGAAACCGGATGCCGAAATTTTGTATTTTCTTCTTCGGCGGCGACTTTCGGAGAACCAAAATATCTCCCCATGGATGAAAAACACCCCACAGAACCGGAAAATTATTACGGTTTCACCAAATTAGAAATCGAAAGGATTCTCCATTGGTATGGGAAATTGAAGGGATTGAAGTACGCAGCCCTGAGGTACTTCAACGCTGCGGGATACGATGCCCAAGGCCGGGTCACCGGTTTGGAAAATAACCCCGCAAACCTTTTACCCGTGATTATGGAAGCTGCGGCAGGACAAAGAGCCAGTCTTCAAATTTTTGGAAATGATTATGCGACTCGGGACGGAACCGGGGTCAGGGACTACGTTCATGTGACCGATCTCGCCAAAGCCCACTTCCTAGCCTATGAATACATTACCAAAAATCAAACCACCTTAGTGGTCAATTTGGGAAGTGAAGTGGGTATTTCTGTATTGGAGATGCTGGAAACCGCCCGAAGGATCACAGGAAGACCCATTCCTGCCACCTTCTCACCTCGTAGGGCTGGTGATCCCGCCGAACTTTATGCCACCTCAAAACTGGCTAAGGAACTCTTAGGTTGGACTGCACAGAACTCAGACGTGGAAACCCTTATCGCCACCACCTGGAAGGTATATGAACGAGCCTTTGGTTGAATTTCAGGGCGTCAGTTTTCAATATCCGGAAACCGACGCCCAGGTTTTAGACAATGTAAACCTCTCCCTGCCCCAGGGTATCTGCTCTCTTATGGGCCAGAATGGTACAGGAAAATCCACTTTCTTACTTCTGGCTTCGGGTCGATTGTTACCCACTCAGGGCAAGGTAATCCTACTGGGAGAAGACACCAAGGCCCTGGATGAAGTAAAAAAACAGCCTTTGGCCTCCTTGGTCTATCAAAATATGGATTTTGAGACCGAAGAACCCCTGGGAGATCTTTTAAGCTTTGTCTATGAACAAGGGTATTTATCCCCTAAGAATGATGTTTTTCTGAGAGAAATCATCGATATTTTTGAATTATCCCTGCTTTTGAAGAGAAAAACCCATATTCTGGCCAAAGGTGAAATGCAAAGAGCCGTGATGGCCTTTGCCCTCCTGTTTGGTTCCAAATCAGTTTTTATGGATGAACCGGTCTTTGCCATGGAAGATTACCAAAAGCACCGGACCTTCGAATACCTCTGCGACCACGCCCGTAGTACAGGCAGAAGTTTTTACTTTTCCATCCATGAATTTGAACTTAGTAAAAAATATTCGGATTATCTACTTCTCTTTCCGAAATCAGGTCACCCTGAATCAGGGTTGAAGGAAACCATGTTTACCCGGGAAAAAATAGAGCAGGCTTATCAGGTACCCTTAGAATTTTTACACCAGAAAGAAAATCTTTATAGAAAGATGATGAATCAAGGAACTCCTGGATCCCTTTCCCCTGAAATCTTGGAAAATACCAGGATTCTTTAAAATCAGGCCTTTGAGGCTCCTAGAAAAGATTCCACCGGCTTAAAAAACCTGAAAAGAAACTCGGTGAGAATATAACAGAGCACCAGAAGCAGAACCCAAGTCATACGAAAGAAATTGGACTGGAATCGTAAATCATCATTTCTAAAAATGATTTTTCCAGGGGAGATGGGCTGGGAATCCGGTTGTTTTAATCCTCGAATTTTCATAACCTTCTCATTTGCCTTAAAATATCCCAGGTCCCTCGCCGCTAAGGTCACCGTTTCCGGGTGGGATTTTAACAGTTCAAACGTGTCCCGGAGTTTGGCGTTTTCTAAAGACAGTTCTTTCAGGTGATTTTTCAATTCCCCTTGATAGGTCTTTAAATCTTCCAAAGACTGGACCCCCCTTTCTCCCAGGAAAAACTGTAAAGTAAAAATTACTACAAAGGATGTATAAATCGATAGAAGGATTTTAGTTTTTAACATATAATTGAAAACGGCAAAGAAATATTAAACTTTAGGTGTGTTTAATGAAGTTTCACTCCACCTAGGGGAGAAAAATTAAGAAATACTTTATTTTCTACGGTCATTCGGCCGATGATTAAAAAGAATATCCTTGCCAGGAGCCGATCATGCCTAACGATGACGATTTTGACCTAACAGCTGACCTCGACTCACTCTCTTTGGATGACTTTTCCTTAGATGATGATTTGACCCTCCCTGGAGATGATGATAATTCCGACGGAGTTTGGGTCAAGACTGCACCCGAAGACTTTGAAGACCAGGTAGAATCTGAGTCCCTATCCAGTGAAGAGTTGGATAAGATTGGTTCTGATTTTGACCTGGTGGTGGCTAGCGACACCCCTTTGGAGGGGGAATCTTTGGAAGACGATTTTGATGAAATTTCCTTAGATGATTTTGTTAGCTTTGAAGACGATGCGGATCCTTCAGGCGGAGTTAAACCAGAGTCCTTCGGTCAAGAAACAGAAATTCCCACTGAAGCTGAAAATAGAGAGGTATTTCTCGACATTGATATCTCCATAGAAGATGAAGTGGATGATAGGGAATTGGAAATCATCGAAGGCGCTCAGGTACGCAGAGATAGTTTTGAAACAGAAACCCTTCCCGGTGCGGAAGAAGTGGATCTTTCCGAATTCACTGATATTTCATTTGACACTTCTATCGGTGGAGTGGCTATAGAATCTTTTGGGTCTGATAACGACTCCTTAGAGGAACTGGATTTAGAAGATTTTGGTATTGATACCTCGTCTCCCCAGGAAAGTACCACAGAACTAGAAGAGATTTCTGAAACACCGATACCCTCTCAATCCACTTTAGAAGAAGAATCTGGAGAGGAGATGGAGGAACCTTTTTTCGAATTGGGCAATGAAAGCGACTTCTCCGATGATTTTGAATCCCTCCTCTCCCATGAAAAAGATCAGGGTTATGATATTACGGTGGAACCCGCTGAACCAGATATGGAGTCCATCCAAGCCTTGGAGGATGACTTAACCAGTGGGATCAAAGAGCAGGAAAATTCATCCACCCGTGGGTCAGAAAATATTCTATTAAAAATTGAGCAGGAACTCCTTTCCATTAAGGCCGAAATTACCAGTCTTAAATCTGAGGTTACCCAGCTAAAATCCTTACCCCCCAAAGCCGCCTCCGATGGGGTAAAGACAGAAGAGAGTGGTTTTTTTGCGGATGATGAAGACGAAGTCATCGCCCTTACCGGAGATGAGCTGGACAATATATTATCCTCCGCTGAAATTACAGAAGAAATTACCGAGGATGATAACGGATCGGATCTGATTGCCACGGATACTTTAGGAGAAATTCTGGAGGATTCCACGGAATATGCAGGGGAAAATGAAAGTCAGTCAGATGTGGATCTCTTTAGTGGAACCGAGCTTGAAGATTCCTTAGGGGATGAAATCCATGTCCCTGAAACTGAACTCACATCTCCCATTCCCGGGGCTAAAAATATCATGGACACCTCCATACCCTCGGAATTAGATTTGGAACCTTTGGACGCCCAGGAGATCCAAAATGTTTTAGGCTCAGAAGAGGAAGCCTTTCCCGAAATTTCTTCTTTAGATCTTTCTGTGGATGACATTGAATTGGAAAGCACATCGGTTAATGATCTGGATTATTCCCAGGAAATATCCTTCGACTTGGAAGACCAGGATGCGGATATGTTTATGGAAACAGAATCTCGTCCTGATTTAGAAGAATCCACCTTAGAGATACCCCTGGACGAAGACATGATGGAATCCATAGAGGAAGGTGTGGAAGATCCTGCCTGGGATATTAAACCCCTCGAAGAATTGAGTCCCCCTTTTCCCACTGAGGAACTGCCAACCATCGTACCGGTCATGGAAGAACCACTACTAGCACCTAATGTGGCGGCAAGTCCTGTAAAATCAACTTCTCCAGCCTTGAACGAAACCTTGAAAGAAGAGATTAGAACTGTTTTGAGTTATATGGATAAACTATTAGAAAATCTTCCCGATGAGAAAATCAAAGAATTTGCAGACTCGGAGCATTTCGAGGTCTATAAAAAACTCTTTGAAGAATTAGGATTAACAGAATAAATGGGACTTCTCAGTCATGCGAATCAGATAAGAGTTGACACCTCTGATCTGGAAAAAAAAAACCTTTCGAAGGTCTATCACCGGAAGAAATTAAAAATGTATTTGATACCATGAAGGATGTGGGAGAAAAGGATTTTTTCTCCCTGCTTTCAAAATATTTTTTCTTGGACAATTTTATTGTATTTATTCCATCACCCCTAAAAAGTAGTCTCATACCCTGGTATACTTGGGGATCCTGTCCTTGCTTATCTGTGGTTAAAAATAATTTTTTTGTTTCTAGGACTATTGTAAAAGACCCTTTTTTAACCTCTGAAGAAGAAACAAAAATCTTGGGACTGGAGGAAAAAGCGTTAATTTTTCCTTTGGATCGCAAAGGACCTGCGGAAGGATTTCTCATTCTCTTTAATCCACCAATTATTGACTTGAAATCCCCGGATTGGCACTTAAAGTGGGAAGCGTTTTATGAGGGATTTAAACTTAGATCACCTCAACCCAATTTTAACATTACCTCCGATAACACCTTAATTTTAGAAAAAAGTAAAAACTTAACTCAAACCAGTCCCTCACAAATACTCCTTTCCTGGCCTCGAGATCAGATTTTTGAATCATGGATCACCACAAAGGGAAGACCTCTTTCCCAGGTTTCCGACTCTTTTTATCATGCCTTATTAAAATTGGCCGGCGAAAGGGGTGATGTTTACGTTTCAAAAAGCCGTGTTTCCATACTATTACCTTATTCGCTTAACCTAAACCCACAACTCTATGTGATTCAGTGTATGGATTTTTTTAAACACGAATGGAATATGGAATCATTGGCGCCTTTGGAAGTAAAAATTTTAAATTCAAATTTATTAGCCCAGGAGATAGAAAACTGATGTTTGAGGGGTCCTTCTTGACCACAAAGGGACATAGATCTTACCGAGCAAATGATCAGATTTTCCATTCTTTATACGACCCAGAAAAAGAAGTGGAAAATTTTATTTTTAGTTTAGAAATCAAAAATATAAATCCATCGTTTATCCTTATAGGTGAAACGATGGGATACCTCTCCCATGCCCTTAAAAGAAAATACCCCCGCTCACGAATTATCGCAGTATTTCCAGAAAAAGATCTCCTTCAAAATACACCAGAAGTAGATCATGTTTGCGCTTTGGATTCATTGGAGGCCTTTAGAAATTTTTTAGCCAGTGAGATAACCGAAGACAATTTAGCCTTATGGACTTTCTTGGTTTGGCCGCCTTTTAAAAGAGCCTTTCCCAAGGAAACCCAGTTTTTCGAATCAACCTTCTTAGATTTTTTCAGACAAATACAAGGATCCCTGCTTACACAGATGTACTTTGGTCGTACCTGGTTTTTAAATACCCTGAAAAATCTAAGTTTTTTTCCTGGATATAAAAATCCCAATTTAAAAAATACACCTATCATCATCGCTGCCTCAGGCCCGAGTTTATCCGATAATAAAAAAGATCTTCTGAAGTATAGAAACGAATATTTTCTTTTAGCCCTCCCCTCTAGCTTGCTAGCTTTAAAAACCTGGGGAATTAAACCCGATGCGGTAATCGTCAGCGATGGGGGTTACTGGTCTCGATTTCATCTCCAATATCTTCCCGTGGACTCCTGGCTGATTCAAGGAACTTCCAGCGTCTTTTCACCTGAAATCCATTCCCCGAGGATATTTTATTCTCAAGATCTTTTTTACGAAGATGAGATTCTTAAACACTCCAAATCCTATTTAAAAATCCCTTCTCAAGGGACAGTCGCAGTTTCGGCCTTAAACTGGGCTTTAAAATCCACAGCTGGTCCCATTATCCAAGTGGGTCTGGATTTATGCTATAAAGACGACCAAGGTCATGTGAAACCCCATTCTTTCGACACCATGGAACTGGCCTCCAGCGGAAGATTAAATCCCTGGGAAACAAAGAAAAAAGCAGCCCTATTACAAGCAGGTTTAAAACTCCTGGTAAAAGACTATTTTACGAGTCCCAGTCTTCTCACCTACAGTTCCTATTTTAAAGCGTACGTACCTTCCAGGAAGATCTACCGATTGAATGCTAGCCCACAAAAGTTAGAAGTATTTCAAAATATTTCCATATCTGAGCTCCCAACACTTTTCCTTAATAATCAGAAAGAAATTCCTAAATTAGAAAATCCTGAGAGTTATCGAAGTTATTTAAAAGAATGGATTTCAGACATAAAGACACAAATTTTCAAGTCCACAAAAGACCAATTAAATGATCCTGTAGAAAAGTTAATTAAGAGTATTTTCCCCCAAAAGGTTCAAAAATGGAACCAAGAAGGACGTTCTGAAGATACTTGGACGGAACTTAAAAATGAATTAACAAATTTACTCCAGCGGTTTGTCTTATGAGGGATCTACTTGAAGCAAACCTGGATGCTCTAAGTAAATATAATAAAACTGTCTCAAATTATATCCGCGGTCTTTCACTCATAGATCTACCCTTTGAGATTTCCCGTACTGGTAAAGTGATTCCACAACAACTTTTTGAAAATAAATATCAAGGTCTCCACTCCCTCTATGATCCGGAAAAGGAAGCTTATAGAGGACTGGAGGAATACGAGAGTACTCCTTGTCTTTGCTTTTTAGGCTTTGGGGGTGGATATTGGATTCAAGAAGCCCTGAAATCTAAACATCGCGAATTGGTAGCTCTCTGGGATCCTTTTCCAGAGAGCTCCTGGTCCATTTTAAAAATGGTAGACTTTACAAACGTATTTTCCGACCCCCGCTTCAGGATTTTATTAAACCCTCCTGATTTAAGACTATATTATTACCCCATTTTAATGGGATCATTTAAGATTTTACCTTTGATTGCCCTGGAAAGAACAAATTTAGATATTTTTACTTCTATTAAAACCGAATTTCAATCCGTTTTGGAAGAAATAAAAAATGACCAAAGCACTCAAGGAAAGCTCGGATCAAGATGGATTAAACAAACTTGGGCGAATTTAGTGATGATAGGAAATTCTACTATTTCTTTACCCGAAAATAAAAAAATTTGGATTGCCGGAGCCGGTCCTAGTCTGGAAACGCAAATCAAAGATTTTAACTCCCATGATCTTTTGTTTTCTACCGACACCGCCCTGCCCTATTTAAGAGCCATCGGTTTGGAACCAAACCTTGTAATTACTTTGGATCCACAAGTGTATAGTTATCTTCATTATCTCCCGTCTAAAACAAGTGCTGTATTTCTAGGGGAATTGGGAGTATTTCCTGCATTGGCTAGACATTTGAAACCTTGTTTTTTCTTCTATTCGTTCCATCCCCTGCATTTCTGGTTACGGGAACAGGGCTTGGTACTACCGGTTTTAGAAACGAGATCTGGAAACGTGGTGGGGTCCCTATTGGATCTGGCCGATTCTCTCCATCCCCAAGAAATTATTTTAGCCGGCGTGGACCTCTGTTTTCCCCAAGGAAAGATCTATGCCCGGGGCACCTACCAGTTTGATTACCATAATGAAAATTCCTCCCGATTAACCCCATTGGAAAATATCCAAATAGAACAAATCTTTTCCGGTGAAATAGAAAACCTGCGTCAGAATTCCAATTATCCCGTCTACTCTTCTTTCCTACAAAAAAAATATAAAAGCCGCTTGAAAAACCAGGGACTATTTACAAAGCTAACTGTCCCCATGGGGTTATCACCTCCACTCGAAATGGAAACCAAAAAAAAGAACCCCGAAAAAAAAGTGTTAAATAATATTCCCATGGATATTTCAAAGTTGAAACGTAAATACTATACTGAAATATATAAACTATCCCCAGAAAAACCACTTTTATTATGGCATAGTAAATTAAAGGATGAGGAGATTCTAATTTGGAACACTATTGTTCCCTGGCTTGCTTGGAAGGTCTTTCATGGTCAAGAAATTAACTGGGAAAATTGGACTATAATGTGGCAAGAATTAAAAACTATTTTAATGATAGAAGGTTAATTTTATGAGTACTAAGCGCAGTTTTAAAAGTATCTTTGGTTCAATTTATGCTGGGATTACCCTGATTTTCCTTCTTTTAACCATTGGTTGGTATGGATATTACTACTTCTCCACGGCACAAGGGGTGAAAAAACTATTTAACACCGGTTTCTCCACGGTGGAAAAGTGGGCTGAGGAAGAAAATGTTCCTGAGTTAAAGGCTTCCGTAAACAGGCTATTCAATTCTGTTAAAGAAATAAAAGCCTTTTCTCTGGTGAATAAAACGGGGGTGGTTTATGTCCTCAGCCGCCATGGTGTGATCACTCCTCCCGAAGAATCCGTGGAGAATCCTCTGCCCCCGCTCTATCTTCCGAGGACTCCCTGGGAAGATGTGACGACAAAAACCCTGGGGGAGGGGAAAAATATAAAAATACTTCAGTATTATTATGATGTTCTGAGTCCTGTTTCCATCATAGACGGTTTAAAAGTGATCGTATTTATCTTCCTGGGATTTCTGTTACTTTCCATGATTGTCTATATGGGGACGAAGGAGCCCATAGATTTGGAAGAAATACCTGTCAAAGAGGATGAGGATGAGGAAGAGGATGAAAACAACTGCGTGGATACCCACGAGAAGGAAGTTGAACACTTAGATTTTCCTGATTTAAGTGATTTTTCATTGGCACCCCCCACCAAAGAAGAAGAATATTGGTACAAAGAAGAGGAGGATGAAAATTCCCCAGAAAAATACGCTGCTCCTGGCAATTGGGATTTAGAAACCCTTCCTGAATTAGAGCTGCCAGCCATGGAATTTCCTAAAGAAGACTCTGACCCGGTGCAAAAGAATAATTCTCCAGACCCGCAAACAGTTAAAGGTTTATTTGATCCCGTGACCAAAGGTGTTTGGGAAGAATATCTTACGCCTAGATTGGAATCCGAATTAAAAAGAGCAGCAGACCACAATCAAGACTTGGTATTAGCCTATATTTGTGGAGATAGTTCCATGGATTCTGTTGACTTGAAAAGTCTTCACGACGTACTTTTAGAAAGTTTTCCCTTTAAAGATATGATATTTAACCACAGCCGGATAGGATTTATCTTAATTCTTCCCCAAAAGACCTTAGAGGGTGCCATAAAAGACTTAAATTTACTTTTCAAAAGAAGGGAATTAACCTCTTTGTCTTCTAGAATTGCAGTGGGTCTTAGTTCCAGAAGCGGAAGGTTATTAGACCCAGAAACCTTGCAACATGAGACGGCTCACGCCTTAGAAAAAGCCAAGGCCGGCCACGAATCCATTATTGGATTTAGAGCCGACCCTGACAAATATAGAAATCACTTGGCTCAAATTAGTTAAGCAGCAGATCCCTCACGGCATATTCAGATAACCAGAGTTTCTTCCCAGCAATTTCCACGGGAACTTTCGACTGGGTATCGGGATTTCCCAGTTTTAATTCCCGAACGGAAGTTCCATAGGTAATTTTTAAACTATGGGGGAGGTTGGAAAATTCTGACTGAGAAATTAAACCATTCTCTTGGGCTCGAAGTTTTAATAATTGAGGGAGGCGCGCTGTAAAGTCTTCGACTTTAAAACCTTCCTGAGTGGATACCCAGGTTTCTTTTCCTTCCACAATTTTTCGTTCGATTCTAAAGGATTTAATTTCCTTATCCCCGAGTTTCAAGTCGCCGGTCCACTCCAATGCAATAATTAATTTCTCATCCATAGGGGGAACAAAAAGATTCAAATTGGTCCATTGGTTGAAGTTTTTATTCAAAGCGGACAGGATATTTCTATCGGTTACCAAAATGGAAGTACTTCCCCCCACTTTCACATAGACTTGACGTCCATTTTCCAAAACAGATCCGGTATCTAACGATGCTAAGGTTTTGCCATCTTTATCCATGACCACCAAGGCCGTTAAACCAGTGGAAAAACCGTAATTTTCCTGATTTTCACCTGAAGTGGATACGATTCTTTGTACCTTTAGTTCCTCCAGGGTTTTCAAAAGGTTGGTTACTTTTTCATTTTCTGCAGGAAAATCCTGAGTTTGGGCGTAAACAGTCCAATCTCCGGTCTGAGATTTTTTTATTTCAAAATCCCCAATTTTAATCTGACTAGCCGTTGAGATAGTAAAACCTGGTATCAAAGGGGAATTCTGGAAACGCTGAGCCTGGGCGGTGGGTCCGAAAAAAATTCCCAAAAGAATGATCACCCCTAAAGTGAGGGCTGAGATTCCATAAATCTTAATTTTTTGTTCGAATTTCATGCTTTTTCTCCCTTTTCCCGAAGCCGTCTTCTCATACCCCGAATAATTCCATAGGTGACAAGTCCTAGAGGAACGATAATGGCGTTGATGAGAATTAGAGACCAATAAGCCCAGGATGCAGATCCATCTTCCGCTTTAAGAGCATTGAGACTTCTATCCCTCTGTGGTCTGCTTTTTATGGAAAGAAGAGCCTCATCCTGGGCTAAATAATCCACAGCATTGTCTAGAAAAGAAAGATTCCCCTGGGCAGTGACGGTTTGACCAATGAGATCCGTGGCAAAATCCGAATCTCCCAGGACTATGATCCGACTTTCAGGGGACTTGGCTATCACCTCGTCACTCAATCCAGCAGGTTTGGGATTCTGATTATAGTAGGATGAAAAGACCCCTTGAAGGCTGATTCCCATGGTATAGGATTTTTGAGTTCCCGCTCCTCCCATCTGCAAACTAAACTTGGCCATTTCAGGATCCAGGGTGAATTGGTCCAGCATTAGCCAGGATTTAGGTGTGGACCAGAGAAGATTATCTGTTTTGATACCCTCTTTAGATTCCACCGAAAGCGGAGAACCCCAAAGCAGACTCATTCCCCCAAATCGCGTGGTGACAGGATGGGTAGAATTTGTATTATTTACCAGGATACTGACCCAAGCAGGATAGGCCGTGGGAATGGTCATCCCACCCCCTAAATTTTGAAGCATGGAACCTGTGGAGTCCAAGACGAGGGATCTCTCTACATTGACTCCAAAAGAAGCTAACCATTTTTTTAAGGGTGTATCTACTGAGGGTTTAATAGCCGTCTGGGGATCCTGGGATTCGATGGAAACATCCACCCCGTCAATTCCCAGGAAAAGTTTACCGCCCTTCATCAAATACTGGTCCAAATAAAATACATCCAGGTCATTGAGGGTCTGGTCCCCTAAAACCACCACGGCTTTCAGGCTCTGTTCAATGGGCGAACCCCGGGGTATTTCTACCAACGTCTTGGTTTCACCTAAAACTTTAGACAAATATTGGAATCCTCGGGCCATGGTATACTGGGAATTTCCTACGAGAAGTCCAAAAGAAGTTTTTTCCACTCCCAAGACTTGACGTATGAGATTGGTTAATTGGTATTCCAAGGTTTCAGGCTGATCCAGAACTGGTATCACCTGTTTTTTGTCCCGGAATTCCACCGTGAGTCCCGTGTAACATTCCACCTGGGTGAAGGTATTGTTGGATGTGATCCGCAGGGGAATGGCTTGAAGTCCCAATTTTTGAACTTCCTGGATTTGATTGGTTTCCGCAGGATCCACCACCACTAATCTTACCCGACCACCACTGGCGGCGGTGTATTCATTTAAAAGATCTTCCAGGGCTTGGGGAATGGGGGAATTACTTTTCAGTTCTTTTGAAACATAATAAGTAAGTACCAGCTCGTCTTCCAGCCCCCGGAGTATATCCTTGGTCACGGGACTAATGGAAAAGCTTCCTGTGGAGGTCATATCCAGGCGAAAATAGACCATGGCCGCAGCTACTGAACCTAGGATAAACAGCCCAAGTACCAAAACAAGAGATAAGATTTCTTTCTTTTTAAGAGTCATCGCTTACCTCCATTTCCTGAAAATCAGGACCTTTGTATTTAAATAAAGAAAGAGTGTCGTAAATATTCCAAAATACAGGAAGTCCCGAGTATCTAATATTCCCCTCTCAAAACTAGAGAACCGGGGGACAAAACTGAGGAACTGAAGAATATCTTTCAATATTTTAGGAAGTTCCACCGACGCTGCCAAAGTTCCCGAAAGGGTAAAAAACACCATCACGCCCAAACCCAGAAGAAATGCAGAAATCTGATTACTGGAAAGGGCAGACATAAACAGACCTAAAGCGAGACTGGAAGCACCCAGAAGATAGAGACCCAAATACTGACCAATAATCTCCCCAGGTTCAAAGCTTCCCAAGGTCATAACCATGAAGGTCATGGGCAAGGTCAGTATAAACAGGAGCGTTAGTAGGGCTAAGGTTCCCAAATACTTTCCGATCACCATTTCCGAAGGACGGAGCGGGAGGGTTAAAAAAAGTTCCATGGCCCCCATTTTCTTTTCCTCTGCCCAAGAACGCATGGTCATGGCAGGAATAAGAACGATAAAAACCAGGGGAAATAATCCGAAATATCCCCTCATACTGGCGGAATTGGAAGCGATAAACTGATTTCCAATGAGAAACATCACCGAGGTGAAAACCAAAAAGGCTGCTAAAACCCCATAGGCCATGGGGGAATTGAAGGAGGATTGAAGTTCCTTTTTCACGAGACTAAGAACGGATTTCACTGACAACCTCCTTGGTCAACTCAGCAAATACATCTTCCAGAGTTAAGGTTTCGGGAATGAGGGAAATAATTTTAACATTTTGAGCCACGGCCCAGTCAAAGAGTTTCTCTCCCCCTTCCACAGCGGAAGGAAAACTTAGTTTAAAGACCGGATTGTCCCCATCCTGCAAAAGATCGGGCTTTCCCACAATTTGAGGGAGGGTTGAGAGACTTTTCAGGCCTTCTGCCCCTTTTAAACCTTTCACTTGCAGGGTATAGACCACGGCGGAACCTTTCAGTTCCCGGGCGATCTCGTCGGCCTTCCCATCGGCCATGATCCGGCCTTTGTTCAGAATTAACACTCGTTCACAGATGGCCTCCACTTCTTGAAGAATGTGGGTGGAGAGGATGACCGTTTTTTCTTTCCCCAGAGTCCTGATCAAATCCCGGAATTCCAAGATTTGATTGGGGTCGAGACCGGTGGTGGGTTCATCCAAAATCAATACTTTGGGATCGTGGATAATGGCTTGTGCCAGGCCCACTCTCTGGCGGAAACCTTTGGAAAGGTGGCTGATACTTTTGTATTCCACCCCTTCCAAAGCACAAAGCTTCAGAACTCGGGTGATAGCCCCTTCCAGATCCTGAACCTCCCGGAGATTCCCGATGAACTCCAAGTATTCCCTGACCGTGAGGTCCATATACAAGGGTGCAGATTCCGGGAGGTACCCCACCCTTTTCTGCACTTCCAGTAGTTCTTCCCCTAAGGGGAGTCCGTCGATCCAGGCTTCGCCGGTATCAGAATAATGATATCCGGTTAGGATCTTCATCAATGTGGTCTTTCCGGCACCATTGGGGCCCAGTAGTCCAACGATCTGTCCTTGAGGGATCTCAAAGGAAACATCGGCGACAGCTAAGTAGTCCCCATAGGTCCGGTTAAGATGAGAGACCTTAATCATGGTATTCTCCTCTACTCTTGGTTCGGAAGTTCCACGGTTTGACCATCCCTGGCCAAAAAGGTTTCAGGAAAGACTTCCCGGGCTTCCGCCAATAATTTTTTCAAATCCTTTTCATTATTCCTGGGACTATAATGAAACAATCCCATGGATTTCACCCCGGCGGCTTTGGCAATCATCGCTGCTTGGGTGGAGGTCAAATGCTTCTTCTCCGCAGCGGATTCCACTAAATCTTTTGTGAACATCCCTTCACAGAGTAAAAAGTCCGATCCCGCCACTTCCTTGGCAATGGAATCCAAGGGCGCCGTATCGGTCACATAAGAAAACTTCCGACCTGGCCTTGTGGCCCCTAAGACTTCCCCCGGGGTGATGATTCTTCCATCCGCCAAGGTCACATTTTGACCCGATTGAAGCTGGGAGAACATTTTCCCCACCGGAACTCCCAATTCCTTGGCTTTTTCCGGATGAAAGACCCCAGGACGGGGATCTTCTTCCATGGTGTAGCCCACACAAACCCTGCTGTGGTTTAGAGGAAAGGATCTTATTTTGAACCCTTCGCCCTGATAAACAACCTGAGGTTCTTGGGGGTTACTGATTTCCTGAACAATTATTTCATAATTTATAAACATTTCCAGAGCCCGGCGGTTCACCTCATAATACTCTTTGAGCCGAGGTGGACCAATGAGATAAAGGGGCTCTGTGCGATCCACCTGGCTGGAGAGCATAAGCATTCCGGGAAGACCGGTGACATGGTCAGCATGGGTGTGGCTGATGCAGATGGCGTTTATTTTTTTCCAACGAAGATTCAATTTTTTTAAAGAAACCTGAGTTCCCTCGCCGCAGTCAAAAAGAAAAAGATCCCCTTCCCTTCGCAAAAGGGCAGAGGTTAAAAAACGATGGGGCAGAGGCATCATGCCTCCGGTGCCCAGAACGAATAATTCTAAATTCATAGGAATGAAAGTACCACAGATAATCACTTAATTGAAGGGGCACAAAAAATCCGGTACCCTGGGGACCGGATTTTTATATTTAACCTTTGAAAAAGAAAGATTATTAAAGCTGAATTCGGGCTCCCACGGTCACACCCAAGGACTGAGTTGCAAGATTGTACATTCCTTGAAGGTCCAGGTGGAAAAACGCCAGATTCACCGATGTTCCCCCGTAGATTCTGTACGCCCAGCCGTTTACGGCTTTCAAGACCTTAATCCCATCGGCGGTGATGGTGGGAAGATCAGGAAAGGGGGATCCAGACGCTGCGGCTTTAGCCTTGGCATCGGCGAGGGCATCAATGGCCGCTTGACCGGTATATAATTCCACGTCGCTGCCGTCCAAAATCTTAACCGTGGTATTTAAACCGCCCCCGGCCTCGGAGATACCCACAGATGCGCCCAAGCCCGCATAGGGGGTGAGGATCAATAAATTTTTTGAAACCTGGGCTTTCAAGTCAATCACCGAGGATTTCCACTCCAATTTCAACTGAGGATTGGTAAAAACTAACTTTCCGTCAGTGGGAATAGTATCATCTGTCGTATCTCCGGGTGTCCCATTATCGTTCACATAGGGAATTCCGCCGAATCTCACGTCTCCGGCAAAGGGATTCATGGCCACAAAGCCGTTTAGTTGGGTAAACCCTACCCCGATGGAAACCCCGGGCATCACTAGATTTTCTTGTATCAGGGCATACCGAATATCCGCACCAAACATCTGATAATCCATGGAATAATCTTTCGCTGTGGAGGCTACCATGTCCTTCACCGCTTGGGGTAAAAATCCCACTTTAAATCCCACATCAAAGGGAAGAAAAATACCCCCAATACGCCCATCCACTACCACTGCCGGGAGAGGAACGCCTAAACCATCCAGTGCTGCTGGAAGTTTTGTCCCTGTGCTCATGGCATCTATGAGAGTATTTAACCCTTTGGAAGGGATAAAAGCCACGCCGGTGGTGAGTCCCAAACCCAGGTGGGGAGGCACACCCAAGATCGAGCCGATGTAAGCATCAGACCAAGTACTGCCGATGGCGGCATTCATGGGTAACACAGGGGCTATGGAATTACTAAAATTCTCGATG
>CAZUXL010000014.1:28166-36991 GCA_964624355.1 uncultured Spirochaetales bacterium
CGATGATTCCTTGAAACGCGGTTATATCAGGAACTTGGGAAAAGCCGGGACTAGAGGAAAGAAGGGCTACCAAGCTCCATAATATGCTTTTTTTCATTTTCAACTCCTAATTGATTGCTGAACATCATTACTATGAATGTAGACCGTATTATCAAAAAATCAAGGGTTTTTCACCAAACCCACGTATCGTAGATTGGCATCCCGAAGGCGCCGTGCTAAAAGTTTTGATAAGAATATTCCGTATTCCGGATAATTTTTCACCACTTCGGTAAAGTATGCCCTGTCTATTTCCACCAATTTACCCTGTTTTACCGTGGAGACCGTGGCACTGCGCCGGTTTCCCAATAGAAAGGACATCTCCCCTAAAAATATATCCGATGCAGTGACCCGAGTTATGGCTTGACCTTGAATTTGAACCTCGTATTCCCCGCTGACGATATAGTAAAGAGCGTCTCCATTCTCATTTTCCCGAAAAACCACTTCCCCGGAGTCAAAATTTCGGGCACCCCGGTCCTCGAATCCCCGGGGAATCACCCTTTCGGCCTTCCCATCGTGGGTCATGGTAAAGGTCACTTCATTGCCTTTTGGGTTGTATTTTAGCTCATCACTGGACTGCTGACTCAAAAAAACCCCTCTCCCATGAACCGAGGAAGATTCCACACCCGTGGATAAAACCTGGGTTACATTGAATCCATTCCCTTGGTCAGTAATGGTAAACATGGACTGCTCAGGAGAAATTTTATAGGCAAGCTTTACTTTTTTACCTTGGTTTTCCGGCAGTGCCATCTTTTGTTCAACCAATTTACGAATGGAGAACCGCTTTGAGAGGTATTCTGATTTTTCCTTAAAACTGATCCCCGCATTACCGTGTTCCATGGCATTTAAAAGTAATTCAGACAGACATAAATGGAGCTGAAGCTTTTTCTCCCTGCCCAGATATCCTTCCTTATACAGAAAATTGGAAAAAAGACTGGCGAAAAAGTTTACCTGAAGTATGTCCGTATCTAAAATAATTTCCCCAAAAAGATCGGTGATCTTCTGGATCAATCCCGCATGGTTGAGAAGATCATTATTTTCCTGAAGAATTTCCACCACCCGGGTCAATTGGTTTAAAACTTGGTTTTTCTCTAGGAAATAGGCAATATTGTAACCCCGGTACCGGTCGATCAAATCATCGTCCACTTGCGGGGCAATGATGATAAAACCGATGGAGGTAAGCCAGGGATCTTTTTCCACAGCTGTAAAAAATTCCCGCAGGTCCTGATTTTCCTCCAGGACCATGATGGCTAATTCTGGAATTTCATATTTGAAAAAATCCAGCAGGGGAGTTTTTGGGGAGATGATATGTTGCGTGCTCGACTTCGCCAGGCCTTCGGGTAAAAGAGCAATAATATCGATGGCCTGATCTTCATCCCGGGCGTAAACGGCTATGCTATCCATGATAATTCCACCAGGTAACTTTACACCGGAACCGCCGCTTCATCCAATCTTTTTTTTAATCCTTCTTTATCTAGATTTTTTCCAATAAAGACCATGGCGGAAAATTTATCTTCCCCCAGTTTCCATGGTTTGGCGTCCAAAGAGTTCCTCAGGGCTACGGACTGAAATATCACCTTTAATTGGGAGGACTCGGGTGTATTGAGATAAAGCACCCCCTTTGCCCGAACCACATTTTCCGGGAGACTGTCTAAAACCTTCCCGATTTTAGTAAAATCCATGGGCTGGTCCTGTTTATAGAAAAAAGTATCCACCTTATCGTGTTTTACCTTGTGGGAGGGTTTTATCTTTCCTTTATCACCGGTCCGAACGGGGGAAGCTGGAGTTTTCACCACCGATTGTTCCTGAAGGATTTTAAAATTTAAAATTTCCTCGTGATCAATATTTTTTGTATCCAATATTAAGGAAAACAGATTTTTTTCCTGATGGGAAAATATCATGGCCTTGGGTGCGAGGGCTTTAATCAGCACTTTCAACTCATCCACGGCTTTTGTGGAAGTCAGTTCGTCCTTGGTGATTATAACAAAATCGGCGTACTTTAATTGGTTGAGAGCCACTTGAAAATCACTCATATTCCTGGAGAAGTTTAAAGCATCCACCACGGTAATAATCGAATCAAAGCGAATCCGCCCCCCTAAGTCATCGGAAATAAAAGTCTGGGCTATGGGTAGAGGATCACTCAATCCTGAGGCTTCCACCAAAAGGTAATCCAAATTGGGGCTTTGGTCCAAAAAGCCTTGGACCGATTGAACCAGGTCGGTGCGAACCACACAGCACATACACCCATTGGAAAGTTCCACCACCTCCCCATCTTGAGCCTCTACAATCTGACTTTCCAATTTCACATCCCCAAATTCATTCACCACCAAACCAAAACGGACATGGGATAAATCCTTTACCATACGGTTGATAAGAGTGCTTTTTCCTGATCCTAAAAATCCGGTTAATAGGGTCATGGGTATAATTTTTGAATTCATAGCAGATCCTTTGTAAAAATATGGATGGGCCCTTCATCGACACCTTGGCCTTGACAGAACATTATCAAAATACTATTATTCGTCAGCAATTGCGATACCCTGAGGAGTTACTTATGAAAAAGGACATTCATCCCAACTATAATATGGTGGTGTTCAAAGACGCCCTTACCGGCACTATGTTCCTCTCTCGCTCTACGATGTCTTCCAAAGATAAGGTGAAACACACCGATGGAAAAGAATATCCACTGGTGACCATGGAAATTTCCAGCGATTCCCACCCCTTCTTCACAGGAACCCAACAACTGGTGGACACCGCTGGTCGAGTAGAACGGTTCAACCGCCGGTACAACCTCAAAAAATAATATTTTTGAGAACCAACAGGCCTTCGGGCCTGTTTTTTTTTGCCCAAATCATTTTCTGTCATAAAAAAAACCCCTCATCCACAAATGAGGGGTTTTTCCGTAAGAACTCTAAAGGAGAGTAATTCTAAATCCAACGGAGTGTTGAATCACCACTTCCGGTTTGACCTCAGAGGGAATGAACCAGCTGCTGAGTTCATAAAATACAGCATAGGCTTTAAGGGCGGGTAAATTGGCACTGGCCTTCACTTCGAACTGTCCAATAATGGCACCCATCACATTCAGATTCGGAGATACCAGACTATTCATATCCTTACTGAAAGCTGAAAAGTTGGCTCCCACGGCCCCATTGACACCTAACCACTCCCAGTCAGGTCCAAAGAAAAATCCGAAAGGAAGCGTGACAATGTTGGCCAAAAGTTTGCCACCGTAAACCCATCCAAAGAGTCTAGATTCTCCCCCCCCGACAAATTCTGGAATCTCTTTGGGGAATTGACCGATTTGGACTTGAATCTTAACAGCTTGATCGAAGAATGTAACTCCCACTCCCGTGGAGTAGGTTGTAGCCCCCAAGAAAGTCAAATCATAATACATACCTTGGATAAAACTTGGGACCTGAGTAAAGACCTTATCACCCTTACGCAGGGAGACACGCACGGATTTCAGTCCGTTCTCATCCGAGGCAGCTCCCACGATTTTAAGCTCTTCGTTGAACCGGCCTTCTTCCGCTGGCACCAAAAGCTCTACCAGGGGTGCTAGGGTATCGGTGGTAAGAATTTGCCGGGTTGTGGCCACAGAACCATCTCCAAAGGTAGCTTTTATCAAGAGGGTCAGGGAACCTTGTTGAAACTCCTGGGTTTCCAAACGGTACTCCCATTCTTTTGTGCCCTTTTCGTTTCCGTCCCATACTTTTAGCAAGGGTTTGAAGGACATCCCGTTATCCATGGAAATCTCCAAAGTTACCGGTAAACTGTGAATTTTCTCTAGGGAGATTTGTTTTTCCCCATAGACATAGGTCAGGGGTAACTCACCCTCCGCCGGAATGGGAGGTGGGAGTGCGAAAAAGCCCATGCGCCCCCGGAGATAAGGTCTATTGGTAATAAAATCGCCCATGGAATGGCTGTCCACCAAGACCCAGGGGCCTTGGGCCTGGTAATCTACCTGGCGAGGGGAAGACTGAATCTTAAGAGCACCTTCACCACCTTCTACTTGTAGAATCAAGGGTTCAGAGGTTAAAGGAAGAGGATTCTGGTTCTTCAAGAGGGGAAATAGTTCGGGAGGATTTACAGAACCTGAGAAATAGCCGTAGGAATCCACTTCCACGGTGCTGAAAATATTATCATTGATTTTGAGAACAATTTTTTCCGGGGGCTTTTTGGAAAAATACCGGCCTTGAACTATGAATGGACCGGATATTTTATGCCCTTGTACGGGGAAAAAGAGTTCAACCTTGTCTGCTTCCACCGCATCGACCACTTCGATGTTTCTTGCCAGTAGGGTAATGTTCCCTGCGTCATCGAAGGCTTCCACAGAAAGGTTATACCAACCGGCTTTCAATCCTGTAAGGGGAATATTTGTGGTAAAAGCCTGCCCCACGGGTAGGGTTCCGGTCAATGCCGCTGCCGAAGACTCAAGGGCTTTAATTGTGTACTTCAATACAGCCAGATTTACCGCATCGGAACCTCGTCCTTCTAACGGTACAGTTTCCGCATAGACCGCCCCATCCTTGGGACTGGTGAGGTTGAGCTTGGGGGGTGTATTATCCAAGGAAAAGAGTACGGAATAATCACCCACCGCACCTGTGGTATCTATCGCCCTTATCATCACCGTATAGATCCCATCGGCCACGATAGAGGTATCCAATAAGTAACTCCAACTACTCGTTCCCCTCATCTTATAGAAGGTATTTCCATTATCAAAGGAAATCAGTACCAATTCGACCCCATTGGGATCCTCCGAGGTTCCTTCCAGAACTACTTTTCCTCTTTGGGTAATTTTAACATCGGGTTTTGTCAGGAGAGAGACCGGACCGCTTCTGGAAACCACAAAGTCCTGACGCTGGATGGGACCTCTGGTCCCGTTGAGATCTTGGGCAAAAACTTCCACAAAATGCTTCGTGTCGGTGATATTGCTCAAACTGACGGGCACTTGGAAAGAATTAGAAGCTTCAAGAACAATGAAATCTCCTTTTCCATCGATGCGGTAACTCACCTCTTTTACCCCGTCATCGTCCAAGACCAAACCGGAAATATAAAAATCCGACCTGAGGACTTCTCCCGGTCCAGGAATCTGCAAATTAACCACTGGCTTATCGATTTCCAAATCCACAATAAATACAGTTTCGAAAGTATTCACATTCCCCGAAAGGTCAGTTCCCCTAAAATAAAAATGCTCAGGAACTTTCTGATACTTGGAAAAATCGATATCGACCTTAAACCGGGGTTTTGACTCCAGTGGGATGTATTTTTTCCCATCGTCGGAATATTCCATGGACTTTAAACCACCATTGTCCTTCCATTCCCCGATAATAGTCGTTAACCCATTAACTTTGATTCCTTCCATGGGAGCGACAATGGAGATGGCGGGTACCTCGGTATCTTTAAAAAACGGAATTGTTAAATCCTGGGTATTTCCGGAGTTATCTGTGGACCGAAGATGAAGTTTTTGTGGTCCATCTAGAAGACCCGAAATGTCGATCACAGTGTCAATCAGAGCCATATCTTCAGCGGATTTTTGAAAGTTAATCGCCGCTCGACCTGATACTGGGGCTATTTTGGGTACATCCCTGGTCACGTTGGGTGGTAATTTAAGCCATAAAGTACCATCCAAGGAGTATTCCATGAGAGTTAAATCGGTGAGAGGTAATTGAATATTTCCTTGAAGGTTAAGGGAGTTCTGAGCCCAAAAACCTGGTTGGGGACTGGTGATCGCATATTCCGGTGCTTTGAAATCCGAGTTCAATATCAATGTAAAGCTGCTTTCAAAAGTTTTTCCGGATTCGGTGGTGACTTTTATTCTTGTAGCCGGGGTTACACCGGAACCTTGGGACTTTATGGTGAGAATGTAGCCGTTATTATTGATAGGAGTTTGTTCCAGGGTAAATAAATCGGTTTTAGGTAGGAACTCCACCAAGGAAGGGATTTCATAATTCTGCCCTGGGGTGATGGTGGTTTCTGCTTTTTCGCTATAAAAAAGCACTTTCAAGGATTCATTCTCCCTGAGATTTATTTTTGAATCTTGGAGGCTATCATCCTCCAAGAAAAAGACCTTATTGGAAGACTCCGCATCGTAGAGATCATTAAAAGCTGCGAGGATGAAGGAATTCAGGTTGGCTTCACTACCAAAGCTGTCTTTGAGATTCAAATTAAAGTTATTCCTTCCCAGGCCTACTTTCTCACTCAGGGGAATGGTGAAGCTATAGGTTCCCTGACCCGCAGGAGTCAGAGAATAGGATTCGGGCTTTTTCATGGTGGGAGAATTGATGAGATGAAAATTAATCTGGTTCAATTTATCCATGGAAAGCACATGGCCTTTTAGAAATTGCTTTTTCTCCCCGGGATTTTCCGAAGGATAAAGAAAACCTGGTCTGAATATCTCTTCCTTTGTTCCAAATGCTACCTTATCCAATACAATCACGGGGGCATCAGGAATATATTCAAAGGCTACCTGGACTTGTTTACTTTCCACCCCATTTATATCTTTTGCCGTTAAAGTAAGTATTTGTGGACCTGCTTGAGAGGGTTTTAGATCAAACTGAAAAACTCCGGTGGATTCCACGGTGCCTTTTTGTCCCCCGGTCAGGTTCCAAGAAACAGACTGCGCTCCTTCGTCGTCTTGAATCCAACCGCGGACTTGGAAGGTACCCTTCAGGCGATCCTTAACCCTGGGATTGTCCAAGGTCAACACAGGTCTGTCCCCCTCCCTGTCCAGAATCAAGGTAAATTCCTCAGTCCCCACGTTCCCAATTTTATCCTCAGCCACAAACCGGATTTTTTTATCCCGGGCATCACCAGCGGAAAAGTCTAAATTCAACAGCCAATAAGGATTTCCAGGGATGAGCTGAATTTCACCTTTTTTATCATCCACTGACCAAGATAAGCTTTTGAGTCCCACACCTTCTTGAACCGCCCCGGCCAAATAAACATCCCCTGGACTACCTTGGTTTGGTAGGGGGCGATAGAGCTCCACTTTGGGTCCTGTATTATCCACGAAGAAAAGGAAGGACGCCAATCCTTCATTCCCCAGGGGATTAACCGCTTTTAGCCATACGATTTGGGAACCATCTGTGAGCTTCTTAGTGTCCACATCCACAGTGAAATTAAACTGTTTTTTATCCGGAGAGAGGGTGACTGATGTTTTCTGGAAGTTATCTTGATTTCCAATGCTGTAATAAAAATCAGCAATGCCGTTGGGTTCAATCACATCACCGGAAAGCTTAATGCCCCCTTTAACCAAACTACCCATTTCATGACTGGTCACTTTTATCTGGGGTTTGAACTGGTCCAAATGGAAATCTACCGTAGACCAAGGACTGGATTTCCCGTTGATGTCAAAAGATCGGGCACGAATCATGTAGGGTCCGTCTTCCAGGGTCGTCATATCGAGGTAATAACTCCAATACTTGGTACCCACGGCCCGATTCACCGCCCCGTCTAATCCCAATTGAACCTCCACAAAATCCACTTGATCATCGTCCACAGCAGATCCGACAATGTTTAGCTTACCAGTGGTTCTCCAACCCGGCGTCGGGCTGTTTATGGAAATGAGAGGAATGTCGGAATTGGGGTCCACGTTAATATTGAAAGGACCCTCAATTCGAAGATTCCCTGCCTTATCCTCGGCTTGGATGATCAGGTTATATTTCCCTGTTTCCATTTTGGAAATATCATAGTTGAAATGCCAATTTTCTTGACCTTCCACCGACTGGTAGGGTTCTGATTTTCCCCCAGCGAAAACACAGATGGAGCTAAGTAAGTAAAATACAGCCAACAAAGAATACTTTGACATGGAATTCTCCCGATTACTTTATATAATACCACATAATTATGGTTTTGGACATTTTTTGAATTATCCCACAAGAATGAAACTGAAGCAACCATAATATGGATAAAAATTACACCCTTGGATAGGCATTACTGTAATTATCGGCTACTTGGTCTTCCCAGACTTGGATATTTACTTCCCGCAACCCGGCAGCGTAAACATAAATTCGATCCAAGGCGGATAAGGGGGTGTACAATTCACCTTTTAATACCTGCCAGGGCGCATCGGTTTCCATCAGTATCCTTTCTTTTGGAAGGCGTTTCAGTGTTTCCTGGGCTTTTTTATTACCTTGAATGAGGGGATTCCCAAAGGAAAAGTAGGCATTTATCCCCATTTTGAGGATGGATTGGGCTTCATGATAGGGGGCAGGCCATGAATGAAAAATTACAGTTTTTACTTTTTTTAAATTCCGGGACTGGGAAAACACCTTATCCACGGCCTTCCTGAGATGCAGGATCAGGGGTAATTCATACTTAATGGCCAATTCCAACTGAAATAAATAAATTTCATCCTGAATTTTTTCTTCTTCGGGGGTGCGGGAATGAAAAAAATCCCATCCACACTCTCCAATAGCCCCAATACTGCCTTCGGTGAGAGCTTTTTTTAGTATTTCCCCATGAATCCAAAGAGGTTCCTGGGGATGGATTCCCAAAGAAAGGTCGAATTTGTAACCCTCTTTTCGTTTTTCCAGGTAATAAAGGTGTTCTTTTTCTGAATAATGAGAAACCATGGCTGGTCTTTCGAGTTTTTTAAACTCGTCCCAAACTAAGGGATCCCTCTGAGCCAGATCATAAAGGTGAAGATGGGCGTCGCATTTCATAACTGAAATTTCTGGTTTTTTTGGTAAATTTGCAAGAGATTCCCTTGACAAATCGAAATTCACTTTCGATTGTGGATAACTTGTGGATAATATTGTGGTTATCCACAAGTTGTGGATATTCTATGATAA
>CAZUXL010000014.1:37091-40114 GCA_964624355.1 uncultured Spirochaetales bacterium
AACTTGGGGAAACTTGGGGAAAACCTGGGATAACTAGGAAATTTTATCCATGGTTTCCCTTACCAATTGATCACAAAGTTCATTCATAGGATTTCCTGCGTGACCCTTGACCCAGGTCCAGGAGGGCTTCATCACGTCGGAAAGGGCTTTTAATCTGATCCAGAATTCTTTATTTTTAACCGGTTCTTTGTTTGCCGTCCTCCAACCATTTTTTTCCCAGTTATAAATCCAAGTGGTAATCCCGTTTTTAACGTATTGGGAATCCGTATGGATTACGCCTTGTCCAGGTTTCGTCCCCAGAGTTTGTAGTTTTTCCAGGGCTTCAATAACCGCAGAAAGCTCCATTTGATTATTTGTAGTGGCTGAAACACCCCCGCTCCCTCGGATTTCGTTCCCAGGAAGTAGTAAGACATAAGCCCAAGCCCCTTTTCCAGGATTACCTATACAACCGCCGTCTGTGTACACTTTTATCGTTTCAAATTTTTCATTTATTTCCATATTTATCTTCCTAAAATAAAAAAGCCGCCCTTACGGACGGCCTGAGATCCTTTCCCGAGGGTTTTATGCCTGGGAAATGGCTTCAGAAGGACACTCGTCAATACAGGCGCCGCAGTCAATGCAGGTATCCGGATTGATCTTGTAATAGGGGTTTCCTTCGGAAATTGCTTCCACTGGGCAAACTTCAACGCAAGCACCGCAGGCGACGCAGGCATTGGAAATCACGTGAGCCATAAGCCCTCCTTGTCTGGGTGGTATAATAACCGGCCCGCATCAAAGATTCAAGAGAAAACTTGTATAATCCCAGGAAAAGTGGCAATCTTAACCCCATGGTAATTCTTCCTGGACTAACCACCACGGTTCATACTTTGCCCCCCATTTTCATAGAAGAGCTAAAAATTTCGACCTGCAGGGCGATTTCCCTATTTCCCACATGTATGAACACCGATCAAAGACAAGATCTTTACAGGGAATTAGAAACCATACCCGGTTTAAAGATACCCCATGTCCATCTGAGAACCGATATGAAGGACGAAGAAATAGAATATCTAATGAAGCGATTTTCCTCAGAAGTGTTCAATATTCATCCAGGAAAAAGCGAACATCCCTACATCCCGGAAAGTGAAAAATATTTAAAAAAAATCTACATCGAAAACTCAGGAGAAGTACCGGAAGAGGAAGAGCTCACTAGGTATGGGGGTCTTTGTATCGATTACAGTCATTGGGAAAATGGAATTCTTCAGGAAAACCCAAGCTATGGGGATTTTGAGACCTTAGCACAAAAGTTTCCTATCGGCTGCTGCCATTTGAGTGCGATCATGTTGGATGAGAAGAGCCCCTGGGGCGGTTTTGACCACCACCACTTTAGAAGCACCGCAGATATGATCTTTTTAAAAAAATATCAGGATTTTCTGCCCCCCCGATGGCTAAGCATGGAGTTGGAAAATTCCCTCCCCCAACAACTGGAAGCAAAGGCTTTTTTAGAAAATCTTTTCTGGTCCTGATTTATTCTTATTCAAACTTAATTGTAAATGTATACATGCCCATGGAACAGGTTCCGAAAAGAGTTTCTCCTTTAACTTTTGCAGGTATGGGGATTTCTACTATTCCAGAAGAGGGGAGATTCTTTCTTATTTTTAGTTCAGGGATGAGAAAGGCCCGACTACAATCATAGGTTTTATTGGTATAGATTCTCAAAACTGAAGGTACCCCTGCTTTGGCAGTATAACTCATGGGGAAGTAGGATCCGTAAGCTAGCACTGCGAGATTCTGTGTCCCATCGGTGGTAGCCCCCATTAGGGGAAATATTCCTGAACGGCCCCACTCTTGTACCAATTTATTTCTATAAACTATTTCCCTTTCTGATTGGGAAAATAGAATCTGCATTGAAAATAAAAGTACCGTAAAAATAAAAAACTTCAATTTAATTTTTAATACCCTCGAAATAGAATACTTCTAAAGATTCCTGAGGTCAACTTAATTATATAAGCTGGGTGCACGATAATTTAATAGAAAACTTGATACTGCTGTTGTGGAGGTGATGTTCTCCTATCCCCCTGGGTCCACATACGTGTCGCAAGCAGTGAAGCAAAATGCGGCATGGTTTGACAGTAAAATAGAGTATTTTAAAGGAATTTTTTTCCACCCCAGTAGCTTAGTATCGAGTTAGGAAATTCCCTCACCCAACAACTGGAAGCCAAAACTCTTTTGGAAAATCTGTACTGCAATCTTTAAGATACCTTTCGTTTACCGGTGCTCAGCCCTTAACTAACACCAAATATAGACCCCTGAAGGAGCTGATGAATCCAGATCTTTTAAGTCCTGCCATTGATGGATGTCCACCTCCATGGACTTTCGAATGCTATTATCCACCAGAAGACCCAATCCATAAGATCTGGTAAGTCTTTGTAGCTGGTGAGCTCGGGTCAAAGGTTGACCAAGAAGGGTATATTCCAACCTGTGAATGCTGCCAAAACTCCCCATTAAAACCGGCCCTTGGCTCATACCCATGGAGATTTTTAAGGAATTTACAAAAAAACTGGGGCGTACGTCGTTAAAGGTATCCAACCAGTTAAATATTTCCTCAGCCCACTCCAAGGCTTTTTTCACGGGGGCGGATTCCCCCAAGGGACCTGAAAAAGCAATCAACAGGGAATCGCCCAAAATCTTAACCACCGTACCCTGATGGCCATAAACTAAATCCATGATGTCCGTTAAAATATCATTCAGGGATTCGCCAAAAATATCCGGGGATACGGTTCTCCAAAGTTCATCTAAGCTTTCCAGTTGTAGACTCACAACCACAGTCCGCGAAGCTGTGGCTTTAACTTTTGGCCCGTCACCGGCCATAACAATGGAGAGCATATCCCCAGAAAAGTACTGAGCGAGCAAACTTTTATCCCGAATCAGATTTTCCGTCTGGAGTTCCAACCTTTGTTCCTGGGCTTTCAGATTTTCATAAATTTTTAAATGGGTTTGAATATTAGAAAAGGAACCTCCCAAACGATTACACTTCCCATCCTCGC
>CAZUXL010000015.1:0-36174 GCA_964624355.1 uncultured Spirochaetales bacterium
GCCACAGGAAGTTTGGGATCTACAAAAATTCGCACTTCAGATTTGAATCGGCGATTGTATATAATTACCTATATAAAGAATGCTGCCAATAAGATTTCCATGTTTAAATAAAAAGAAAAAAGTTTCTTTGTTGTCCCAAAAGAAGTTGTTTATTTCTTTCTTTTCTTTTTCCGAAGAATCTATCAATTTATGTGGGTGTATATCATTTTTCTTTCTTAATTCATAGAATACTTTCAATTCAAGTTTGATTTCATTGTCGAAATATTCATGCCTATAGTTTTCTAGAACAATAGCTACATCATCAAATTTATTGCCCGAGTATACATATTTATTTTCTGACATAGCTATCTTCCTTTTAGCGAAATATTTGAAGTCGTCAAATACAAAAAAGTTGCTATGTAAATTCCGTATGGTTTTTTTCGAGTGACTTACCAGTAAAAAGGTGGCTTATCAAGTAATGTACTTGTCGATGTAATTTTAGTTTTTCGCCGCTATATATAAATCTTTATCTCCAACTTTCGAATTCTGCTGCTTTACCTGTCAAATGCCCAACTTCTCCCCATGCTGTCAATGTGAATTTTGTATCTACACCTATTTTTTCTACTTCAATTTTTGAAATTGAACAATTATGATAGTCTTTTGAATAAAACTCCATAGGTTTTTGTAATTCACAAATATCGATTATTCCGTTAATAAAAATACCTGCGTGCCCAACTACTATAACCCGATCAAATTTATCTTCTAACAGGGATTCTATAGCTTTTTTAAATCGGGCTCTTAATTCTTTACCGGACTCACCTCCAGGGAATCTTGAATCTAGATTTCCTGTGTTCCAATCCGAAATAACATTTTCATAAATCTTCCAATTTTCTTTACTGGGTTTTGTATTTTCTAAAATACCCACATTTATTTCTCTAAGTTGCTCATTAATTTCTATTTTTACACCAGCTATGTCTGAAATCCTTTCAGCTGTTTGAATAGCTCTTTTTAAGGGGGAAGAAATAATTTTATCAATTTTTGTGTTTTGCAATGATATTGCCGTTTGCTCTGCTTGTAAAAAGCCTTTTTCCGTTAGGTCATAGTCTACTTTTTTATATGAAAATTCTTTTGTTAGATTAGCCAAATTTTCTCCATGCCTCACGAATAAAAGTTCCATTTATGCTCCTTGAAACGAACTCGTCCAATCAACACAGATATTTCATACTGAAAACAATTAGAAATAGTATGACACAGGGGGTGCACGGTGCAAATTCTGAGGTTACTCCTTTAAATAATTTACACAGTGCGGTGATAACATAATGGGTTTAGTGAATAAGTTTTATAATCCCCTATAAAGTTTTATGGCTGAGGAGGATGCCGTCGGAGTTTTAACCAGCGGCATCCTAACAACCCCTACTTCTAAGAGTCTAGATTTCCCTGAAAGCTCCCCGGTCGGCGGAGGTCACGTGAGCTGCATAGACTTTTAACGCGGGGGAAATGGGTCTGATACGACTTACAGGTGTGTAGGCATCCTTACCCCGGGCTTCCTGAGTAGCTTTGCGATTTGCGATTTCTGCTTCGGTGATATCGACCTTTATTAACCGCCCAGGAATATCGATGATGATTTTATCCCCACTCTCCACCAAGGCGATAAAGCCACCGGATGCGGCTTCGGGACTGGCGTGGCCAATGGAGAGACCGCTGGTTCCCCCGGAAAAACGGCCGTCGGTCACGAGAGCACAGGCCTTACCCAGACCTTTAGACTTCAAGAAGGAGGTGGGGTAGAGCATTTCTTGCATTCCCGGCCCACCTTTGGGTCCCTCGTAACGGATGACGACCACGTCGCCGGCTTTCACTTTACCTTCGAGAATCCCTTTAACCGCGTCCTCTTGGCTTTCAAAAACCACGGCGGTTCCCTCGAAGTGATAGAGGTTCGCATCCACCCCCGCTGTTTTGACGATACAGCCCTTCTCTGCAATATTTCCAAACAGGACACAAAGCCCCCCATCGGCGTAATACGCATGGGCCACATCCCGAATACACCCCTCGGATCGGTCCAAATCCAGAGTCTTAAATTTGCTGGATTGGCTGCCGAACACCAGGTTTATTTTTCCCCCAGGAGCTGCCAAGTAGAATTTTCGCGCTTCGGTGTTGGCCGGATTGGTGATGTCCCATTTATCCAAAGCATCTTTTAAGGTAGGTTCATCCACCCGGCGGGCTGAGGTATCCAATAAGCCACCTCTGGCCAGTTCCGCCAGAAGCCCGAGGATACCACCAGCCCGGTGAACATCCTCGATGTGATAGTCTTTGTGGTTGGGGGCAACCTTGGCTAAGCAGGGAACTTTCCGGGAAAGCTGGTCGATATCCTTCATGGTAAAATCCACCCCGGCTTCTTGGGCGACGGCCAGCATGTGAAGAACCGTATTCGTGGATCCACCCATGGCGATATCCAAGGCCATGGCGTTCATGAAGGCGGGTTTTGTGGCAATGCCCCTGGGAAGGACGCCCACATCTCCCAGGTCATAATACTTATGGGCCAGTTCCACGATGGTGTCCGCAGCCTGCAGAAAAAGCTCTTTCCGGGCGGAATGGGTGGCCAAAAGTGTTCCGTTCCCCGGTAGGGCAAGGCCGAGAGCCTCGTTGAGACAATTCATGGAGTTGGCGGTGAACATCCCGGAGCAAGAACCGCAGGTTGGACAGGCCGCCCGCTCGATTTTACCCAGTTGTTCATCACTAACGGAATCGTCGGCACTCATTACCATGGCGTCGATCAAGTCCAGTTTTTTCCCATCCACGTTCCCCGCTTCCATGGGTCCCCCGGAAACGAAGATGGTGGGGATATTCAAACGCATGGCGGCCAAAAGCATGCCGGGGGTAATTTTATCACAGTTGGAGATACAAACCAGGGCATCAGCCCGGTGGGCATTCACCATGTATTCCACAGAGTCGGCGATCAAGTCCCGGCTGGGGAGGGAATACAACATTCCA
The DNA here is from genome assembly GCA_964624355.1 of uncultured Spirochaetales bacterium. GTDB lineage: Bacteria > Spirochaetota > Spirochaetia > JABEVK01 > JABEVK01 > CAZUXL01. The sequence goes on from CAZUXL010000015.1 coordinate 2,968, forward strand.
CTGTGACCCATGGCGATTCCGTCATCCACGGCGATGGTGTTAAATTCCGCAGCGAAACATCCCAGTTCCTCGATCCGTTTTTTCACCATCTGACCCAAGTCGTGGAGGTGTACGTGGCCAGGGACAAATTGGGTGAAGGAGTTGGCAATGGCAATGATGGGCTTTCCAAATTGCTTCTCCTTGACCCCGTTCGCCCTCCAAAGAGCCCGAGCCCCTGCAAAGGTTCTTCCTGTGGTGAAGGGACTGGAATGTAATGGAATTTTCATTTTTTCTCCTTGGGTTGAATGGCGCTAAATTTCATTTATAAAATACCGGAGTTCCGGGGTCTTTGGCAAGAAGTATTCCTCGGGAGGCCTTTAGGATCCCACCACCAGGTTTTTACCTTTTTGCTTCGCCATGTACATGGAGGCGTCTGCTGCGTTGATAAGATCTGATAAGGAATGGTCGTGGGTCACTTGTGGAACTCCTTTGACCCCAAAGCTGGCGGTGAACCGCAGGGGTTCTCTCCTCAGGATAAGGGAGCAGGCTTCGATCCCCGCCCGTAGACGCTCTGCAATGGCCATGGCCGTTTCAAAGTTGGTCTCCGGGAGGAGAATGGTGAATTCCTCCCCGCCGTAGCGACCTAATATATCGTGGGACCGAAGATTTCCCATGGCGATTTCGGCGGCGTTTTTTAAGGCCAAATCCCCCACCTGATGCCCCCAGGAGTCGTTAATTTTTTTAAAATCATCCAAGTCGAAGAGAATTACCGCCAGAGGGGTGGATTTACGTCGGGCTCGGGACAGCTCTGCTTCCGCTTGTTCGAGAAAGTGCCTCCGGTTGTTAATTCCAGTCAGGCTATCTTTTGTTGCGAGTTCCTGGAGCTGAAGGAGGAGGAGGGTTCTTTCCGTCTCATCGGTCAGGGAGAGAATGGTCCCGAGGATGGTTCCTTTTGGATCGGTCAGGGGGGTTTTTCTTCCCTGATAATACATTCGGGAGGTCTCTGTGATAATGGGGAAGTCCACCTGATCCAATCCTGGATTTTCCAACAAGGAGAGTAAGGCTACCGGCATACTTTCCATATCCATTAGGTTTTTTCCCAGTACATCGGGAGTATCGGGGAATAAAAGATTTTTAGCGTTGGTGTTCAAATCCAAAATTCTCAATTCTTTATCTAAAACAAGAACAGGATGGCTGAATTTCTCAAACACCAGACTTCTGGCTATGGGAACCAGGGAAAAGGTTTGGGATCTAAACATTCCCAAAGCTAAAAGAATTCCCATCAAATTAAAAGAAAAGAGATTGAGGTCGATACCCCATGGATTGAGAGGGGTCTCAAAAAGAAAATACCCCAGCCAGAGTAGGAGCGTGGCAAAAAAAACCAAAATTGCGCTGAATAGATGCTTTGGGGTGGACGAAACAAACTTCCGCAAATAAAAAATATTCCCAAAGATGATGAGAACGTTGAAATAGAAAATGTGAATATAGTACCAGACACCCTTAGTGAAGGCAAAATTAGGAAAAATTCCCGAGGAATCCACCCAAATCGAAGAATAATAGAGGTGATGAAAGGAGTTTGTAATTATCAGGAGAAAGGTTAGGATGGGAATAAATGATATAACCCATAAATTTGTCCAATTTAGCCATGTTCTATAACCCGAATAGTGGAGGGCTAACATGAGCCAGGACAAGGGAAAAATAAAGATTCCCAGGTATTGAACATAGATGGCAAAAAGTTTGATTCCCAGTTCGACGGTGGAAATTTCCCAGAGATAACCCAAGGAATAAATGACCAGGGAGCCCATCATCAAGGCAAAAATCCGACCGCCAAACTGCTCCTTATGGCGCAGACTACCAACTATCATGGAAATATTGAGGACAACTAATCCCAGGAGCAGAGTAATGATTACAAATTTCCCATCCATTATTATCCTCACCTACAAATCTAATGTATTCTCCACCCGGTGAACAGAGCGGATATCCAAGGATTGATGCAAGAGAGGTCTTATAGTACTATCCTTTTTACAATCTTCCAGGAGTCCCCATGCCAAAATATGAAAACCCCGCCGCCGATGCGATTATAGATAAAGAGTACAAAGTTTTGGATAAGGGGTTCGTCCGGTTGGTGGACTATTTAGGCGGGGATTCCCGCATCGTCCAAGCCGCCCGGGTGAGCTACGGTGAGGGGACAAAGACGATCAGGGAAGACAAAGGGCTCATTGATTATCTGGTCCGGCATCAGCACACCTCTCCTCTGGAAATGGTTAGCCTGACCTTTCACTGTAAAATGCCGATTTTTGTGGCCCGGCAGTGGGTTCGTCATCGCACTGCGAAATTAAATGAGATCTCCGGCCGTTATTCGGTGATGAAAAATGAGTTTTATGTTCCTCAGGCGTCCTCTGTATCCCTTCAATCCACGGACAACAAACAAGGCCGGGGGCAGACTGCGGATCAGGCCGCTAAAGACAAATTTTTCCAACTCCTGGAAGAAGACCAGAATCAGGTTTACGAACATTACGAAGAGGTGGTGGAATTGGGAATTGCCCGGGAATTAGCCCGGATTAATCTTCCCCTCTCCCTGTACACCGAATGGTACTGGACCATGGATCTTCACAACCTCTTTCATTTCTTGGCCCTTCGCCTGGATCCCCACGCTCAAATGGAGATAAGGGTTTACGCCGAGGCCATGCTGGAAATTGTTCGGCAAGTGGCCCCTTTAGCCTCAGAGAGTTTTGAGAATCATATTCGGGGTGCGGTAAAATTCGGCCACAAAGAGTGGGAAGCTTTGAAATCCTTAGGGCTTTCAGCGGATTCTCTGAAAAAAGCAGGGGAAGCTCAAGGGTTGGAAGGCAAGGCCTTAGAACGTTTTCTGGCCAAGATTTTGGACGGAACGGTTCTTTAGGTCCCGGTTAAATTTAAAACCCTACTTCCTCATCCATTCCACTGGTATTCACCTCTTCCGTTTCTTCCTGGGACCATTCTTCAGGGGGAGATTGGGGTGATACCACCGGAAGATCCTCCACAAATTCAAAAATACCCTTGTCCGCCTGGTACACTCCCAAAATCTGGGGTGGGAATTCCTGGCCTTGGGTGAAACCCCGGGCGGGAAGAGACAGGAGTTTATCCTGGCTCCATCCCAATTGGTAAGAGACTACCATGGCACCCATGGGGATTTTTCGATAAGCGGCGGCAATGAGGATGTCCCGGGCGTTTCTTTGGGCCAATGGACGATCCGCATCCGGTAGAATGAGGAGGAGGGTACCATCTTCCCGAATATCCAAGACCTGTTCAGGTTTTTTCAAGGATCGTAAAAGTTCTTGGGCTTTTAGTTCCAGGGCTTTTCCCAAACCATAAAGGGCTGGATCGAGTCCCTGCAACCGAAATGCCACGATACAAAAGGGTTTGCTGTTCTGGGCAAAGGCTAGGATTCTCCCTTTCAAGTCTTCCTGAGCAATAAACCCTCCATAAAGTTCGGGGAGATTTTCTTCCGCCGGAAGGGCTTGCCCTGAATTTTGTTGCAATAGTTCCTTTTCCCCCTGTTTTTTCAACAGGGTACTGGTATCCCTTTTTTCCACAGTGTAAATCGGGGTTTCGTCCCCGGGATCCCCGGAAGCGGTTCGGAAAAGGACCGGAGGCTGACTGAGATAAAGGATGCTTCCGGGTTGATTGATCCATTGATCCAAAAGATTCACCAGGGAAAGGACAGAGAACAGGAGTGCCCGGTTCGTTCTTCCATCTTTTATACTTCCATGATCCTCTCCCGGGACCACTACTTTTTTAAAAATTTGGTGAAGCCTCTGGGAAACCGTGTTTTCCACTTGGAAATGAAAAAGTTCCAGGGGATTTTCCATGGAGATAAATTTATACCCCCGGGAAGGGGCTTCTTGCTGTCGGGCTAAAGTCGCTTCAATTTCCACCGCCACAGGGGAAAGGAGCTCCATTAATTTTCTAACCAGACTACCCAGGGGGGGATATTTCAATGTTTGGGGACGGATATCTTCCAAGACAGGCATGGTGATATGGGGCAGAAGGTATTGTTTGCGGGTCCACAAAAGGATGGGGGTAAGGCGTTTTGCTTCCGCATTGGATCGACCTGAGCGCTCCACTGTTCTGGTTAGGTCTGAAAGTGTCCCAAGATAGTGTTTTGCAATCACTTCTTCCATGAAAAAATGGAATTGGGTAATAGCTTTTTCCACCGTAGCCCCAATATGTTCCGCTTGTCCTTGGGCGTTTTTTACCGTACCAAAACTCATGCCTTGAAATCCTGCCAGTAGGCTCTGGATGACCAGTGCCAAAGTGATCACCGGCTGGAGGGGATCTAAGGGAGGGAGAAGTTCACTACCCTTGGGATAGTCTAAAATAGACTGAAAATAAGCGTAAAGATCAGGATGGCTGTCGAGATTTTTCCAACCGGCCTTGGGAAATAACCGGTCTAAAAGATCTAAGCCCCGTTCAGCGATTCGGGGAAGGGGTGTGATCTGAGGGGGAAGTTCGTAGGTATCCTGAATCACCGGAAGTTCACCCTGGACTATGGTGGTATCCATTCCCGCAGGGGCGGGAACCATCACGGGTCCATCGGCTTTTAAAACGTCCGTTTCTTTGATATCAAGAAATTCTAAAATATCCTGGGCGTGCTTCTTGTAGAATTCCTCAGGTAGCATAAATTCATCGCTCAAAACCTTGAGCAAAAGAGGGTAAAATCTGGTTTGCAGGATGGAGAAAGCCCAGGGAAGTTCTTCTCTGGCAATGGTGTAATATCTGTTAAGCCGCTCTCGATCCACTCCAGAGGTGGAGTATTGTTTTCCCAATTCATACATTTTCCCCAAGGCAGGAATTAGATGAACGGTTATGGATAATTGATTCAACAAAAATACCGGTTTTAAAAGGACTTTCATCAGGGGGATAAAGTCTTCCACCGTACGGTTGTGGGGTTTTTGTTGGAGTTTTGATAACTCGTCACCTAAGGCCTCGATATCCCAGGTCCGAAGGATTTTTAAAATTTCCGCGTAAATGGGAACCCTTCGAATGGTCTGGGTAGCTGTTTTAAAACTTTTGGCGATGAGTCCCCGAACAGCCAAAACCAAGTTTTCCACGGATCGGCCGAAGACATTGTCCGCATCCATGACAAATCTATGGCTCACGGTATCAGGGACGTGCATAAAAAGTGTCAACAGGGATGAAAAGGCCTGGCTGGTGGTTTTGACACTGATTTCTGGTCTGGCGCAATAAAAGTCGGTTTTAATCCGTTCACGGCTCTTCATTCTCGTGGCGGCAAAACGCCGGACCACTCTTTTTAATTTCCCGTCGCTCCCCGTGAGAAAATAAGAGACCCCTTCAGGTTCCCCTTCATAAGCTGGTCGATTTACCGGAGGTACGGGGGCGGAGGCCCCTGGTTTATTATTGTACTTCAACTTATCGTACTGGGCTTCCACTTCCCGGGTGGATCTTTCAACCCCCACTTCTCCGCCGAGCTTTTCCTTTAGTCGCCGGGCTTCATCCTGGGAGACTTCCCCAATATTTTTTCTGGTTTTGTCCAATTCCCCCGGGTTGTATTTTTGTGGTGGTTGTCCGGGCATCAGAGTTCCATCCCTTCGCGGGCAAAAATAACTTTCATGGGAGTTTTGCCTCTAATCAAGCGATTGTAGTTTTGTTCCAATTCATCCAGTTGATCGTCGGTTCTTTCGGGATCGTGGTGGGTAAGGACCAGGGTTTTCACCCCGGCCTTTTGGGCGGAATTGATGGCCCATTCGTAGGTGGAATGGCCCCAACCCAATTTATTTTTTAAGTATTCTTTTTGAGTGTACTGGGAATCATGGATCACCACGTCGGCATTTTTCATGAAGTTTTGAATCTTTTTGTTTTCTTCCGCGGCGGCGATTTCCCCCTCCTCAGCCGCAGACCGATCGTAGTCCGGGTGGGTGGGATCGGTGATAAAGAGGTTGCGGAAAGGTTCGTGGTCGTAAATAGTGACGATGGATTTCCCCCCTTGTTCAAACCGGTAACCCAAGCAGGCGATGGGGTGATTCAAATACTTGGTAATGAGCTTCAGCCCATCACCCAAGTCCATCTCTGTTTCCGAAAGACGGTGATAGGTAATCTGAGCCGCCAGTTCTGCCGAGGTCACGGGGAAATACCGGTATTGGAGCTGACCTCCGATAACCTTGTCCAAGGGATCGTCTTCATAAGTCACCGGTCCATAAATTTCCATCTGGGTACTGGGAATATAAATGGGAGTAAAAAATGGAAATCCCATAATGTGATCCCAGTGGGTGTGGGTGAAAAAAATTTGAGTTTTAATGGGGCCTTTTTTAAAGTCCGTCCCCATGACCTTTCCCCCGAGGGGACGGATGCCGCTCCCCGCATCGATGATGATCAGGCGGTTATCCGGTTCGCATCGGAGTTCCAGGCAGATTGTATTGCCGCCGTAGCGGACTGTCTGTGAGCCGGGGGTGGGGATGGAACCCCTCGTACCCCATAAGGTAATATTCAATCCGAATTCCTTCTCAAATAGCAATTTTTAGAAAAACTTTTGCCCGTTCAATTTCCTGCATCACTTGATCATCCAAAGCTTCCACCTGAGCCCAAGTGATTCCCAGGCGGCTAAAGACCTCCGGTGGAGGTTTCACGGGATGCCGATCCCCAGAAAAACCTATTTCCATGATATTGGCAAAATAGTTGGCCAGAACCACGGTGTAGAGAAGGTCCTTGTGTTGTCCTCGGTATTCCAGGGGATTGTGGTGGTAGAGAGCCACGTCCAAGATATCATCCCCCAGTTTCCAATTTAGCATTATAAGGCTTCCCGCTTCAGAATGGGTAAAATTCAGGGCCTTTTGCTCTGCTTGAAACAAGGGAATTCGATCTTGGTCCGCGGTTTGAAAGGCCGCAAGGAGGGATTCCGGGGTTTTGTTGTTTAAAGGGAGTTTTCCCATATCGTGGAGGAGTCCGCAGATAAAGTAGGATTCCTGCTCCTTGGGGTCAATTTTTCTAACTCGGGAGAGAAGTTTTGCCGTAACCCCCACGCAGAGGGAGTGGAGCCAAAATCCCTCCAGGTTCAAAATGGATGCCTTATGGGTTTCCTTCCCCACGGTGGCCAAAACTGCGGTGGAAACCGCAAGATTTTTTACCGTGTTCAGACCCAGCATGATGATAGCCCGTACCAAGGAGGTGATCTCCGCTGTATTTCCATAATAAGCGGAGTTTATCAGTTTCATCACCTTGGCCAAGAGTACGGGGTCGAGGGAAATTACTTTGTTCAAGTCGTTGGGACTGGTGGCGGGGTTTTGACAAATCTCCATAATTTTCCCTACGGAAGTGGGGAGGGGAGGCATTTTATCAATGTAGTCGCCTAGGGCTTTTTTTAAATCATCACCTTTTATCATCGAGCCTATCCTGAATACGGTTTATCAGGCCTTTAAGATGCTTTCTCAGGGCTTGTGCTTCAGTCACACCCTGGTCATTGAGGGGTGCTGAGGCGACCGTAGGAGCCAAGGTTAAACGCAGCTTTTCCAACCTGAGGGGAATCTCATCCTCAATATATCTCAATTTTTTATCTGGTGGGAGATGCTGACTCAATTTTCCGAGATAATCCAGCAAACCCAGGACTTTTTCCCTGTTTTGCTCCTCAGGTTCATCAAGGGATTCCACCGGTTGGGCTTCTTCTTCAATTTCTTGCGGGAGAAGGGGGATTTCATCTGATTCCGTATCTTCGTAATCTTCCCAAGGAAAAAGTGGGGGTTCTGGGGGTAGATCCTGGGTTTCAAATTTATTCAGCTCAGGTGCCGATGGGGAAAGTCCGCCCTCATCCCCCAAACTGAGTTCCTCCATGTATTCCGGTTCCCCCTGATTTTGGGGAATTCTCATGGTTTCTAGGGGTGCCTGTGCTTCCAAGACCTCTGGTAAAGGAGGTGGGGGGAACTTTTTTTCAGGTTCTCCCCAGGAATGGGGCGGGGTGGAATCTTGATGCTGTAAGGCGGGCATGGGGCTTTCCCATGAATCTTTCGAGGCGGGTAGGGGCAGGGACGGGGGCAGAGCCCTGGTTTCCGGTGGAAACGAAGGGGGGGGCTGAGGTGCCGGATAGTTCGGAAATGGGGGATAGCTAGGATAGGAGGGATAGGCTGGTGGGGTAGGGGGCGATGTAGCTTGGGGCGGAGCAGCCTGAAGAGGTGTAATGGGATAAGGCGGCCAGGGCGGTGTCATCGGAGGGGCCGACGGGTAGGGCGGCGGTGGGAACTGAGGGGCTGGGTAATTGGGCACGGGAGCTTGTGCCGGAGCCCCAGAATTTTGGGTGTTCGGTAGGGAAACCGCATTAATTACCTCTGGTTCAGCGTTTTCTTCCTCATCATCGTACCGAAGCAGTTCCTCTTCATCCGTGAGTCTCAGACTTTCTTCCACTTCGTCCATAACGATGGCAGGGTTCAAATCACCTAAATCCAGGAGGCTTTCATCGTTGTTGGGAAGGGGTCCAAGGGACCAATCCGGGTCCTCGGTCATAAGACTGCCGATGACTTTGTCAGCGTCTTCGCCCAGGGATTCCGGCTGGGAAAGTTTTCTTAGATTTCTCTCCCAATTGCGCTGGAGATCTTCACCCAGTGATTGGGCCGCATCCTCATAGATCTCCAAGGTCGCCATGAGGTTGTCCAGATTTCCGTGGGTGTTCTTCCCTCCTTGAATGCGGATAAGTTTTTCTGCGGTTTCCAGTGCGGCAGTCTGCTGACCGGATTCCCGATAGATACGGGTCATGGCCCCAAGAATTCCTTCCTGTTCACCGTGACGAGCCAAGAGACCTTTGAGAACCTGAATGGACTCCTCAACTCGCTTTTCCTGGTTATAGAGATTCGCCAGAAGGAGGCCGGCTTGCAAGTCCTCAGGTTTGTTTTTTAAGTAATCCTGTACGACTTGGATGGCTTGCCCCGTGGAATTGTGGCTCATGAAGTGAAGAGCCATATCCATGAGGAGTTCGCCATTTTTGGGATCCAACCGCTGAATCCTTTCCAGGACCTTATAAGTCAGCTTCACACGATCGGTATTCAGATAAACATTGGCTAAGGCCCGTAAGGCTTCTCCGTGATCCGGTTGGAGATTTAAAACGAAAAGTAAGTCCTCTTCAGCCTTTTGAAAAGAATTTGTGAGGAGCCGAAGTTTACCCAGGGCTAACCGGAGGTCCACATTCTGTGGTTCTAAAAGGCAAAGTCTGCTCAGCCGATCCAGACTCTCCTCGTTTTTGCCTTCTCTTAAAAGGATGAGGTTCAAGTTCAAAGCTGCTTTTACGTACCGAGGGTTGATGGTCAAGGCCGTTTCGAAGTGCTTTCGAGCCTCGGCTTGAAGTTGCAGTTCGTCCAGAATGACTCCCAGGTTGTTCAGGGCTTCCAGGTTGTCCGGATCATCCTGGAGAAGGCCTTGAAATATTTTTCTGGCCTCATTTTTTCGACCTAATCGCTGTAGGATGACCCCAAGATTATTTTGAGCGGTCTGCCAGTCAGGTCTGGTTTTCAAAGCCGAGGTGAAACTCTGACGAGCCTGTTCCAGGAGGTTTCTATTTTGATAAAGTAGTCCCAAGTTAAAATGGAGGGTGGGATTGTTGGGATCCCTTTCCAGACCAGCCTTGTAGACTTTCAGGGCTTCGTCCGGTTCGTCTTGGGCTTCAAAGACCGTTCCCAAGTTGTTATAGGCCAGTACAAAATCTGCTTGAAAGCTGATGGCTTTTCGATAACAATCCGCTGCCCTGTCCAGCTTCCCCTCTTGTTTAAAGATGTTTCCCAGGTTGTAGAGAATATCCGGCCGGTCCGATTGAAGTCCCAAGGCCTGTTCCATGTAATTCCGTGCCTCAGAAATATGGCCGATGGACCGGTACATAACCCCGATATTATTCAAGGCTTCCGGATTGGAGCCTTGGATTTTCATCGCTTTCTGAAAGGCCTCGATCGCTTGGGGATAATAACGCTTTTTTCCCAGGATGCTCCCCAGGAGCATATAGGCTTCTCCATCGGGTCCAAATGTTTTTATAACTTCCCGGACAAATTCCTCACCTGAAACCAAATCCCCCAAACGGTATGCGTTAGCACCTCGGTTAAGCAGGTCCCTTTTTTTATCGCTCATGGACGGGACCTAACCGGTCGGGCGCTCACTTCCTCGCTGAAAGGCGAGAGTAAGGGGGGGGCTGAATCATCGTAGGAAACCAAGGCAAAATAATATAAGCGGTTATTTTCCAGTCCCTCGATGGTGACTTCTTGAGTATTTCCCGCATCCACCGGGGTGTGGTTGTACATACGGGGGGCTGTTCCGTAATAAACCATGTATCCTCTGAGACCTTCTCGGGTCACAGGCTTCCACAAAAGCGTAATTTTACCCTCTCCCACATGTGTGAGGAGCCCTGGAGGCGGGGGTGGCGGTTGATTTTGCCGGTAGGTGATTTTTATCTCTCGAAGACCAGGGGTGACGGTTCCGGTGCCGTCGGGGAGAAGTTCCACTTTAATCTGAAGATAACGACCCCGGGTAGAACTTAGGGTCAGATCCTCCCCAGGATCGAAGGGAATCCAAGTTCCTTCCAAACCTTCCTTGGTGGAGCCGTTCGCCTGCCAGTGATATTTTTTATTCTCCGCCAAGAGGTAGGAAAATAAGACACCTGTTTTTCCGGGGATATCCATGAGGGTTTTGATCCGGGTCAGGGAGGAACCACGGGTTCCTAAATCCAGGATGCGGGAAAGGAGGATCCCCGTATTTAAGGTGAATCGTTGGGGGTTTATTTGTTCCTGGAAGGTGCCTGTGAGGCGAAATTCATCCACTATGGCTGTGAGATTGGGACCAATATAGACCAAACTTTGGCTGGATTTTCCTATTCTGGGAAGAAATACCTGGGCCTCTTCCCTCCCGCTGGGGGTCACATGAAGGGAATTTTCTGGAACCCCATCCACCAGGTATTCCAAAAGGCCGGTATGGGAATTGAATCTTATGAGATGATGATGCCAAGTTCTGGGCAAGAGACTCCGGGTTCCCGTGAGAACCAGGGTTTTTTTAGGATAGTTTTCGAAAAATTGGTCAAATTTCCACAGAACCCGTCGTCCTTGGAGACTGATCCGCACTTCTTGGGTTTGAAACTCCCGCCCCATCCTTTCCGCACCCTTCCAAAGAAAAATAGTTTCACCGTCTTGAACATTCGCCGGGTAGAGCCAAAATTCCAGGGTGAAATCTTGCCAAATGTGGTTCGGGGTAAAAAGGGATTCAGGCCCCCCTTCCAGGAGAATCCCATCATCCCGATTCTGAAAGACCGCACTTCCATTTCCCCTTCGGGCAGAATTCCCGGTTCCCCGGGTCCAATTGTTTTTGAGGGTATAGTTTCCCATTTCATCCCCCTGCCCTTCCTCGTTGAAGTGAAGAAGAAGGTCGGTATCGCGGGCGGGATCGTATTCATTTTCCTGGAGTGTAAGGACTTTCAGGTCCCCCATATTTTTTTCCGCTGCATGGGAACGGTCTGAAAATCCAGACCACCCCGTCGTGGGATCGGGGAAAATCATGGTTTTTTCTTGGGCGAGAAGGGGAAAGGTGAGAATTATGAGGGAAATGACAAAGGTACTTAAGGTTTTCAGCTTATTAACATCCGTATTCTTTTATATTATAAGTATCGGAGAATATGGAACAAATAACAGGCGGGAAAATCGAAGAAATAAGGGCTCTGGTAAAAACCTTCCCCCCCCAACCAGGGGTTTATCTTATGAGGGATAAATTCGGGGATATTATTTACATCGGAAAAGCAAAAATTCTGGTAAATCGGGTCCGGTCTTATTTCACCGGTCAGAAGGAAATAAAGACGGCGCTTCTGGTGAAACGCATTTTCGCCATTGAATATATCGTCACAACCAGTGAATTCGAAGCCCTGCTCTTAGAAAATACTTTGATTAAAAAGCATCGTCCTCATTTCAATATCGATTTGAAGGATGATAAAAGCTATCCCATGATTCGGATCACCAAGGATCCCTATCCCCGGGTGTTCAAAACCAGGAAAATTATCGAAGACGGTTCGGAGTATTTCGGTCCTTACAGCCGCCTCCAACACATGGATCGTCTTTTAGAGCTTACGGAAAAACTTTTCCCCTTGCGAAAATGTTCCGGGCCGCTAAAAAAGAGGGCCGTTCCGTGTCTTTATCACCACATTGGACGGTGTTCCGCTCCTTGTGCGGGGAAAATAACCCCCGAAGACTATCAAGGGTTGGTGGGAAAGGTTCGCGGTCTTCTTCAAGGGAAAACCGAGGGGTTGGTCCGGGAACTGAAGGAAAAGATGACCCTGGCCAGTTCGGAAATGAAATTTGAATCTGCCGCCGATTTGAGGGATACGATTAGGGCCTTGGAGGAGTTAAAAGACCAACAGCAGGTGGTGGATTTCCAACCGGAACAAAGGGATTATGTGGCCATGGCGGGGACGGGAACCCAAGCTAGTTTCGTGGTCCTGCAAATGAGGGATGGCCGGCTCACCGGAAGGGATCTTTTTCACTTGGATATCTACGATGATGAAGAGGAGATCTTTCAACAGTTTCTGGTTCTCTATTATTCCAAACATCCGAAACCCTCGGATGCTATTTACCTGAGCCGAAGTATAGATACGGACTTGGTGAAAGAATTTTTTAAGAAAGAAACCGGGCGGGCTTTGGAAATTAAAACTCCGGAGGCGGGAAAGCATTTGAAGGTCATGAAGATGGCTCTGGAGAATGCGGAACTGGACTTAAAAAAACACCTGGAAGGTCGGGGAAATCCCTCGGGATTGGCGGACTTACAAAAAACCTTGGGACTACCCACCCTTCCCCGGCGGATAGAGGGGTACGACATAGCCCAACTGGATGGGAACTTTCCCGTGGCGTCCTTGATCAGCTTTCTCAATGGTCTCCCGGACCGGAAAAACTACCGGAAGTTCCATATCAAATCCTTAAACGGAGCTATAGACGATTTTCAGGCGATTAAGGAAGTGGTGGCCCGCCGGTATACCCGGCTGCTGAACGAAGAGGGGGAAATGCCGGACCTGATCATGGTGGACGGGGGAAAGGGGCAGGTTTCCAGTGCTTTTTCCGTTCTCCAAGCCCTAGGGCTGAATATTCCCCTCTGTGGTTTAGCCAAGAAAAACGAGGAAATTTTTCTCCCAGGGAAAAGTGATCCGGTCATTCTCCCTGCGGGCAGTCCTGCTTTGCGAATCCTTCAGGCGGTTCGGGATGAAACCCACAGGTTTGCCACGGGATTCAATCAGCAGCTTCGGCATAAAAAGCTGAAATTGACCACCCTGGAAGGGGTCCCGGGAATTGGTCCTCAAAGAAGTGTGCGGCTGTTGAAGGCTTATGCTAATTTAGATGCTCTAGCATCGGCTGATCCTTCCGAAGTGGCGGAAAAGGCCTCCATCCCCCTGAATTTGGCAGAAAATCTCCAGCACTATCTCCAGGACCGGGCTCAAAGAGAAAAAGTTGTGGGGGAGATGAAGCGGGGAAGACGAAGTTAAGTTTGACTTGACAAATGCAAACGCTTGCATCATTATAATTACGCAATCGTTTGCAAGGAGAGTCCATGTCTATTAACCTTCAACGCCCTGGGTTTCCCAGGATAATTTTCCCGTTTATCAGCCTAATGCTTTTAGTTTCCTGTACGACCACCCCCTTATTGCCCCCGGAAAAACAGGCGGTGACGGATTTTGTGGATTATAAACCATCCATGGATGTGGGGTCCATCTATTTTAATTCCCGGGATTTGGATTCGAAATCGATCTTCGGAGCCGTGGTTCAAGGTTCCTCCATCAACTATAAGTTGCTGGCACGAAAGGGGGATCTGGACAGTGTTACCCTGATGATCATGCAAAGAATCGAAGAGGGAAACCATGATTATTTGGACTACTTGGAACTGGGGTCAGTGGAACTCACCAGAAGCCCTATGGGAGAAGCCCAAGAGGCATGGACCGGGGAATTCACCTTTGAAACCCCAGGGATCTATGCCTACCATTTTATTTTAAAAAAGGGCAGCGAGGTGTTGGTTTACGGCAGTAATCAAAACCGGGTTTCCATTGCCCATGAAAGTGCTGTCGGTACCGGCGGAGTCGGCCGTATCACACTGGATACGGATCTGGAACCCTACCGGCAGACTGTTTATTTTCCGGAAACCGCTCAGGCTAAGGATAAGGAATGGTCCAACGGGATCATCTATTATATTTTTCCCGATCGGTTCAGAAACGGGAACAAAGTCAATGATCCTGTACCCGGAAAAACTTGGAATTACGGTCATACCTCAGCGGAATTTCATACCAATTGGTCCGATCCCAGGCCTTGGGTTCCCGGAAAAAACGTGGACAAACACGACGGGGACGATGGGGAGTACAACAATGACTTTTACGGGGGAGACCTGGAAGGGATCACCCAAAAGCTGGATTATTTGAAAGAAATGGGTGTGACCATGATTTATTCCACCCCCATCAACACCAGTCCCTCGAACCATAAATACGATTCCATGAATTACATGGAAATAGATCCCACCTTCGGTGGTCAAAAAGCCTTCGATACTTTGATCGCTGAAGCAAAAAAACGGGGTATCGGTTTCATGATGGATGCCAGTTTGAACCATGCCTCCAGCGCCTCGGTTTACTTTGACCGCTATGGCATCTGGCCACAAGTGGGAGCCTTTGAGAAAGAAGTCATCACCAAGGAAAGTCCCTATTACGATTGGTTTGAGTTCAATCTCCGGGCTAAGAATCCGGACCAGATGTATAATTTTTGGGCCGTCCCCACTTTGGCCAATTTGAAAGAAACCCCCTCCTACGAAGCCTTTGCCTACGGAAATCCTGACTCCGTGACAAAACATTGGATTAATAAGGGCATCTCCGGGTGGAGAATGGACGTGGCTCCCTGGGTTTCTCACCGATTTTGGAAGGAATGGCGAAAGGCTGTGAAGTCCACCAACCCCGATACTTTAACCGTGGCGGAAGTGTGGTTCGACTCGAGCCACTTCCTTTATGGGGATGAGTTTGATACGACTATGAACTACATTTTCCGGGCTGCTGCCTTAAACCTGGGAAAGGGCGGAAACACGGAAGAGACCCGTCAGTCCTTCGAATTGATTCAGGAGAATTATCCCAAGCCCGTTTTTTATAGAATGATGAATCTGACCTCCACCCATGACGTTCCCCGCACCCTTTGGGAGTTAGGATACAAGAACTATGGGGATAAAAATTATGACCAGATCCGACCTCGGTTTCTCCAGACCGTGGCGCTTCAGTTCACCATGCCCGGGATGCCCACGATCTATTACGGTGATGAAGTTGGTATGACTGGGGGAGCAGACCCCATGAACCGCGGCCCTCTCCCATGGAAAGACGAAGGCGGGGATTACGGGGATTTTAGCCTTCATGAGGATTACAAACGCCTATCAGCCCTGAGAAAGACCTATGGTTCGATTCTGGCGGAAGGGGAATTGAACTTCCTTGTTTCGGGAGGAAACCTCCTAGCCTATGAACGCACTTCAGCAGAAGGTAAAAAAATAATTGTCCTCTTTAATAATGGGGATGTGAGTTCCCCCATATCCCATGGTGAACTCACAGGTTCTTTCAAAGACCTGGAATCTCAAGAAATCCTGGGTTTAAGTGGCTCTTTGGAGACCAGCCCCCGGAGTTACAGGATTTTATTGAAAGAGTAGTGAGGCATTTTCAAAACGTGACGGGGAATCTTCCGTAGAAGTTTTAAAAAGCCTCTAAGGTTCGGGAGCCGGTGGGGGAAGGGGCTATTCCTCTTTCCCTTTATGGCTCCCTTCCGATTCTCGAACAGATAAAAACGACCAGTAGTAAAAATTGATATAAAGTAGTACTAAAAATGCGAAGAACAAGAGTGTGAACCCTAAAGCCTCGTCATGAAAGTTTCCCAGAACACTCTTTATTAGATCCTTGGGATTCGTCACCAGGTCCCAAGAATTCCACCGGATGAACCGTCCTAAATAAATCCCAAAACTGGCGATAAAAAGAACAAAACCACTGAACAACCAGGAAAGTGGCCGGCCGAAATTCTCCCTTACGGACTTTTGCATGAGGAAAAGCGACCAGAACCCGGTCATCAGGGCGGTCATGACAAAGAGGGTCATCATGACCAAATCGTACCAAAGTAAGAATTCCCTATTAAAAACCCATTGGCCCTGAGTTAAAGCAAAGAACTCCCTCCCATTGATATGGATGAAATCCGTAACCATGTAGGGGGCGTTGGGGAAAAATAAAAACCAGACCAATCCTAGGATTCCCAAAAGAAGTCCTCGAAAAAAGGTGAGTGCCCCTTTAGGTGAGAGGAAACGAAAAAGTACTGCGGCACCCAAGGGTACCCAGGCTAAAAAGAGGTTCCACATGAGGAAAGACCAGGTTCTTTCTCCCGTGTAAGCCACCCGGGCCATACTCATGGCCAGGGCCGCAGTACAAAGCAATCCTAAGGAAATAGCCATTGGAAGAGAAGCCGGAGGGGAGAATTTACCATTCATAAGGGCAGTTTACCTTTTTTTTTCAGGACTTTCAATTTGAAAAGTCCCTGTCCTGGGGTAAACTGTAGTCGGAGAACCCATGAAAAAAGCCTTATTCTTATTTTTAATTATTTCCTACCCGTCCTGGGCTCAGGGGGCAGAGTCCCCCCAGACCCAGGCTCTTCGGACCAAGGTGGTGGAATTCGCCCGGGGATTTTTAGGAACCCCCTACGTTTATGGAGCCGCATCCCCGGAGGGTTTTGATTGCACGGGATTGGTTTACTACACCTATCAAAAAATAGCTGCTTTACTTATCCCCCGATCTACCCGGGCTCTGGCTCAGTTTGGTGAAAAAATTACCCAAGAACAAGCCTTACCTGGTGATGTATTCATCTTTAATACCGTGGGAGGGCCCTCCCATGCAGGTTTGTACATTGGGGATTCCCAGGTTCTCCACGCCGCCTCTGCGGGTTCCAAAACCGGGGTGATTATTTCCAGTATGAAGGAAAACTATTATGCGACCCGGTTTCTATATGGAAGGAGAATCCTCCCGGGGGCAGGGACTCCCGTCTCCCCTGTGGCCTCAGTGTCGGAATCTGAACTGCCTCTCACCACTCTGGACATCCCGTTGGGCCGACGATCCCTGAGAAATTATGATCGCCTTCCTTTCCTTGCGGGAACTTTGGTGGAATTTGAGATTCAGATGAACCGCAGCGATACGGAAAATCTACAAATTATTTTTGTAAAAGGGGATTATGAAAAGGGTACCTACGAAAAACTATGGGAGGAGTCCCGCCGGATGTCCTCCGGTGAAATCTATCGAACGAGAGAAACTAAAGTTGAAGGTGTATCGCCCTGGACTTTGGTGGTGTTGAATTCCCAGGGGGAAGAACGGGGCTTAAGGATATTTCGATCAGTTTTGGAGTTGAGCAAATGAAATGGATATTAATATTACTCCTGGGACTCGGAGTCACACCTTTGGCCGCAGGGAATCTATGGCTCCTGGCCACAGGCGATACCTTGGATCCCATTTTAGGGCGAAGTGCACTGCGGGATTTGGCCTCCATGGAAGATTTTTTCTCCCTGGCCGCTCAAAAAACAGGGTTGGAATTACAGACCAGAATTTTAAAAGATTCGGAAGCCAGCTGGACTCAATGGGATAAAACCCTTCAAAGTTTTAATTTCTCACCTGGGGATGTATTGGTCGTTTATTTTTCCTTGGATGGTAGAAAAAACGCATCCACGGCCTGGACAGACATTCTTATGGGAAAAGTAGGAAGAAATCTCTATGGCCTTGCGGAGGAATTGAAAAAGAAACAGCCCAGACTTCTTCTGGTGATAGCAGAAACACCCCAAAGGGAAGAACCCCAGGTCAAGCCCCGATCTAGTTTGATCCCCCTGAGATCTGAGGAGAACAATTTGGGATGGAAGAATTTGTTTTTAAAAAGTAAGGGGAATTTAATCTTGGCCGCGGCGGAATCTGGGGAGGAAGCTTTGGCTTTTTCCGAAGGAGGGGTCTTGACCGTCACTTTTGTGGAAACCATCACCCGAAATATACTGAAAAAGCTCCCAGTTACCTGGGGTGACATCCTCCAAGAAGTTCAAACTCTGGTGAAGGAAGATACCCATGGACGACAAAATCCCATGAAAATTTCAGATATTCGGATGCCCCCTCCGGGGATGGTCGGACCCTCACCCTGAAGACCTGCATGATTGTTCTATCTTTCCCGAGGTTCCTGGATTAAACTAATTACAGAGGTTCTAGCGTGGATTCCATATCAGAAAAAAAGCCGACCATCATCATTCCTTATTCCGGGGCCTGTCGAGAGGCGGAATGTTCCGATTATTTTTTGTACCTAAGACCGGAAACCAATGGAGTTCGGGTGGAGAGCGCTATCTTACGGGTGATCGAATCCAATCCGGATTTTAAAAGCCATATTACTTTGGAATACCTGGCTAATTTTCCTGGGAATTTTATTCTTCACAACCACGTGATCGAAGAGCATTATCGGGTAAGGCTTCACTTCGCCAGCCATGGTAAAGCCGGATTCACCCAGGGTATGATCAATCATTTTGAGTACTATTACCGCGTTAAATTTGCAGAGGCTAAAATATTAGGGGCCTTCGAAGCCTTGGCGGAATTAGAGATCTCCGAAGAGGAGCTTTTCAATCTTTGGGTTCCACCCTACGATATTTTAATCTCCTGTGGCCAGATCATCAAAAGAAAAGATGACAAATTCATTGTGAATTATGATATTCCTGCACTTTTACATAAGAATAATCATAAGACGGACATCGCAGTGATGATCCTCAGGACTGATCTTTCAAACCAAGCTTTCTATAAGTTTTTGGATCAAGTGAAAGAAGCCTTGATGTCATCCATGATTTTGGATCCCAGTAAGCCTTTCAGTAGAATTTTTCATTATTCAAAGGGGCCTTTCGAGCAACTTCTCGACGCTCAAGGGTATCTTTACAACCCCGCTTTCGAAAAAATACCCCTGGAGGATTTTAGCTTCGGTTGTTACCTTCAAAATCAGGGGTTATCGCCCTCTCGAATGTTGGAAATCCTGGATAATCCTATCTTTCGATTCCCCACGGCCAAGGGTGAATTGGAAGAGAATATTATCGAAGCGACCCAAGGATTTACCTACGGGGAAGCCTTGAATAAACTCCGCACTGCTGTGGGGCAGGTGTTCTTAAAATAGTTAAAGACTTTCCAAAGCCCGTTCTCTATGACCTTTCTTTATCAGAATCTGGTAAAGAAAGAGTTCGAGAATGAGGCTTTGCCACTCGGTTCTGGCTCCTCGGAGCCGGACTTCATACTCTGAAAAAAGGATGATGACGGTTTCCAGGTCTTTGGTGGAAAACCTTTGGCTTCCCTTTAAATAGGTGGTTTTACCTTTTTTTGTGGTGCGGATTTTGCCTTGGAGGAAGGCTTCGTCCGAAGGGAGTCCTTGGTCCAAGTGTTGTCTCAGGGTAAGAAGGTTTCTGAATTGCCAAAGGAGACCCGAAAGTAGACCCACCGCGTCTTTATCCTGACTCAAAAGGATTTTGTGTAAGACTTCCATGGTCTGCTCCATATCCCCTTCCATGGTCATCTCAAAGAGGCTGAAAACTGTCTCCTCTTTCGAATGGGAGAGGTAGGTCTCCAAATCATCCATGGTGAGGGTTCGGCCTTTACCATAAAAAGAGAGGAGTTTTTCCCCTTCGCTTTTTAGCTGGTCTGTACTGTTTTCCACCATTTCCAGGAGAAATTCCGATTCATCCTGACCAATGGTAAGTCCCAGGGTGCGAAAGTGGTTAATCAGCCACCCTTTTTTTTGGGATTCATACATTTCCCAATAAATTTTTACACTATCTTTGGAATGTTTCTCCAGGGCTTTTTTAACAGACTCATCGAACTTGGTCTCTTCAGAAATTAAAATCAGGGTTACTTCGGGTGAGGGGTTTTTTAGATAATCTTTTAAAAGATCCAGATCCGATTTTTTTTTGATTTCCTCGGCGGAAAGAAGGAAAACCAACCGGGCGGAGGAGAATAGGGAGCCATTTTGGAGTTCTGAAACCAAAGAGGGGATTTCAGTTTCAAAGGCATAGTGCCTGGTTTCTTCCAGGTCTTGTCCTGAGATTTTGGTGAGAGTTTCCCTGATTTCACGGATGAAGTCGTCTTTTAGGCCTTTCTCAGGACCCAACAGAAGATAAGCGGGGGCAAGTTTACTCATAGTTTCGTATAATAGCTGAAAGCTTCCCTAAAATCTTCACGTCTTGGGAATACAAGGGGGGGAAGGCTAAATTTTCTGCCTGAAGACGGATGCGGGATGTTTCTTTGTAAAATCTCTTAAGGGTGACGGCTTCCTCCACCATGGCCACCACGATTTGGCCGTTTTCCGCCGTGGATTGGGCACGGATCAAAGCAATATCCCCATCCATGATTCCCACCCCCGTCATGGATTCCCCTTTTACAAGAAGAGCGAAGTAGTTTCCCGATTTCAGGTAGCTCCTGGGGATAGGCACGGTACCGTCAAAATTCGCTTCGGCAAATAGGGGTATACCTGCTGCTACCCGGCCTAAAAGTGGGATCTCCACCACGGGATGATCCTCTGACGGGGGGGAGTTGTCTAAGATTTCTATGGATCGGGATCGATTGGGGTCACATTTGAGGACGGATTTTTTTTCCAGGGCTTTCAAATGGTCGTAGGCCCCCTTTACGGAAATGGTGAACTGGGTCGCCACTTCCCTAATGGTCGGGGGATACTTCTTATCTTTTATAAAATATTTGATAAATGTCAGGACTTCTTCCTGACGGTTTGTTAAGGATTTCATTTTCCCAGCTCTATTCCGTATTTCTTAAGTTTACTGTGTAGGTTGGAAGGATACAAGCCCAGGGCTTGGGCTGCTTTCGTCAGGTTGTTCCCGGATTCTGCCAGTTTTTCTTCGATGAAGGCCTTTTCGAAAGCGTCCTTGGCGGCATTGAGTCCCATACCCAGATAAAGCTTGCTTATTGATGGGTCGGCAGATTTTCCCGGGGATTGTCCCGCTGACTGGAGGAAGAACGCCGCATTTTCGGAGGACACCACGGGCTCATCCACCATGATGGAAATCCGTTCCAGATAATTCTTCAATTCCCTAATATTTCCAGGCCAAAGGTGGGTTTTGATGGTTTCTAAGGCTTCTGGACTGAAGGTCATCTCCCTTCCTCCTTCCTGAGCCTGAAATTTCTTCAAGAAATAAGCCACTAAATCGGGAAGATCCTCCAGCCTTTCCCGCAAAGGGGGAATATAAAGCGGGATCACACTGAGTCTAAAATAGAGGTCTTCCCGAAAATTCCCTTCGCGAACTTCCTTTTTTATATCTTTATTGGTAGCGGTGATGATGCGAATATCCACTTCCAGGGTTTCTTCCCCGCCGATTCTTTCGAACCGCATCTCCTGAACCGCCCTGAGCACTTTCGCCTGAGCAGAGAGGGACATATCGGCCACTTCATCCAAGAAAAGCGTGCCCCCATGGGCCAATTCAAATTTCCCCTTTCTTCGGGATACCGCCGAGGTAAAGGCCCCCTTTTCGTGGCCGAATAGCTCGCTTTCAATGAGGGTTTCAGGAATCGCTGCACAGTTCACTTCGATAAAGGGGCCACGACTGCGGGGTGATCTCAGGTGAATTTCCCGAGCTACTAACTCTTTTCCCGTGCCGTTTTCTCCCAGGATCATAATTCTTGCATCGCTGGAGGCGCTTTGTTCGATGACTTCCCGGACTTTTAACATTCCAGGTGAGGTGCCTATCATCTTATCGTCCAGAAATAGGGCGGTTTTTAAGGACTGATTTTCTACCTTGAGCTCTTTAAGGTGGAGGGCGTTTTTTACCAGGGTGAGTACCCGCTCTATGGACAAGGGCTTCTCCGCAAAATCAAAAGCCCCAATTTTAATGGCCTTCACGGCTTGGTCGATGCTGGCGTGACCGGACATCATAATTACCGTCATATCGGGGTAACTTTCCCTGATGGCTTTGAGGACATCCAATCCCCCCATGTGGGGCATCCACACATCCAGAAAGATCAGATCGATCACTTCTCTTTTGAGAATGGCCAGACCATCCAGACCGTCGGGAGCGGTGGTTATCTGGTGACCTTCATCATGGAGGATCTCCCCTAGTACACTCCGGATTCCCGGTTCATCGTCGATTATTAGTATGCGGCTCATTTCCTGTCTCCCGGAATATCAATAAAAAAGGTTGTTCCTGAACCGGTTTCGGATTCAAACCAGATTGTACCCCCATGATCAAACACAATTCGCTCCACAATGGAAAGTCCCAGTCCGGTTCCGTCTTTTTTTGTGGTGAAATAAGGATTGAAAATGTTGTGTTTGTACTCTTTGGGAATCCCCGGCCCTGTATCCTGAATCCTTAGGCGGAAGTAATTATCCTGTGCTTTCAACACCTGGGTACAGGAAATAATGATTTCCCCGCGATGATTCATGGCCTCCATGGAATTTTTCACCAGGTTTGTCATAAGACTTTCCATCTGTTTTGGGTCTGCAAAGATCCTGAGGAACTCGCTGGGGGGCTCAAAGTGTATTCTCACCCCCGGATTAGAGATGGTCTGGGTTTGGACCAAGTTTTCGATGAGTGTTCCCAAATCCAAGCTTTCTTTCACCGGTGATGGGAGCCGGGCGAAGTTGCTGAATCCTTTCAGCAGGGCATCGAGTTTTCTCACTTCATTGAGGATGGCTTCTGTAGCCCCTTCCAGGATCTCTCCCACCGATTCCACCCCATGTTCTTTGTAACGTTTCAGAAGCCGTTCCGTGGACAATCGTATGGGAGTGAGGGGATTTCTGAGTTCGTGGGCCAACTGCTGGGCTATTTCTTTCCAGGTGGAAATTTTTTCCGATTGGGCTAACTGGGATCGGGAGGAGGAAAGTTCTGATACCATGGAATTAAAGGATTCCACCAAGGATCCCATTTCATCGTGGGGGGGGGTGAGAATTCGGATGCTGTAGTCACCGGAAGAAACTTTTCGGGTGGCTTTCTCCAAGTTCACGATCGGTCTCACCAAATCATCGCTTAAGGAAAAGGCAATCAAAACGGTGGTGAAAAACAGGGGGAGGGAAAACAAAAAGAAAATGATGAACAGACTCCACTGAAAGGTGTCAAAGTAGGTTTCCAGTTGTTCATAAGCCCCCAAGGAGCGGGTCAACTGGCGGCTGGTTTGTTCAAAATCCCCGGGAAGTGCCAAGGTAAAAACCAAGTGGTAAGCCTTCGATTGAATGGTAAACGTTTTATAGGCCCTCAGTAAAGAACCTTCAAAGGAACTTTCCTTGGGAAGAAGTCCATTGGAAGCGTTCATCAGCCGGGTGAAGGGAATAGCCACTCCGGGATCCCCCTGAAAAACTAAAGCTTTTCCTTCATCGGAAAAAACTTGGAAAGCCCGAAGATTCGTCGCCCTATTCTGAGCTGTTTTCCACAAAAGTTTTACTTGATTTTCCGGAAGTTCACTGTAATTGCGGAAAAAGTAACTGTCCCCGGCGAGCTTTTGAACCAAGGTCGTGTTGTCATGGTGATAATCCAGGATTATCCTCAGACCTCCTCTCAAAGATTCACCAAAACCGGCGCTGAACCATGTATCCAGGGAGTTTCGAATAAAGCTCAGGGCGAGGGCCCCTTGAGGAACGGAAGCCAGGAGGGTGATGAGAACAAAGAGACCTGTGATCCGGGATTTTAATCGGGAACCGGTTTTGCTTTCCCTTCGATCCTTGTGGAGGCGATAAAACTGGAAACCCAGGGCCCCTAAAAGCGGAAGGGGTAAAACTAAAAGGAGGGGAAGCAGTAAATCCGTACTGGATGAATTTTCCCTGACGGCTTCCACAAAAAGTTGTCTCGTGACCAGAAGAATCAGGGTTATCAAAAAAGCGTAGAGGGAAAGTAGACCAAAAAGAGGGATTAAACGACGGGGAAGATGGGGTCTATTCCTCAAAACGTTTTTCGATCAGGTTGACCAATGCCTCCACAGCCTGTGCAGCGTCTTCCCCTTCTGCAGAGATCTTTAGTGCTGTGTTGCAAACGACACCCAGGGTGATCAGACCCATTATGGACTTGGCGTTTATTTTTTCTGAGTCTTTCTCCATAAAAATCTGGGCTTTGAACTGATTTGCCAGTTTTACGATCATCCCAGCGGGCCTAGCGTGTATGCCGGCACGATTTTTTACTATTACTTCTTTTTCAATCATTCTGTAGAAACCATCTCTTTCCAGTTTAAGGGGTATTCTTATTTTTCCGCAAGTAGAGAGAGCGGGCATTCTCACTTTCCAACCATTTTACTATGTTATCACTGAATTCTTGGGCTGCGTCGAAGCCAGAATTTTTTAGTCTTTCGTTCATGGCAGCGGTTTCGATGATGATAGCGATGTTTCTACCTGGTTTTACAGGTATTTTTTGGTACGGGACGTGAACACCCAGTATCTCATAGGTTTCATTTTTTGTCCCTAGACGCTCATATTCAATGGTGGAGTCCCAAAATTCCAGATCCACTACTAGGGAAATTTCTTTTTCCTTTTGAATGGCATCAATACCGAAGAGTTTGGCAATATTAATTATCCCCAGACCACGAACTTCCAAATGGTGGCCCAACAT
Organism: uncultured Spirochaetales bacterium; assembly: GCA_964624355.1. GTDB lineage: Bacteria > Spirochaetota > Spirochaetia > JABEVK01 > JABEVK01 > CAZUXL01. Next base: position 27,517 of record CAZUXL010000015.1, read on the forward strand.
GGGATTGGAGGCCTTTCCCAGGAGTGTATTGCCGCCCACGCACCGAACTTCAATGGCGTCATCTCCCACAAGCCGGTGTCTGCGCTCAATGAGTTCCAAAGCCGTTTCGCTTTTGCCCACACCGCTTTCCCCTAAAATTAGGACTCCCACTCCCGAGACCTCCACTAAAACCCCATGGATGGTTTTCCGGGGGGCAAAAACTTCCCCCAATGCCCGCATAATGCGAATCGTAAAGTCCGCAGAACTGAGGTCAGATTGAAGAATGGGAATCTGGTGTTTCTCAGCCAATTCTATAAAATGGGGGTGAGGAGTGTTCTGATGGGTAAAGATGCAGCAGGGAATGTCGAAGGTTAAAAGTCTCTCCACCGTATCCCAACGGTTCTCTACTTCCAGCATTTTCAAGTAAGCTGTCTCACCCTGGCCAAAAATCTGTATGCGTGAGGCTGCAAATTCATTGAAAAAGCCCCCCAGGGCTAAACCCGGTCGGTTGAGATCCGGTTGTCTCAAAGGTCTGACCAAGCCCTTCCTCCCCGCAAGACAGCGGAGAAGAAGAGCGTTCTGTTCATTTAGATCCAGATCAATGAGGTCCAGTACAGTGAAGACTTTAGACATCAGTGATGATGGTCCTTGATCTTATCCTTTTCCTTGGAAACTTTGAGTTCGAGTTTGTCTACCAAGCGCTCAATGGCGGGGTAGAGTTCCAAATCATCTTCATGGACATGGATGTCTGTGCCGGTTTTGAGGTGTATGTTGCTTTCCACTGTGAAGCCGCTTTTTTCTTTGGTGATTGTCACATCCTGCCTCACCACGAGGTCCTTGAAAGGGCTTATGTGTTTCATTTTTTCAGTAATAAAATCCCTAGTACGGTCGCTGACTTCGTAGTGTACGCCTTTGATATCCATGATATGCTCCTTATCCTGATGTAACTTAGTCTTTCTCGAATTCCTTACGGTATTTATTCACAGTCCGAACCGCCAGGGCAATACCGCGTTGCTTTAAAAGCTCCGACACCTTTTTATCAGTGAGCTTTTTAGGACCCTGGTGATCCTTTATCATCTCTTTTATGACCTCCTTCACTCCCCCTTGGGAATACTGGGATCCGGAGGATCCCGAGCCGGAAATAGAATTGGAGAAGAACTTCTTCAGTTCGAAAATCCCCCATTCTGTCTGCATATACTTACTCCCGGTGATCCGGGACACCGTCGCCTCACTTAAGTCTAATTCTTCTGCCACATCTTTCAAGGTCAAAGGGCGAAGAGCTCTGGGCCCTTTATGAAAAAATTCCCTCTGGAACTCCACTATAGCCTGAGATACCCGGATTAGGGTTTCTTTTCTGTGGTTTAGACTTCGAATAAACCACTGGGCTTCCTTTACCCTCTGGGAGATAAACTGTCTGGCGGATTTATCGATGACCATTCCTTTTTCTGATTGGGACTCAAAAAATGGGTCGAGACCCAGAACTGGAATTTCTTCTTCGTTGATTTTCATCACCAGTTCTCCGCTGATCATTCTCACCTGTACATCGGGGATCACGTACTGGGCTGAGGATTGGGAGTAACGACGGCCGGGAAAAGGGTCGAGGGTACGGATATCATCCAATAAATCCATGACATCCTGTTCCGAAATTTTTAATTTCCTGGCTATTTCCTGGTACTTCTTCTTTTCCAGCAGGTCAAAATGATCTCGAACTATGGCTCCCGCTTCTTGAGGGAGATCATTCCTGAGTCGAATTTGAACCGCTAAGGACTCGTGAAAGTCCTTAACAGCGCAGCCCATGGGTTCGAAGCTTTGAATAATCTCCAAGAGGGGGGGGATGAGGGATAGGGAGCCTGGTTCCTTCACCAAAGAAGCGGGATCCTCCAAGTGAAATCCATCTTCATTTAAATTTTGTATGAGACGTTCACCCAGGGTGAAGGCTTCGGGGGATAAATTTTGAACCCTAAGCTGCCAAAGCAGGTGATCCTGCAAGGTCTCACTCCGACTCAGGGCGCCTTCAATAAACTGCCGTTTGTTATCCTCGGTTGGACCGAATCCGAAGCCACTTTCCGAGTAATTTTCTGAGTATTCGAACTCGCTGGAGGGCTCCCGGCTTTCTGGGATTTGCTTTTTCTCCAGCTCCTCCCAGGACTCCGTGGCTTTTTCCGCGGTCACCACCAAGGCGGGATTCTGTTCTAATTCCTCTTCTATTTTTGCCACCAAGTCGGTGAGGGGAAGGGCCAGCAGCTGAATGGATTGAAGTAGCTGCGGACTCATTTTTTGTCGCAGCTCTTGCCGAAGCAAGGGCCTTTGGAATTGCAAAACGTCCTCCTTCCCTTCTTCTAAGTCTAGCCGAACGGTGAGAATTGTCAACCGAAGGACTGGCGAGGTGAAATTCATCCCCCAGATAGAACCGGCGGGCTAAGGGATTGTGAACCAAATGGTGTCTGCTTCCATCCACAAGGATTTGCCCCTGATAAATAATATAAGCCCGGGTCGTGATTTCCAATGTTTCCCGGACGTTGTGATCGGTTATTAGGATACCAATTCCCTGGGATGCTAACTGTCGGATGATCTTTTTAATATCATTGATGGCAATGGGGTCGATTCCGGCAAAGGGCTCATCCAAAAGAAGGAAATTGGGTTCAATCGCCAAGGCCCGGGCAATCTCAGTCCTGCGGCGCTCCCCTCCCGAGAGGGTATAGGCCATTTGCTTCCGAATTCCGACGATGCCGAATTCTCCCAAAAGAATTTCTAGTTTTTCTTTCCGCTGTTCCAAATTCAGGTCGCTTCTGGTTTCTAAAATCGCCATGATATTGTCTTCCACGGTGAGTTTGCGAAAAACCGAGGGTTCTTGGGGAAGATAGGCGATACCTTCTTGGGCCCGAAGATACATGGGAAGTTTGGAAATATCTTTATCATTTAAAGAGATTTTCCCAGAGGTGGGGGTGATAAATCCCACTATCATATAAAAAGTAGTGGTTTTTCCCGCCCCATTGGGGCCGAGAAGTCCTACAACCTCCCCGTTGGTCATGGAGAAGGTGATTCCATTGACCGCAATTTTACGGCCAAAAGTTTTAACTAACTGCTCTACCCCTAGGGTTTGGGTCCCAGGCTCGCTGTGCATCATGGTTGATCTCCCGGACTTGTGGGTGGTGTATCGGCAGGGGCCTCATCAGTTTGGGTATCCTCTGGTTCCGGTTCGGAGCTGGCAGGGAGGGCAGTTTCTGGGAGTGTCGTTGCTGGAGTCAGGACGTCTCCCTCTTTAACCGCCTCGGTGCCGACGGGAGGGGTAGCAGGGATCGGTTCGTCCTCTTTTTTTCGGACTACCGAGCCGCTTACTTCCCCTTCCATGGTGATTTCGTTGGTTTTTACATTGATGGTGATTTTTCGAGCCCGGTAGGTGTCTCCTTTATAGATGACCACGGGAAGCCCGCTCAATTCCAAAAGATCGGTACTGCGGTTGAACCGGGCGTATTGTCCCCGGGCTGTCATGTCCTTTTTCAAAATCCGCACGCCGATCTGGATGATGATGAGATCTTCCTTCTCGTGGTTCTCCAGGTATCCGCCTTTGACCACCATTTCATTTTTCTGGTCTTCCATGAGGGCTTCGCCGGAAACAAGAGAGATTTTCAATTCCCGGTCGTACCTGAGTTCCTGGCACCGAAGGAGGACCCCTTTATCTGAATTGCTGGCCACCACGTTTCCTGTGGCGAAGGCAAACCGGAAGTCCGTACCGGAGAGTTCTAATTTGTCCGCTTCAATTTGGGTGGAATCGGAGGTCATTTGAACGTTACCATTCAATATGGTCTTTTCCCGGCCTTCCACCAGTTGGGCTTCCATGGAGTCCCCATGGTACTTAAAATTTTCCTGAGTATAAACCGTGAGACCCAAAGTCAAGAAAATAAAAAGTCCCAGGTTGAACTTCATTTCTTCGGGGTCTCCGTATTTTTGTAGGTGCCTTCTACCGCTCCGGTGAACTTCAGCGTTCTGGTTCTCATATCGAGACTGAATCCGGTTCCTTCCATGGTGGAATTCCCCTTTCTTTCTACCCTAACCTTTTCATCCTGTGGACTGGTTAAAAACTTATTGCTGTTTCTCCAGTCCAATTTTGTAGCAGAAAGTCTGGTGTCTTCGGTTCGGGTGTAGAGAGTAATGGATTTATCCAAGTTCGCATCCTTGGTTTCCTGATTGATCTGGGCCACCCCAGCGGATCCTTCCACCTTCGTTTGGCCTTCCGCATCGAATTCCTTAAATGTCCCGGCGGTAACCCGAGTTTCTTTTTTATCGGTGAATTCTTCCGCAGTTTCGGAGACCAATGTATATACCAATTGCCCATTCTCCACGGAATTATAGGTAAGACCGTAAAGTACCAGATTGGGGGTGTCTTCCAAGGACTCTGCCAGTTCTGGACCGTAATCCAGGCTGCAGGATCCGAGGACCAGAAATAAAATCGCCAGATAGGGTTTAACGGGCATAATCCTTTCCGGCTTTTATGAAGGCTGTGAAGAGGGGATGGGGGTCGATGGGACGGGATGTGAATTCGGGATGGAATTGAACCCCCACGCTCCAAGGATGATCCGGCCATTCCGTGGCTTCCACCAGACCTCCGTCGGGAGTTAGGCCGGTGATTTTTAACCCAGCATTTGTCAGAATATCCCGGTACCGGTTGCTAAATTCGTACCGGTGTCGATGCCGCTCCCAGATGATTTCGTTTCCGTAAGCCTGGTAAACATGGGTTCCCTTTTCTAAGGTCGTCTGGCTCCGGCCTAGTCTCATGGTTCCGCCGTAAGCTTTCACATCCACCTGGTCAGCCAAAAGACTCACCACGGGATCAACCGTATCAGGATCGAATTCGGTGGAGTTGGCAGCAGGGAGATTCAGCACATGCCGGGCGTATTCGATGACCATGATCTGCATTCCCAAGCATATTCCCAGATAGGGAATTTTGTTTTCCCGGGCGTATTTGGCCGTAAGGACCTTTCCGTTGATCCCTCGGTCGCCGAAGCCCCCAGGTACCAGGATGGCGTCCACATTTTTGAGTAATTCCTCAGGATTATTTGACTTTTCCAGTTTTTCCGAATCAATTTTGACAATCTTTACCCGTACCCGGTTGGCAATTCCTCCGTGGTAAAGGGCTTCATCCACGGATTTGTAGGCATCCGGGAGGTCGATATATTTTCCCACCATGGCTACGGTGACGGTTTTTTCCGCATTATAATAACTTTCCATGACGCTCTGCCAGCGGGAAAGATTGGGAATTCTCAATTCCAAGCCTAGTTTTTTCAGAACAATTTCGTCCAAACCTTGTTTTTGGTAAATGAGGGGGATCTCGTAGATGGTGGTGTGAACGTCGATGGCGGACATGACGGAGTCAAACTGCACGTTGGTAAAACCGGAAATTTTCCGTCTCATGCCGTCGTCCAATTCTTGTTCAGTACGGCAAAGCAGGATGTCGGGCTGTATTCCGATTTCCCGGAGTTCCTTCACGGAATGTTGGGTGGGTTTTGTTTTAGCCTCCCCACCGCCCACGAAGGGAATGAGGGTGAGGTGAACCGAAAGTACATTTTGATGACCCAAAGCCAGGATGACTTGCCGGGCTGCTTCCATGTAGGGAACCGACTCGATATCCCCCACGGTGCCACCCACTTCCACAATGGTGATGTCGGTGTTTTCTTGGTTGCCGATGGCCATAATCCGACTTTTTATCTCGTCGGTGATGTGGGGAATGACCTGAACCGTCCGACCTAGGTAACGGCCTTCCCGTTCTTTATTGATCACGGACATATAAATCTGTCCTGTGGTTATGGAGTTGGCCCGGCTGAGGGGCGAATGGGTGAATCGGGCATAATTCCCCAAATCCAGATCCGTTTCAGCCCCATCGTCGGTGACGTAGACCTCACCATGCTGATAGGGGCTCATGGTCCCCGCATCCACGTTGAGGTAGGGATCTATTTTGATCATGGAGACCCGGTATCCCCGACATTCAAGAAGGCTTCCGAGGGAGGCCGCTGCAATACCTTTACCGAGGCTGGAGCAGACCCCGCCTGAAACGAATATATACTTCTTCATGAGGGGTCATTATCAGAAGATGTGAGGTTTATGTCAATCTTTAGATCTTAATGAAGGGTTGGATGATGGGGTTCTTCCAATGGGATCATGTGTTCCAGGGATTCTGTGAGGGGATTGTCCTTCTGCGCCCATTTTCTCGCTGTTTCCGTATCTAAATAGACCGGGAAATGCATTCTCACGGCTAAAATAAGCCCATCGGAAGGACGGATAGGCCAAGGGGTAATCTTTCTTTTGTCATGGAGAATGTGCAATCGGCATTGGGGAGTTTGGGAAATATAATCATAAAATTCCAGATTTTGAACTTTCATATCACCCCGTTCCAGGGCAGAAACCAAAAGATCGTGGGTCAAGGGCAAGAGCGGATCCACACCTTCTTGAAATAGAATCAAGGCGGAAGCTTCGGAAGGGCCAATCTCCACCAGCAGGGTTGAACTCGTTCCCGTTTCCGGTTGGAGCATAAGGTAAGGAGTCCCAGAGGCTTCACTCACCACCAACCCCTGTATCTGCACTTTTAGTTGGGAATTGTTCAAGGAGACCCTCCTGTTTCAAGTCTAACACAATCTTGAAAAACGTCAGCTTTATTAGATCTTCAAAAATCATTGTTTCTTGACACCACCCCTAGGGCAAACTAGACTTGAGCCAGAAGCAACCTATGGCAGATGTATTATCCGATGACTTTTTTGAAAAATTTAAAACCCTCATCTACGATCAAAGCGGTATTCACTTTACAGCCTCCAATAGGCCGATTTTGGAAAGTCGCTTGAGAGAGCGAATCCGTCTGGCGGGGTTGGAAACCGTCGGTCCCTATCTGGATTTGATTAAAAAAAATCCCGATGAAATGAAGTCCTTTTTAGACTCCATCACCACTAATCTCACAAGATTTTTCCGTCACCAAGGTCATTGGGATAGTTTTATCCACCATGTTCTGCCGGATTTGATTAAACACAAAAAGGCCCGGGGCGAAACAAAGTTTAAAATTTGGAGTGCTGGGTGCTCCACAGGGGAAGAACCGTATACCATCGCCATGATTTTGGAGGATAAACTGCCACCGGGGTTCACTTATGAGATCACGGCTTCGGACCTGAGTTTGAAGTGTCTCATGACCGCCAGCCAGGGGTACTACGCCGAACAGAGGATCGTAGGGATACCCGATGCCTTTCTTCCCCGGTTTTTTATAAAATCCGAAGAAGGACACCAGATTCGTCCGGATATCCGGTCAAAAATAAAATTTGATTACCACAATCTAAAATTTGAAAGTGGTTACAAGAACATGGATGTGGTATTCTGTCGTAACGTCCTGATCTATTTTGATGAAGCAGCACAGAAAAATGTGGTGGAAAAATTCTGGAACGCCCTGGGCAATCACTCCTTTTTGTTCATCGGACATTCCGAGTCTCTCTTTGGAATGAATACCCAATTTAAGTTCCTTAAAACAGATTGGGCCGTACTCTACACCAAGAATCTGGAATAAATAATGGCAGAAACTGGACCTATCAAAGTATTGATCGTGGATGATTCGGCGCTCATGAGAAATCTCATAGGTAAAATCATCGAGTCCGATCCTGAATTGGAAGTGATCGGTAAAGCCCTCAACGGGGCTTTCGCCCTGAGAAAATTGGAAACACTCAGTCCTGATGTGATCATTTTGGATTTGGAAATGCCGGAAATGAACGGGATAGAGTTTCTCAGGCATAAGAAAGAAATTAAAAAAGACATGCCGGTGATTATTCTGTCCTCCATCGCCCGCAAGGGTGCGGAAGTTACCATGGAAGCCCTCTCTTTGGGAGCCAGTGATTTTCTTACCAAACCCTCAGGCTCCATAAGTGAAGACATTCACCTCGTTGCGAAACAGCTGGTGGAACTGGTGAAAATTTATGGAACCCGTTACCAGGGGGGTGAATATGTTCCCCGGTCAGGGGCTGAACCATTCGCTGCGGCTACCCAAAAACCTGTGGAAATCGCAAGACCCGTTTATGAACCCCCGCAATCATCCTTACCAACTATAAAATCCTCCATTCCCGGGCAAAGACCTCTTCCTCAGGGGCTTCGGGCACATCACGGTCTTCAGCTTTTAGCCATGGGAATTTCCACCGGCGGACCCAATGCCCTGCGAGGTCTTTTTCAAGCCCTGCCAGGGGACTTTCCCCTCCCCATTGTGGTGGTTCAGCATATGCCCGCAGGGTTTACGGCGGAATTTGCCAAATCCTTGGATCGGGTTTGTGCTTTAGATGTCAAGGAAGCCGAAGATGGGGACCTGATCAAACGGGGGCGAATACTGATTGCTCCGGGAGATTACCATATTTTTGTGGAAAAAAAGTCCCTAGCCTCTATCTTGAGGGTGGTTCAATCTGCTCCCGTTAACGGACATCGTCCCTCCGTGGGGGTGCTTTTTGACTCCGTGGCTGAGTCTTATGGCTCCAAGACCATGGCGGTCATCATGACCGGAATGGGGCGGGATGGGGCAGTGGAAATTGGAAAAATATACAAGGCCGGGGGACTGACCCTGGGACAGGACGAGGCCAGTTCCGTGGTTTATGGTATGCCCCGGGTAGCTTTGGAAATGGGACATCTGGAAGAGGTTATCAGTTTAAAAGATATGGCCTCTAAACT
>CAZUXL010000015.1:36274-39896 GCA_964624355.1 uncultured Spirochaetales bacterium
AACTGACCGGTAGGGCGAAATCCTTCAAGTTGAAATTAGAAACTTTTCCCATAATAACTGGGTAATCTGTACTCCGGGGAAGAAAAATATTTACCAGGAACGCCAAAGCCCCCAGGGCAAAACCACTGAAAAACTGCATGGGTTGATTGGTTTGTCCAAAAATGAGGGGAGAGAGATTCCATCCCAGGGAAAATAAAACAATGGGAAGGATAAAAACTTTCAGGATACCGGTAAAGGAAGATTTTTGCGGGCTGTATTCCACCATATCCCCTTTTTCCAGGGAAATATTCCCGGAATTCACCGCTTGAATATAAACCGCTTCAGCAGCCCCGCAAGCACACCCACCGGCCCCGCCGCCGCCACAGCAAGCTGCGTCGTTTTTTACCAGTATTTTTACCAGATTTGAATCCAACTCAACGATCGTCCCCAGCATCGGGTCTCTCCTCACAAATTTCTTTTACCATACTAATATCCTTAGCCTTACCGAATTGGTCAAGATCTACCAGGACTCCCTGAAGTTCCAATCCCTCCCAGCAGTCCTGACTTTTTTCAGGGACCCCTGTGAGAAACTTATGAATTTCCACCTGGGGGAGAAATCCCCCCACGGACAGACTGCTTCCGGTTCTCCCTGAGTCAGTGATGACGGCGGTGCCTTTTTCTAGAATCCGGGAATCAGCGGTGAGAACCTTTTGGTGGCTACCAAAAATAGCTGAGACCATACCATCGGCTGCGTAGAAAAAGGTGTTCTTTTCTGCGGTGGTAGCGGCGTGGAAGTCCACGACCCAGAAAGAGGTCTCGTGGCGATTTTTTTCCAGGATGTGTTCCAAGGTGTTTAAAGGACTGGGGAGATGGATTTTACTGAAACTGCTTTGTCCCAGGAGGGATACCACCCCCAATTTTTGATCCCCCACTTTGATAAAACGAAAGCCCCTTCCCGGGGTGCCTGGGGGATAATTGGCAGGCCTGATGAGGAAATTATTGGTATCGATAATCTCCTGCAAGTCTTTTTTGTAGAAAAAACAATCCCCGCCGGTGATTGCTTGTAGACCGAGTTTGTGGATATAAAACGCATGGTTTTTTCCCAGGCCGTATCCTCCCGTCACCCCGTCACCATTTCCCAGGGTGAAGTCCGGTTGGTATTTTTTTTTCAATTTTGAGAGGAGATTTTTTAAAACAAAGATCCCCGGCTTTCCCACAATTTCCGAGATATACAGTATTTTCATTCTTTACATCCTGTGGGCTGAAGGGCGAGGATCAGACGGTTTTTCATCCGGTCGCCATAGAGGACTAAGGCCAGACCAAGAAGTATGGTTAAAAGTCCCGGGATGAGAAAGGGGACAGGTATTTCCCCACCGATAAAAATTCCCAAAAGAACTGCGATGACGGGATTCACAAAAGCGTAGGTGGATAGCCGGTGGGAAGGTTCCCGGGGAATGAGGTAGTTGAAAGCCAGGATTCCCAGGGTTCCCAGAACAACCAAGAGGCCGGTGGCGATCCATGATGAAAGTGAGAACTGGGAAAAGGCAGTGAAAGCCGGGATGGGATCAAAAAAGGTGAACCCTAAAGCCACGAAACCTGCAAAGAGCATCTGAAGGGAGGAATGGAAAGTCAGGGAGGGGTGATGTTCCATTCTAGCCCCCGCTGTGGATCCAAATCCGAAGGCAACCAGAGCCACTAGGACCAGAAGGATGGAAAAGCTGTACTGGGGATTTGCCTCGGGATGGTAAAGGAGAATCCCGACGCCGCCTAAGCCCAGGACCATTCCCGCTACTTTGATCCAAGTGGGTTTATTTTTATTTAATAAAAAGTCGAATAGGGTGGTATTTATGGGTTGAGCTGCCAGGATAAGAGCCGCCATGTAGCTGTCCACCCGCTGTTCTGCCACGGTGACAATACCATTCCCCAAGATAAGAAGAAAAAATCCATAAAAGAGGGCGGTGAAAACTTGGGGTTTGGTGGGTGGTTTGGGGACTTGGCCACTGAGGAGGGAAAATATTAAAAGCCCTGTTCCCGCTGTGAGAAACCTGAGGGTCAAGACCCAAGCAGGACTCATGGTTTCCACAGCCTGGGCGATGAAGAAATACGTGGTTCCCCAAATAATGTAAACGGCTAAGTAGGCGGGGAGGATGAGGGGTGAGCGGGTCTTCATGGGTCAATTCTACTGAAAAGGGTCAGACCCGACTACTCCCGAAGGGAAAGGAGTGGCAGGAATGGTAATCTTTTATAAAAAGTAGGCGGTTTGTGATTGTCGGCAATCCCCTGTTCCGGTAGGATGGGCAAGGGAGAAAGTTTATGATCACCGTGGAAAACCTCACCAAAGAATTCATCATTCACAAAAAACAACCCGGACTTTTAGGCACAGTGAAAAGTCTTTTCCTCCGGGAAAAAGAAATTAAAAAAGCTGTGGACGGAATCTCTTTTACTATTCAACCGGGAGAGATGGTGGGGTATATCGGAGCTAATGGAGCGGGTAAATCCACCACGATCAAGATCATGACGGGAATCCTGAATCCCACCGCCGGTTTCGCCTCGGTAAATGGATTAATCCCCTACGAGCAGAGGCAGAAAAACGCCCGGCAGATCGGGGTGGTTTTTGGCCAAAGAACCCAGCTCTGGGGGGATCTGCCCCTGAGGGAAACCTTCTCCATTCTCAAGGAAATTTATGAGGTTCCCAAAGCGGACTTTGACCAAAGGATGAAATACCTGGACGGTGTTCTGACTTTGAGTGAGTTTATTACCCAACCTGTGCGCACCCTTTCCTTGGGGCAGAGAATGCGGGCTGATCTGGCGGCTAGTTTACTCCACAATCCCAAGGTTCTATTTCTCGACGAACCGACCATCGGTCTGGATATTGTGGTGAAGGAAAAAGTCCTGGCGGCTATCAAAGACATCAACAAACAGTACGGAACCACAGTGATTTTAACCACCCATGATATGGCGGATATCGAAGAGCTTTGCAGTAGGATCATCATCATCGATCAGGGGAAAAAAGTTCACGACGGAAGTCTCGCACAAATTAAGGACCAGTATGGATTCATGCAAACCCTGGTTATGGAGATAAAAGAGGCGGAGAAGGTGGCGACCCTCAATTTGGCTGCTACTTTTAAACTGGATGAGGAAGATTTGATCGTGAATTTGGAGGATACGACCCTCAGTTTGAGATTCAATTCCCATAAAGTAAAGGCCTCGGATCTCCTTTTCCACGTGATGCAAAGGCTTCCTGTGATCGACATGAAAGTACAGGAAACCAATATCGAAGAAATCGTGAAGGGCATCTACCAGGGGAGGGGCCTATGAACCTTCGGACCTATATGCCCTTCGCCCGAAGTGTCATGCAGACCTATCTTTCCTATGGGGTCAATGCGGTGGTTTTCATGCTCGGCGGTTTCCTCCGGGTTTTTCTGGCATACTATTTATGGATGGCGATTTTCGATAGCTCCGGGCAGGAAGTTCTTCGGGGATTTTCCCGGGTGGAGATGGCTGTTTATGTGATGATGATGGATTTTATCATACGACTTACCTTCGCCGCCGAGGCCGATGGATGGGTGGGAGAGGAAGTTCGGTCCGGGGCTATTGCCATGAACTTAATCAAACCCATCAGCTACACCGGGCGGATTTTCTT
>CAZUXL010000016.1:0-38730 GCA_964624355.1 uncultured Spirochaetales bacterium
CCCCCAGGGCCCTCACCATCATCCATAAGTACTCCCCATTCTTAGCTTTCATCCGAAAATATCCGGAGAAGTGCGGACTTCCACCTTTGAGATACACTTGCAGGTTTTGTTTTAAGCCGTTGATATCTTCAGGATGAACCCGGTCAAACCACACGTGTATCCGATCATCTAATTCCGCAGGCCCGAATCCCAAGAGGTTCTTCCATCGATCGGAATAGAAAACTTGATTTTTTTTTATATTCCAATCCCAGTGGCCATCGGCGGAACCCCGAAGAGCCAAATCAAAGCCCGTATCCCTATCGCTGTTATGGTTCAGGTGATGGGGTCTACCGGGACGAACTATACCAATGTAGCCATCCACATCCCCTGCCGCATCCCTGAGGGCCACAGCATCCACCAAACAGCTAATTTCCACCTTACCCCGAGTAATCAGCTTTATTTTGAAGCCAGAAACCGAGCCGGTATTTTCCACTTCATTTCTAAACCTTCGCCGCTCTAGGGGCAGGGACAGGGTGGCATCGACCCTCAATTTTAATAATTCTTCTCTGGAATACCCCAGTAAGCGGCAGAAGCTTTTATTAACCTCTAAAAACACCCCATCCTTTGTTGAAACGTACATCCCATCCCGGCTGTGGGTAAAAAAGGCCTTCAGTTGGTCCGCACTGGCATTCATAACCGGCCTCTAGAAGGGGTTAAAATCAATTTGAAATCCATGGAATGTCCAGGATTGGAATTCACGTTTAATTTTGCATTCATTTCTAAAGCTAACTCCCTAACCAAGGCCATCCCGACACCCCTACCCGCACCAGTGGTCACCTTATCGGCGGTGCTCACATTTCCAGAAAAGGCAAACTTAATCCATTGAGATTTATCCCAGGTGGATAGGATTTGCAGGGTGTACCCCTTATCCAATGCCCTCTGTTTTAATCTTTCCAAATCAAGACCGGCACCATCGTCTCGATAGGCCAAAACCAACTGCTCCCCTGTACTTTCTGTCCATATACGAATCAGGCCCATGGGAGTCTTTCCAGCAAGTTTTCGTTTTTCCGGATTCTCAATTCCATGGATGATGGAGTTTCGGACCCATTGCACCAGGATTTGCCTGATTTGGTGATGGATTGTGGGGGGAAAAAGATCCAGGTTCATATGCTGAACTTCCAAGCTGACTTTTTTACCCATTTCTTCCGACATTCGACTCACCAGGTCCTGTAGACTAGAAATAAAACCCAGGGATTTAGTACCCTCAATTTCTAAAGAGCCTTTTTGATCACTATTCGATACCTGGGGAATATTGGCTTGAATAAAACTGATTTGGAACTCGGTCATCTTTTTTAAAACTCGGGACATTCGCCGTCCTATTTCCACCAAACCACCCAGTTTCAGAGTAAGGGAAATAAAATCTTCGTTGGATGGATTGGTTTTCTGAATAAGCTGAGTGATCAAGTCTTCTATTCGATGGACTCCTTGGACGATAAAATCCAAATTTAAAAGAGCTGCTTCCCCCTTTATTCCATGAAGCCTCCGAGCGGCCTGTTTCAGCACATCCTTGGGCACACCTTGACCGGTTTCAAAGAGTCTATTTACTTGGTGAATTCTCTCATCGTAGGTCTTCACAAATTCCGCCAGGAGATTAGGATCAAGATGCAAAATGATATAGAAAAGTTCCATTTCATCATTCCGATCTTGTCTTTCGCTCATCACAGTTTTTTCTAGCTCGTTCTGCTGGGTTTGGTCTGAAACAATGACCATAGCTCTGAAGATTTTCCCCTCTTCAAGAACCCTTTGGAATTGAAAATTTAAATGTTTCGTCTGCACCGATCCGTCGGGCGAAGGAAGAAAGACCTCGGTCTTTTCCAACGGATTTAACCGGCTAACAGTCCGGATATCTAAACTTTCATCAAAAAGCACGTCTAAAAAATCTTGCAAAGAGGCGAGCACCGATTCCGGAACCATGGTTTTTAATATTTCCAGGAGATTTCCGTTTTGTAAAAACGCACCGGTTAGAATATTTTCCAAAGCTTTTGAATAGTACGGCCCTAGTTTTCCCGATTTATCTATGAGCATGAGCCCGTCATGAACATGATCTAAAATACTGGTGTATTCACTCCTAGCCACCGTACTATTTTGAAGACTATCCATGACCTTATTGTATTGAGTAGCAATCTGCCCCACCTCGGTAAAGGGCTCTACCGGCACTCTTAGACTTAAATTTCCTGTACGGGCTTGGTCATCCAGGGTCTTGTAGAGATCATAAATCTCGGTGGAAGCGTCGTGTTCCGCCACATTGAGTCCTTTCAACTCATCCTCTTCAGAAACACGCAGGGGGAAAATTCTATTAATTATCCAAAGTAGCAAATAAGCTATGGTGAAGGCGTAGGCACCCACCACTCCTACTCCCAGGATTTGCACTAAATTCTGATCCAGAACATTTAAACCTGTACCTAAATCCGCGGGATTCCCAAATAGTCCCACTGCCAAAGTTCCCCAAATACCCGCAAAGAGGTGTACGGGAATAGCCCCCACAGCGTCGTCGATCCGCAGCTTATCCAAAAGGATCTGGGCTAATACAGCCACCGATCCCCCCAGAGCTCCTATTATTAAACTTTGGGGTGCATTGAAAGAATGGCAACCAGCAGTAATGGCCACCAAACCACCGAGAACGCCGTTTATCACCAAACTGACGTCAGGAAACCTAAAAATAGGCCAACCTAAAATAAGAGCTCCCAATAAACCTGCGGCCCCGGCTAAGGTGGTATTGAGTATGATTTTGGGTACCGCCGCACTGAGTTCCAAGGTGGAACCCCCATTAAATCCAAACCACCCGAAAAAAAGCAATATTACCCCTGTCACGGCGTTGGGAAGATTTGATCCGGATATTTTCCTGATTTCACCCTGAGGTCCATATCGGCCGAGTCGAGGCCCTAGGATCAAAATGGCCGCCAAAGCTACCCACCCACCTACTGAATGCACCACGGTCGAACCGGCAAAGTCGACAAATCCCCATTCCTTAAGCCAGCCCGCCGGCCCACCAAGGGACCCATCATTCCAAACCCAATGACCCACAACTGGGTAGATCGCTAAGGAAATGACAAGGGTAACCAAAAGATAAGCGGTGAATTTCATTCTTTCGGCCACTGCACCGGAGACAATAGTAGCGGAAGTCGAGGCGAACATTACCTGGAAGACAAAAAAAGTGCCCAGAAATATCTGGTTACTGGAAAACATAAACTCCCCGGTCCCAATAAATCCTAAAAAACTAGGTCCAAACATCAATCCAAAACCCAGAAACCAGAAGGCCACCACAGAGATTCCAAAATCTGTGAGATTTTTAATGGCCACATTGATACTATTTTTTGACCTTGTAAGACCAGATTCGAGAAGAGCAAACCCGCCTTGCATGAGGAAAACCAGCGCTGCGGAAATAATTATCCAGAGGATATTTATAAGTTCCATATCCATATTTATTCCAATCCCACAACCAGGTAAGCTTTCTGCTGCTTCCAAGTCAGGGGAACCACAAAAACAGGGGGCTTTAATTTTAAAAGAATATCCTCGGGTTGGCCGCGAATGAGCATGGGAACCGAAATCATAAAATCAGAACCGAAATACTTTCTTACGTTTCCCGCCACGGTATTGGTGAGCTCGCCCACCATATCCTGGAGAGTTTCCACATCGGATTCGCTTTCCCCCAATATCGCCTGGGTCAATTTTACGAGGAGTTCTTTTCCTGCGGTAAAATAGATCCCTCCCCTACGGGGACCAGAAATGCCTATAATACCGGTGTATTCTAAAACCACCGGATCTTCTCTTTTTATATAAGGAAGTCCCATGACGGCTTCTTCACCATCCACCTGCTTAAAATATTGAATCACCGTATTAACGAAATAAGAAAGGTCTTTTTCGGTCATAGGAGTTCTCCCGTCACGAGTTTTATCTCGTCCATGAGCTGTTTTTCTGTAAACGGTTTTGGAAGAAATGACCTGGCGCCCAATTTAAGGGCTTTCAATCCAGTGGATTGATCAGATAGTGCCGAAATAACAATCACCTTGGTTTGGGGGCGTAATCTCATCATTTCCTTGAGGCAAGTTAACCCATCCATTAAGGGCATGGTTATATCCAAGGTTACCAGGTCGGGCTTTTTTTCTTGGAGGATACTCAAGGCGTCTTGACCATTGCCTGCGGTTCCCACGAGCTCCAGACCCAAAGGTGAGGCATATTTTTCAATGGCTCTGCGCATGATATTGGAATCATCCACTATTAGTAGTTTCAAAGTAGTACTCCTAATAGTGTATAAGCAATAACTATGCTAAAACAGTAAAAGAGCGCTGACAAGGTAAATAAACACAGTTATGAGGAATATAATTGATTATTTTTTCCATTTTCTACAAATACGTACAACATTCTCGTTTAAAATATTACATATTTGTAGAAAAATAAAAAGGAGGCATCCTAAGATGCCTCCTAATGTCCCCAAAATCCCGAGGACCGGAATCGAACCGGCACGGGCGTGAGCCCGAGGGATTTTAAGTCCCTTGTGTCTACCTGTTCCACCACCTCGGGGACAATGCATACTAGCCTAGAATGCCCCACACGGTCAATAATGAAATATGAATACTCCTCTAATTCCTGAAATCGGTGATAGTCATTTTCATATCTTGGAAATGCAAAGTAAAGGACTCACACCTTTGCAAGATTTAAAATATTGGTTTGAATCCGGGTTTTCCTACCTCTTGGATGTGGGCGTGGATTTGTATCATTGGGAGATCCGAGTCCAAGCTGCCCAGGAATTTCCCAATTTATTTCTAGGCGTGGGATACCACCCCCACTGTCCCGGTATTTCAGGATTCATACCCGACTGGGATACCTACTTAACCCAGGCTCTCCATGGGAAAACCATTGCCCTGGGAGAAATGGGCTTGGATTACCACCGGGGAAAAGAACATAAGAAATCCCAAATAAATTTATTCCAATATCAATTAGGTTTAGCAAATACCCTAAAAAAACCAGTGATATTACATAATAGGGACTCCGATGAAGATCTTCTGGCCGTTCTCAAGGAAGCTAACCTTCCTGCAAAAGGCGTGTTTCACTGTTTTTCTTCGGGGATTGAAACTGCTAAAAATGCTTTGGATTTAGGCTATTATATCAGTTTTGCGGGCAATATGACCTATCCCAGTGCCCAGATCATCCGAGAGGCTCTCTCCTACGTCCCCGTGGATAGAATCTTAGTGGAGACGGACTCACCGTACTTGGCACCTATTCCCTATAGAGGAAAAACGAACTCACCGCCCCTGGTTCAGGAAACGCTAAAAAAAGCAGCGGAAATAAAATCCATGGATGTCACAACCCTGGCGCATCAAATTAAGAATAATTTCAAAACCCTTTTTAATCTTCCAGAATTGTAATCTCTACCCGCCGATTAAGAGCCCGACCTTCGGCGGTAGCGTTATCGGCTATAGGCTGATCCGCTCCTTTACCTTCAAAATAAAGGCGCTTAGGTTCAACACCTCTAGTTTTAAGGGCATCGACAATGGCCTTTGCCCGGTCTAGGGAAAGAGATTTTTGAGCTTCATCCTGTCCAATATCCGCCGTATGACCAGTTATTAAAATGCTTCTTCTCGGAATTCCCCGGAGAACCTGGGCGATGAACTCCAATCGTGGTCCCTCCCCGGGAAGAAGCTTGGCTTCGTCGGCGACGAATTGTAGATTTTTTAAAACCAGGTTCAAACCCGCTTCTTTTTCCTGGATTTCCACCTCCGGAACTTGGGCTTGGTGTAATTGGGTTTCTATTTTTTCTTTTTCCTGGGTTAACCCCATGGGAAGGACGCCATTATACCAAGTGAGCCAAAATCCGTTTCGAGTTAGGGTACTGCCCCCGGACGATATGACTTCTTCTGTTTTTATTCTGAAGAATTTTGGTAAGGTGCTATCCACTGGCCAATGAATAAGGGACTCGTGCTTACCTTGAATGGCGGTGAGACTCGGACTCCCGGCGGGATCTCCCCCTTGTTTGTATCTCAAAGCGTGCAAACCAGAAATTTCCCAGTAAGGGCTTTGTTCATCGGTTTTCAAATTAACTATTTTATACTCTGTTAAAATGGGAACTCTGGTGTATATTCCACTTTTATTCCAATCCAAAATGATTTCTCCGGAGGATACCCATGTCGACCCTACAGCCCAAGCTTTTTCTGGGGGATGATAGGGAAAGTTTCTAAAAAGCGGTACGCTTCCATTTGAGAAACCCACTTGTCGTCCTTTATCATCGTATTGAAAGGTGGAAATTTCCTCGTTAGAAATATGCTTTTCTAAATATTGGGTATTTTTAAGCCCCTCTTCTTCCAAAAAGAACCGGGCTTTTACCTCTGATAAAGAATTAAAAGTCAAAACACCTAAGGCACCACCGTAGACGAGGCCTGCATATTTTCCATCCAATCTCGTTCTGAAATCATAACGATGGACGATTTTGACCCTTGATTCACCCAGTTGTGCACTTTGGGTAAATAGGCTCATCGGTGAAAAGGCCAAAAACAAGACCACGATACAGCTGAATTTCAAGCTTTGTCATCCATGGGAAGGGTGATTTTAATAGCAGTTCCCCTGCCAGGTTCAGAATCCACTTCCAAATGTCCTTTATGAGCCTCTATGATATTATGCACAACCAGCATCCCGAGACCCGTGCCACCTTGGGAGGAGGAGGAATAAAAAGGATCAAACATCCTATCTTTCACGTCTTTCGTCATACCTTCACCGGTATCCACAATAACCAGCGCCGCATGGGAACCTTCCATATAGGCCTTCAATGTGAGCGTTCCGCCCTTAAACATGGCTTTTCTTGCATTATCTACCAAATTTCCGAAAACCCTCATCATTCGATCCTGATCCAATAGAATCGCTTCTTCCATTTCAATCTCAAACTTGGTTTCGATTTTCCGAGCTTTCAACCCTTTTTCATAGGATTCTTGGAGCCTGGTGAAGAATTCCCGGGGCTGAATGGGTGCTATATTAAGTCTGATATCTCCTCGAGAATAGTCCAACAATTCTTGGGCCAATCGGTTGAGTCTATCGGCCTCTCCGATCACTTTAGATGCATAGGATTCTACTCTTTCGGTTTGTGTGGAATTAAGCTGAATCATTTCGGCATAACCCCGGAGAATGGAAATGGGGTTTCTTAAGTCATGAATAATCATGGAAGAAAATTTTCCCAGGGTGGAAAGACGGTCATTGCGAAGCAATTCTTGCTGCGCCTTTTTTAAGTCTTCGTAGGCTTTTTCAAGTTTTAGATTTTTTTGACGCAGGCCAAAAATAAAGGTTTCATTGCTTTGTCTCACCATTTTAGAGACAGATTTCATAATAAAAATAGCAATGGATGTATTTTCTTTTATAATTCTTGTGAAACTTTCCTTATCTTGATAGAGACCTTTGGTGGGGGTCACAGCCCTAATAGTGGCACTTCTGGGAAGCTCGTCTATAAGACCCATTTCACCAAAGGACGCCCCCTCCCCTTTTACGGCTAAAATATCCTGGAAGGGTGTTTCAAAGTCTTTCCAAACTTCAACCTGCCCCTCTAAAATAATATAAAATCGTTCTGAGGGCTCGTTTTCCCTAAAAATCACTTCCCCCGGTTGAAAGCTGCATTCATGACACTCATGAATGATTTTCTCCAGATCGGCCTCTTCGAGATCCTTAAAAAGGTCTAGATTTTTTAGGTACTTCTTATAGTCGTAGTTCATATAATGAAATTAAAAAAGGCCTCGCAAGAGGCCTTTAATTTTTACCAGTAATCGGCCATATCGTCGGCATCACGATTATTCTCTGAGAATAAGTCCGTCACAGCCCGAAGATCATCCATGTAAAAATAGTAATTTCCATAGGTTTCTGCCGGATCAGTCTCAATCAAGAACTCGGTTACTTGAATTCCCGTTTTATTATTGTATCTAGGATCCTGCTGGCGAATATGAGGAGGAATGGTAGCACGAAGCTCCTTCCACCCTGTGAAGTTCAGCTCTCCCATGGAGATTTTCGCCCTATTACCAAAGTGATCGTTCACGATGGCGTAGAGGGAGTGCCTCACATTTCGTCCCACGATCCATAGAGACAGTATTTTGGTTTTCCCAGGAATGGGAATTGGCCTTAAAGGTTTAACTGAAAAATAAGTAGCCGCACGGTGGATGTGATTTACCTTCGCACCGAGAACGTACCTATCCTCTTCTACTATTCCAGACTTTTCCTCTTCTTCCAGTTTCCTTTTATCCAAAGGAGTTCCTTCAAAGCGTCTAAGACTGATCAGACCTTCATCAGTGGGCATGTACGCTGTCCAATATCCATCATCTTCAAATTTGGACAAAGATATTTCAGCCAGCTCCTGTTGGGCACTATCGACACCAATATATTCCGCTTGTGGACCACCAGTTTCTGTAGCGGTACTTTCATTTGTATCCGCCTGACCAAACGCTGAAGTTCCCATAACAAAAAAACAGATTAGAACTATTGTTTTGAACTTCATTAGTTAGCTCCTTCTGGATTCCAGATCTTTTGTAAAAATGCGGGATCAGCTAATTCCCGTCCGTCAAAGGGATTCAGATGCATATCTGAAAGAACCTTTAAGTTGTCAAAGTATACATAGAAATTGTCCACCCTTTCATTCGGATTGGTTCTGACCACAAACTTGGTAAGCTGCATACCCTGGTAGTTGGGAATCTGATTCTGAGTCTGTCGAATACCTGAAGGAACCCTGACTGTCAGATTTTTCCAACCCTTGTACCAAAGACTACCCATTTCCAAAACATGGGGGATACCTTGGAAATCCCTTAAATGAACTTCCAGAGTATAATTGTATAAGGATCCCCAGACCCAGATATCAATCATTTTGGCAATTCCTGGTAGGGAATAAGGGGCATGAATAAGTTTACCGGTCCCATCATCTTTTACAGGGTAGATTTCAACGTAATTGAAACCCTTTCTATCAAATTTACCATGAATACCCAAAGACCTTAGGGTCTGTCCTTCAGTATTCCTGTCAAAGAGAGCACTAGGCCATACTTCTGGAAAGGCTTTCACAGGGAATTGAACATCCCCTTCCTTAGTGGCGAATTTACTGCCCACCGCTACCCATTCCCGTTTTTCCCGTTTTTCTCGTCCACTTTCGAGCCAGACCCGTTCGGATGGATCGTCAAAAGTGTCAATAACTATGGATTCCAGTCTCTCGGCCGCTTCATCGGCATAAGCCGGCATCACTGCGATAAACCACAGTGAAATCAGACCAAGAAGCAATCTGCCTCGTTTCATGGTCAACTCCTTTTGTTTCATTGTTCAAGGCCAACTGAATTATATGTTCTCCCGAAAGCCTTTGTCAAACCTTTTAAGGTTTTTTGTATTATCGGATGTGAAATGCTTTTAGCGGTGAGTTTTCCGTTGAAAAATGAGAATTGAGGGTAAAAGGTGTATTTACCTCTCCTTTCTGGCCATCTTTCCATGCGGTTAACCCCTTCTTCCAGAATTCCGGCCAGTTTCTCTCCAAAGAAAAAACAATTCTCGAATGATTCTGTCCTGTGACATCCCAATCCTTTACCACCATATTTATTCCCCCACCCACAAGGATTCGAAAAAACTCCCCATTTAATTTTCCAGCGGAGAGATAAACCATGTCCAAATTTTGGGCTACCAAGTTATTGGCTGCTTGAATTGCCCCATTTCGGTCTTCCAAGTTTGCTAATTTATAAAACCACAATCTATCGAACCCTAAGTTGGGGGGCCACACCGACCGAATTGCGGATTCCAACGAGCCAGCCGTCTCATCCGAACCCATGGCCACGGCAAAAATCAGGGGCTTTTGGGTTTTTAACAGATCGCTTTGCAAGGCTACGGTTTCGGTGACCTTTTTTAATGCTGTTTCATCTTCCCAACCCAGGTTTAAATCCCCTTTCAACAGGGCTTTTCCATAGCCCCAAGAAATGAGAGTCCGGTCCTCCCGGGCTAAAATTTTAAAAACCTCGTCTTCATACAAGTTCGAGCAAAAGATTCCATTCCCTTGAAAATCCGGGGGAACCAAATCCAGTATCACACCGGGTTCCGCTTGGGGGGGAATCACCACCCACCGAATTCGAAGTCCCTGGGAAGCGGCAACTTGGGAAACCTCGGATTCTAAAGAGGGAAAGCCAACAGCTCCATAGGGATCGGAGAGGAATAGGATCTCTTGGGAATTATTACATCCGGATAAAATTAAAGTGCCTATTAAAAAAAATCTGCCCACAAACCGCTCCCCCGTTTCATATCTTGCATTTCACCTTAACAAATTTTATCTTGATAGGGAACCTTAAAGGAGAAGTACTATGAACCTCTGGAAAACCGGCCTGGTGGCCTTACTAATCTCTTCCTGCGCCTCAACCCCTCAGGCAACGAGTCCAACAGCGGTGGTCCCTCAGGGCCCCCAACTGAGCGAAAAGCAAATTCTGACCCTAATTCCCACGATGGTTAAAAGCTATTATGGGGATGGGATTCTCGCAGGGTCAGTTAAAACAACCTACGACGAAACTGGGCTTTTAAAAAAGGAAGAATCCTTTAACCCGTCTGGGGTACTAACCGAATACAAAACCGGGGTTTTTGACGGTAAAAAGTTGAAAATCACCTCCTTCAACAATGCGGGAGAGATTCAATCCTCAAAAGTATTAACCTTGGGCGAACGAAATCGGATCACCTTGGAAGAGTTCTATTCTGCAAAAAATGTCCTTCAATCCGTAAACTCCTATGAATTTGATGAACTTGACAGGGTTACACGATGGATTGCTGAAGATGGGGCCAATATAGTTTTAGCCAGCACCGATTATGTGTACACCGACGACAAACTCCAGAAAATTGAAATAAAAGACGAGAGCGGCAAACTTCTCAAAACCTATACCCACACCTACGATCCCAAGGGCCAGTTGTTGGAAAAAAAAGAAGTTGAAACCGATGACTCGGTCACAGGTTTGACTTCATATACCTATGATTCCAACGGTCTTCTGTTAAAAGAAGAGAGTAAAAATTCCGAAATGGTAATTCTTCGTATAACGGAGTACTTGTACAATGGCTCTCAGGTTCCTTTAAAAACGAACTACCTTGACCGTCGCGGTAAAATCATTGAGTTTAAAGAAACAGAATACACAGCTTTTAAGAAAACTGTGATGGAAAGAGGATAAATAATGCGAAAAATACTTTCACTACTCCCCCTATTAATTATTTTTACCGTCTCAATCATTTCAGCGGATGAAAAAAACGCTGTTTGGGAAAGAATCTACAAAAATAGTTTCAGCGATGAACAGCGATTTGCCGTGATGCTAAATATTTTGGAATTGAAAGATCGGGCTTTTATACCCATGCTGCAGGAGAGTTTGGGCCAACTCAGTGTTCGAAACATAGAGATGGGTACATCCGACGAGATTCGTCAAAAGACCAGTTTGGCCAAGTTGATCGTGAAGGAATTGGGCAATCTCAGGGCTTTAGAAGCCGCAGAGGAGATATTCAGGGTATACTCTGAGACGAAAGACCCCTTTCTCAAAGGTGAAGCAGCCTTAGCCTTGGGTAAAATTCGAGCCGTGGAATATCTTCCGTTCCTAGTGCGGCAGCTGGAGGCCTTAAATCTTGAACCCAACCGGGCTGATCCTCGTTCTGGGGAAATCGTGGCCTATTCCCTCGTTCAATCCCTGGAAATCATGAGAAGTCCCTTGGGTTACGAACCGGTCTTCCTGGCTTCCCTCGGGTGGTATTCTCCCCGATCTCAAGTAAAAGAGATTGCAAAGGGGGCGATCAAGGTCATGGTAGATGACCCATCCGAGGCACTTACAAAAATTCTAACCACAAATCCGGACCTCAAAATTAAAATAAAAGCCGTGGAAGCCTTAGGGGAATCGAAAGCCCCATTGGAAAGCAAAGCTGTTTTGGCTAGAAAAACCTTAGAAATGGGAATGCAAATTAAAGCCAAAAACAAGTTGGAAGAGGTGGATCTACTAAACATCCGAACCTTAGCCATGAAGCTATTAATCCAATCTGGGGATAGATCTCCGGAAACTGTCCCTTTGCTGAAAGGAATCATTAATCTCGGTATGGATGAAAATGAAGTCATCACCGCACTTTCACTCCTGGGAGTGAACGCCTCAGATACGGCTACCACGTACTTATCAGATTTATTGGCCTCATTTAACGAAAAACAAAGAAATGGAACCAATAAAGAGAAGGAAAACAGGATTATTAGGCAGATTATCTCTTCTCTGGGGGTAACAAAAAACCCCATTGCCAAGCCAGCCCTCTTGGAAATGCAATATTCAAACTATACCCCTGCCACCGTTAGGGAAGCCAATGGCGCTTTAAAAGAAATTCCTTAAGGATCAGTTTTCGAAGAAACTTAGGTTGATTAGTCCCTTTCATAGGTTGAATCTATGGAATACTAATCAACCTTTTTTTACATCCTGGTTAAACGCTGGTGTATAAAATAGGCACTGCCACCTAGTAGGGGTAAAAGGAACACATAAGAAATCCATCCCCATTGGTAATAATTTAGCACCGCAAGAAGGCTTGTGCCCAAAGGAATTACCACAATGAACAGGAGATTTAACCAAAAATCTCTTTTTTCAATCATTTTTGAGAGGAAATACGGCAAGGTAATAAGGAAAAGTAAGCGAACGAGGGGTTGAAAAAAGAGTTCCAGATCCGTGGAAGCTTCCCCAGAAAGAAGGAAATCTCTTATTCCCATCATGGCCAATCCCCCCCCCAACCAGAGTGTCGCCCTATAAATCGGATCAGAAACTAAGGAACTCTTAGCTTCGATGAACCAATAGCTTAGGATCAAAGGACCCAGAAAAAGCAGGTGTTCCATTAAATAATAATAAAAACCCAATCCCACAGGATTCCAGGGAAGTCTAAACCCTGAACTGTAGGGCCAGTACAAAAAAAACAGTAAAATAATGGTAACACTTCCCCCTAATAGGGACTTTAAGATCTCCCGTTTCTGAATTTGAGGAAAACAAAAAGTTCCAAGAAACAATAATCCTAGGGGTATGGATAAAAGTAAAAATAGGTTCATAGAGATTCCGATACCACATTTCTAGGGACAGTTCAAGGACGTGTAAGAAAATATTGTGTTTTCATTAGTTCGTTAACACCCATAGTATACTCATGGATGATATTTCTAGTAATAAATGTTCATATGGACAGCTCCCCCCTCTTGTGCTACTTTAACCTCCTGAGTATACTCATTCGGAACTCAGCTAATATTGGAGGGATATGTCCACAACGAAAGATTTACGCATCAATGAAAAGATCCGAGTACGGGAAGTACGTCTGATTGATGATAATGGGGAGCAGAAAATTGTTTCTCTTCAGGACGCCTTACAATTAGCAAAGGAAGCCAATCTTGATCTGGTCGAAGTGGCTCCCAATGCTGCACCTCCGGTATGTAAGATTCTTGATTTTGGAAAGTACCGATTTGAACAAGAAAAGAAAAATCGGGAACTCAAGAAAAAGCAGCAAATCGTAAAGTTAAAAGAAGTACGGATGCAGCCAAAAATTGAGAAACATGATATGGAGTTCAAAACCAAGCACATCCAAGAATTCCTTGGAGAAGGCGACAAAGTCAAAGTAACTATCCGATTTCGGGGACGTGAAATGGCCCATCCTGAAAGAGGTCGACAGGTCCTGGATAAGGTACTGGAAATTCTTGAAGGAATATGTATTGTAGAGAGCAGTCCCAAAATGGAAGGACGGTTTATGTCCATGCTATTGGGACCTAAAGCAAAAAAATAATTTTAGGGGAAGATCATGCCCAAGATGAAAACTCGGAAAAGCGCTGCAAAACGCTACTCCATGACTGCCAACGGCAAAGTCAAATACAAAAAACAGGGTCTGCGCCATATTCTGACTAAAAAGTCGAGTAAGCGGAAGAGTGCTCTGGGAAAAATCGGGATACTCAGCGAAGCTGATACCGCCCGAGTTAGAAAATTGTTACCTTACGGTTGAAAACCTAACGGAAAAAGGAGAACACAATGCCAAGAGCCGTAGACGGCACACGCAGAAGTGATCGCAGACGCGCTATTCTTAAAGCCGCAAAGGGATTCCGGGGCCGACGGGGACTGTTATTCAGAACTGCAAAAGATGCAGTGAGAAAAGCACTCCAGTATGCGTACCGGGATCGTCGTAACAAAAAAAGAGATTTCCGCAGATTGTGGATTTCTCGTATCTCCGCCGCAACACGGATGGAGGGGCTTACTTATTCCCGGTTCATTTCCGGTTTAAAGAAAGCAGACATTAACCTTAATCGCTTGGTTATGTCTAACATGGCTATTGAAGACCCCACGGCCTTCTCTGCTTTGGTAGCACAAGCGAAAAAGGCATTAGGAGTATAAGTTGATTCAGCTTGAACAGGTTCGAAACCTTGAAGTAAAAGTTAAACAAGCAGTAGGTCTTATTTCCAGACTCAAAACTGAAAATGAATACCTTAAAAGTCGTTTGACTGATTATGAGGTCAGAATCCAAGAGCTGGAAAACTTAATTAATTCCTTTAGAAATTCTCAATCTGAGATAGAAGAAGGAATTAATAATGCGTTGGAAGAACTGGATAGCCTAGAGTCATCCAGTTCTTCTCCTACTAACCCACTGCCACAGGCCCCCACTGAATTGGAGTTTGAAACTTCTAATAATGAAGAGTCTTTGGAACCAGAAGAAAAAGAAGAATTATCTTTTGAGTCTCCTGTGGAAGAACACCAACCCCAGATTGTGGAAACTTCCGCTTCAGAGGAACAGTCCACTGGGTCACTTTTCGATGATCCTGATTTTTACTCCTCTGAAAATGACCAACAGTCTGCCCCGAATCGGGAAGAGGAAGAAGCAACTCTAGGCATTTTTTAATGCCGAGCTTTATTCCCATAAGAATTTTAGGAACGTCCTTTTCTTTAAAAACAGAGGAAGAGCCTGAGTATTTAAACGAAATTATTCAACTTTATGAATCAAAGCTTGAAGAAATCAAATCCACCATCGGGGTTTCAGATCCCTTAAAACTATCGATCCTCGCGGGAATCATTATCACCGAGGAACTTAAAAAAGAAAGAAATTTTAAAGGTTCCATTGGACCTGGTGAACAGCAGGAAATTGAATCCATGGCTCTCAAACTGATCCAGTGTATTGACCAGGTTCTTTAATCTCCGTTGACGATCATATGAGATTTCAATACAATGATTACTAAATATGGCTATAGTCACCAGTCAGCAAATTCAAAATTATTATGATAATTTTCTCAATATTGATGTAACTTTTACTAAAGATGTGGTGAGAAGTTTAAATTTTGTCACGGAAGCCATATTTATAAAAATTCTTGGTCAACAATGGCCCTGTGTAATACATTCCACATCATTCACCCAAGCAAAGATTATTATTTCCATAAAAGCTGAACAAATGGAGCGGTTGAGAAGCTCCAGTGGGATGATTGCCTTGAGGTTTTCCTTTAAGAGATCGGATAAAACCGAAAACCTTACCTTCTTTATCAATGGAAAAATAAAAGGATTTAATCGTTACAATTCAAATAATCAAGACCTCTACTTCATGACCATGGATTTTACTCAGCGTCCCCCGGACGATTTGATAGAAATACTTGGTCAGTTTTTAGAACTCCATGTGAACTCCAAGCAAAGAAAGGAACTGCGCATTCCCATCAACGAAACCGTTATAAAAAAAATTGGCTTTGTGGGTACTTCCACGGTCATCGCGGTGGATGGAATCGATAGAAAATGTCTTATCAGGGATTTGAGTTTTGGAGGTGCCAAAGTACTCATCCCCGGTATAGCAAAATTTTTATTGAATAAAAGTGTGATTTTTAGAATAAATACCCCTGACAGTTCAAAATCCATGGAAATACCCGGTCAATTCGTCCGTGTGGAGGAAGTGGCCGAACGAAAAGACATTACTGTAGCGGCCATTCAATATAAAGAAGAATCCATTCCTCTGGAATACAAACACAAAATCAACGACTTTTTAAAAGTCTTTTCAAAACAGCTGGAGGCATCCCAAGCCCAAGCAAAAACGATACCACCAACCAAAACAGGAACAGCATGAAAAAACTCAATTATATTAACCTTCCCTCCCACTTTGCCCGGGAGATGGGAAACTTTCGCCTCGACCCTTCCATCCCACTTCCTGTGGAAATGGACGATAATTTTAATCCTGAAGACTTTGGTATCGAACTAATCCTATCCGGAATCCTAAACATCATGGCTTACGACCGAAATCATAAGAATTTTGCGTACTATAGGGACTTTGCCCTAAGTTCCCGACCAACTCTTTTAGCGGAATTAAGCCAAGCAGGAATTGAAAGGGCCCATGTGCAGGATTACATTTTGGCTGAAGAGATTTTCCTTGCCATGGAAGGTTTGGAACCAGGAAACTCTCGAACAGCCCTCAATCTTGCTCTATTATATGAAAAACAAGCAGAGGCTTACGCTGAAAAGGAAGACTGGGATACGGCATTATCCATGAAAAAAAATGCCAAGGCTTATTATTCCTTGTCAAAACAGTCAGAGCCTCCGCTCCCAGAAGCTTATCTCAATGCGGGATACTTCTTTATGAAGGAAGGATCCTGGGACAAGGCTAAGGAGAACTTTGAAACGTACCTGGAAATTGGTGTGGATGAAGAAAAAAGGGATAAGGCCCGTCGTGCTCTGGCGGAAGGGGCCAAGCAGGAGAAATTGGACGGTCTTTTTAAAGAGTCCTATGATGCTATTCTCTTGGGTAACGAATCCACAGGCATTGAAAAAATCACTGAATTCTTAAAGCACCACCCGGATATTTGGAACGGTTGGTTTATCCTAGGCTGGGCTCACCGAAGACTCGGACATTGGGCCTTAGGGTCCGAAGCCTTTACCAAAGCCTTGGAATTGGGCGGAGTACTCCCGGATGTGCTGAATGAACTCGCCGTGTGTTCCATGGAACTCGGGGATCTTAAAGGGTCAAGAAAGCACTTAGAAAAAGCCTTGGTTGCCGAGCCAGAAAACGTTAAAATCATGTCCAACTTGGGAATTCTCTCCATGAAAATGGGTAAAAATGACGAAGCGAGAGGATTTTTTCTGACAATTCTGGAGTTTGAGCCGGAGGATCCCGTGGCTCTTAGCTACCTAGAAAAGTTAAAATAAACAGATTCACAAAACTTTAAAGTTACAACCTACTTCCGATCTATAGGCAAAATCTCTAGGACACATCAGGAATGTTTGCAAGAGTTATAACAAATTTTCTTGGCTCTGGTATTAAAATCCTACAAATACTCTTTTACCAGCCTCAAGTTCCCGGGGCTTTCTTCCGAAATATTCAAGTTTTTCAAGTTTTTCCATATTACTTACCGATAATCTTAAAGAAGCCTGGAAAAGGATTTCTTAGGCTTCAACCGGACATATCGTCCGGGGTATCCCCAATCAATTTATTCAAGGAGGAATAAAATGATTATCAACCACAACATGAGCGCCATCAACGCTCAGCGGAATCAGAAAGTGACCATCGAGGCCGTGGGTAAAAACATGGAAAAACTCGCTTCTGGTCTTCGGATTACCAAAGCTGGCGATGATGCCTCTGGTTTGGCTGTGTCGGAAAAGATGCGGAGCCAGATTCGCGGTTTGAACCAGGCTTCCCGTAATGCCGCCGACGGTATTTCGTTCATCCAGACTTCTGAAGGTTACCTTCAAGAGTCCCAGGATATTCTCCAGCGCCTCCGGGAGCTGTCCGTACAGTCCTCCAACGGTATTTATACCCAGGAAGACCGGATGCAGATTCAGGTTGAAGTCTCCCAATTGGTAGATGAAATTGACCGGGTCGCTTCCCACGCTCAGTTCAACGGCATGAATATGCTCACAGGCCGGTTTGCTCGGGAAGAAGGTTCGAATGTCGTCACTGCCTCGATGTATTTCCACATCGGTGCCAACGTGGATCAGCGGGAAAGGGTTTATATCGGAACGATGACAGCCTCTTCTCTTGGTCTGAAGGGTGTCGGCGATGGCAAGATTATCTCTTTGGCAACACCAGATGATTCCAACAGAGCAATTCTTACCGTAGATGCCGGTCTCATGAAGATCAACAAGCAGCGGGCCGACCTTGGTGCGTACCAGAATCGTCTGGAATACGCCGTCAAGGGTCTGGATATCGGTGCTGAAAACCTGCAGGCTTCTGAAAGCCGCATTCGGGACGTGGACATGGCAAAGGAAATGGTCGACTACACTAAGAACCAAATCCTCACCCAGTCCGGAAACGCCATGCTGGCTCAGGCTAACACCAGGTCTCAGTCCGTCTTGCAACTTTTGGGATAAGGGTTTAAACTATGCTATGGAGGCGTTTTTGCCTTCATAGCTGGTTTTTTTCCTAAACCGCTCTTTGAAATTTACCTTCCTGTGTTTGCTCGGCAAGGAGATGGATCTCCGGCTCTGAGCCTGGTGGTCTATCTCCTTGTTCGTAAGGGACAAGATTGGGTGTGGGACGCGGACTCCCCCAATTTTCCTTGCAGCAGACAAGGTAAGGGCAAAGGATGCCCTTATTTCTAACCAGGAGGGTTCAAATGATTATTAATCACAATATGAGCGCCATCAACGCTAATAGATCGTCAGGTATAAACCAGGCCAATCTTACCAATAACATGGAAAAATTGAGCTCAGGTCTGAGGATTAACAAAGCTGCTGATGATGCTTCAGGGTTGGCCGTATCTGAAAAGATGCGAAGTCAGATCCGCGGCCTAAATCAGGCTGAGCGCAATATACAGAATGGGGTTTCCTTCATCCAGACCACCGAAGGTTACCTTAGCGAATCCCAAGATATTCTGCATCGTTTGCGGGAACTGGCTGTCCAATCCTCCAACGGTATTTATACCAGTGAAGACCGGATGCAGATTCAGGTGGAAGTTTCCCAATTAGTGGACGAAATCAATAGGGTTTCTTCCCATGCGGAATTCAACACAATGAAAATGCTTACGGGTAAATTCTCCCGAGATTCTGCCGGTGCTGAAGGACTCGTTCTTCAAGTCGGTGCGAATGCTGATCAGAATGAAAAAATCTTTATTGGTACGATGACCGCTGCTTCTCTAGGGCTACAAAGTGTTGCCGGTGGACAAGACGACGGGTTCAGCATAGCAACTCCTGATAAAGCAAACCAGGCCATCCTTCGGGTGGACTCCGCTTTACAGAAAGTGTCAAAGCAAAGAGCCGATCTGGGTGCTTACCAAAACCGCTTTGAAATGGCTTCCAAGGGAGTGGCAATAGCTTCTGAAAACATGACTGCTTCCGAATCTCGGATTCGTGATGTGGATATGGCTCAGGAAATGGTGGACTATACTAAAAACCAAATCCTCGGTCAGGCATCCAACGCCATGCTTGCTCAGGCTAATGTCCGTTCCAACGGGGTCATGCAGCTTCTAGGCTAATTTTTCTGGTTCTTAAAGAGAGATCTGGACGTCTTCTTTTGACGAACCTTGAGAGTGAAGGGGCCGCGTCCCCCTTTTATTCTTTTATTGGAGGATTCCATGTCGACCGAAATACACAATCAGTTAGCGGGATCTGTTTTGACTAATGCTTACTCTAAAACCATCGATCACCCTGTTCAAGACCACCGTGTAACCCATAACCTACCCGTCTCACCAAATACTGAGGTAAAAGCTCCTGTAGAACAATTGAAGGTTCTTCACGCAGATATTCAAAAAATCGTGGAAGATCTTCAGAAAGTGGGTAATGCCTTTAATCGCCGCCTAGATTTTCAGGTAAATCAAGAATCTGGCCAGGTTATTGTGAGAGTACTTAATTCAGAAACTGGTGAATTAATTAAAGTATTACCACCGGATGAATTACAACAGTTGCATTTGAGAATTAAGGAGACAGTTGGGCTACTGATTGACGAAAAAATTTAGACAGGGCAATATGGAGGCAAGCCTATGTCAGATATAAGTATCCCAGGAGTTTCCAGCAAGTACAATACACCTCAACTCATTGAAAACCTCATGAAAGTGGAGAAGAGGAAGTTACAAACTTTTGAGAGTACCAAGACAGAGCTGAACGAAAGAAAGACCACCTGGCAGACCATAAATAGAAAGCTAGGAACAATTCGGGAATCGGCTCGACTATTATATGGCTTCGACAATCCCTTTCTGAATAAATTAGGCTCCACTACGGATCCCAGTGCGCTTTCGGTTACTGCCAGCCGTCAATCCCAAAATGGAAGTTGGAATCTCAAGATTCTTCAAATGGCCTCCGCCGACAGATTTTTATCCAAGGAATTGCCCCTAGATTTTCAAGTTCCTCCGGGAACTTTTGAGTTTACCCTGGGGGACAAAACGATACCCCTTAATTTCAGGGGCGGTAAGCTTAACGCCTTTGCAGAGGCTATTAATCAAAGACCTGAAGGTTTATTGAAAGCCTCAATTATTAAAAATACCACTCAGTCCCAAGTTCTCCTCATCCAAGCGGTGCCAGTGGGAGCCAAGAACACCCTTCATTTTAATCAAGCGGCTACAGAACTTATGAACACTCTCGGGGTCCTGGGTCCCAACGAAGCGGCGCAGAAGGTAATTCAAACAGATCCATTAAAGTTAGAACCCGCTACGAGTAAAACCCTAACATTTGATTCACCTTTTAAAATTAAACCAGGAATGGTGTTAGAAGCGGATGTAACTATCACCCGATTGGATCAACCACCGGTTCCCCCACCACCTCCTGGATTAAAATTACCCGATTCCGGTCAAGTGGATTTTCAGGGGGTTGTCTTGCTCAACGATCCTCTGGAAGCTCCCCTCCCCCAAGCCCCCCCCGCCGTGGCCCCAAAAGAAATTACGGATTTTTCATTTTTCCGTCTTCAAAACTCCACCGGAGGTATGGTCCTTCCAGAGTTGTCTGACAGGGAAGGGGTACAAAAAGTTTCCATTCCCCTGGGTTCACTCTTAAGCGAGTCCACCGGACTGGAACTGCAAAATAAAAATTCTCAACGGAGTATGGAAATATCCCATATTGTCATCAGAAATCCTCTGGAAACCGGAGAGTATAAGCCTCTTAATCCCCTGAGCCGAGCTCAAGATGCCCTGTTGGAGATGGATGGAATAAAAATACAAAGGTCCACCAATAAATTAGAGGATTTAGTTCCCGGAGTTACCTTTAATATTGAAGGTACCAGTGAAAAGCCTGTAACCGCCACGGTGGAACCAGATTTAGAAACAGTCAAAAATTCCATCATCAACCTGGTTGGGAACTATAATCAATTTCTTACAGATCTATTGGTCTATACGACCAATAATCCTGCGGTTATTGAAGAATCCTATCTGAGTGATCCCAAACTTGCGGAACAAAAAAAACAAGCTCTAAAAGACCTGGGTAAATTCCAAGGTGAAATTACCCTAAATCAAATGAAGTCGGCCTTTCAACGAATATTTATGGATGCCTACCCCACCGATGACGGGTCGGGTATTAATCTATTATCCCAAATAGGAATTTCCACCAATGCCTCAGGGGGTGTGGGATCGCGACCGGATAATTCCAGACTCCGGGGATATTTAGAAATAAATGAGGGAAAGCTGGACCAAAGCTTAAAAGAAAACTTCGATTCGGTAAAAAAACTTTTTGGACGGGATACCACGGGAGATATGGTTGTCGACCGGGGTGTGGGTTATTCTTTAGACGAATACATTCGTCCCTATACCCAATTAGCGGGGTTAATTACCGGAAAAATATCCACTATCGACGGTCAAATTTCCCAGACCGATAAAAAAATTCGAGATTACAATGTGTATCTCACCCAATATGAACAAGATTTAAAAAGAAAGTACGGAAATATGGAAAGTTCTTTAAACTCCATGCAGAAATCCTTCGACAATATCGATAACTTCACCCGACAAAATGACGGGAATTAACATTAGGTACGTATGAAAATAATATATAACGGTAACAATCTAGACTTCCAATTGGGAAGCGAATCTTCTCTCGGGGAAATAATGGATAATTTATCCATCTTCCTGGCAGAGCAAAACCAAGTCTTGAAATCTTGGACCGTGGATGGCCAACACTCAAGCAGGGAATTGAACCATCTTAAACTGGATACTATTGGAACTTTAGAAATAACCAGCATTCCCGCCATTGAAGAAGAATATCAGAACCTTCAACTTACCGCAGATTTCTTTGTTTTATTAAGACATGCTATTTTAGAAGGGAATATTCCTGTTTTGGAAGAATTAAGCCAAGAATACAATTCTCTTTACCAGGCCTTGGATTCCGTAGTGGGCTTGAGTTTTCACAAGGGTTTTTATTATTTCACTCAAAAAATTGACCAGTGCTGTGAAAACTTCAGACATCAAAAAAATCCAGAAATTTTTGCACCTCTTCCCGATTTAATACAAACTTTTCTTTTGGAAATGGATTCCATAGCCCGAGGATTGGGGGAACCTGAACTCTTTTGGTCTCAAATGAAGGAACTCCGTGGAACTATCACTTTAAGGCTGAAGGAAGTCTCGGTACAACTTTCCACCAATAAAGATAAGGCGGCTTTGGATACGGTCCTCATACTGATAAATAATCTGGAATCCACGGCGTATTTTCTGGAGATGTGCCGGCGCTTTCGTTTGGATTTTTTTCAAACCGTCTCGGGTTCCGTGGAAATCCTCACGGCCATGAATCCTTTTATGAAGGATATTACGGACGCCATGGAAAGAAAGGACTATATCTTGGTAGGTGATCTATTGGAATATGAGATTGCACCCCTTTTGGAAAGGTTGCCGTGACCTGTTTAACCCTTGACCCTTTGGCATTTTTTTCCTAGAATTCATCCATGACATTCAAAGATCTGGCGGACATTGTGAAAAAGGATATTCCTTTGCATTATCGAAACGAATTTACAGCTAACGCTGTGTTTGCGACGATGGATGGGAAGGAACTGCAAAAACGAATTGAGTTTATTGTAGAAATGGCTCCCACAGGCCATAAGGATATCCGGGTTAATATTTTGGACCAGATCGACTACCCCCTCATCCCTCTGTTAAAAACTTTGAAAGAACATATTCAAGTTCTCGATAAAAAGGGTTGCCTTCTCTGATCTGTGTATTTTTAAAAAACACCGGGGCCACCCATTCCTGGGGCAAAAAAATAGGGAAATTGTTAAAACCCGGTTCCATTGTATGGTTGAAGGGTCCTCTGGGCGCGGGTAAAACCACCCTGGCTAAGGCTATAGCCCAGGGAATGGGTATCACGGAATCTATCACCAGTCCTACCTATACTTTGGTTAACGAGTACCCTTCTGAGGTCTCATTGAATCATATGGATCTCTATCGACTCGGGGGACTGGATGAATTTGAGGCCATGGGTGGAGAGGAGTATTTTTCACAGACCTCCGTATGTTTAATTGAATGGGGTGAACGGATACAGGAGATCTTACCGCCGGAAACGATAATTATCGATCTTCAAATCGAAGGTGAAGGCCGTAAAATGGAAATTAAAGGATTAGAGATATGAACCTTCTGCTTTTAGATACCTCCACGGAAATACTGATGGTGGGGGTCTCCAGGGATGCTGCACTTTATTCTTTAGTGGAAGAAAATGATAAAAATCATGCCTCACTATTAGCCCTGCGGATCCAGGAAGTATTAGTTAAAGCTAAAACAACCCTTCAGGATCTCCAAGGGATTGTGTGTACCATGGGTCCAGGTTCCTTTACCGGTTTACGAATTGGTTTATCTCTGGCCAAAGGTCTGGGGGAATCCTTGGGCATCCCTTTAGTGGGAATTAAAAATCTCGACGCCATGGGAAAGACCTTAGAATCTTCCTCCCGTCAGTTAGCTGGGGTGATGGATGCCCGGAAAAAAAGAATTTATTCACGAATTTATTCAAATGGCCAGGGAGTTTCGGATTTTTTAGATATTAGTCCAGAGGATTTTTACTCACTTTATAAGGACACGAAGCTACTTCTTTGCGGCCCCAATCCCCAATCACTTTTTCTATCAGAATTATTATCACCGTCTTGGGATTTTAAGGTCTTGAAAAACTGGCTTCCGGGGATGGCAATTTTAGGGAAAGAAATGATCTTGAAGAAGGCGTTTATAGGACCCGGTGAGGGGCCTTATTACCATCGTTTCGGGGAGGAAGACTTGGGAATCACTCCCCGGATTCCAAAGTTGGTAGAATAACAGGCCCCTGAGCAGCCGCCTTATTCTGTTTTAAGATTTCATCGAAAACTTCCAGTCTAAAAACTTTTACATCCTTAGGCGCATTAATACCCAACTTAACCTGATCTCCCCGGATCTCAAGTATGGTTATTTCCACTTGATCGCCAATCATCACTTTTTCATCTTTTTTTCTGGAGAGGATCAGCATGGCTGCTCCTTTTTCATGGCCGCCATCTCTTCCAGAATATTATGTCTGGTACGGTACTCATCTCGGGGAGAAATACACTGACGACCTACCCGCGTATGCCGGTTAACGAGA
The DNA here is from genome assembly GCA_964624355.1 of uncultured Spirochaetales bacterium. GTDB lineage: Bacteria > Spirochaetota > Spirochaetia > JABEVK01 > JABEVK01 > CAZUXL01. Next base: position 24,441 of record CAZUXL010000016.1, read on the forward strand.
ATGGGACCTTGTAAGTTGGCGGTTATAAAAGTTCCATTTTGGGGAACTGTAACTATGGCAAAAGTGATCAGGTCTTCCTTTGTTGAGACTTCCAAATCTGCCAATTCGGTGAGATCAATGCCGGGATCATATTTTTCCCTGAAGACATTGGGCTTGATGAGAATAAAAGCGACCTCAGGATCCTCCAAGGACTGGAGCCAAAAAAAAGGCTTCTGGTGAGCGTCTATCAAGGCGTATTTCCGTAGGTTTTCAAAACCAAAGATTCCCTGGGGAATGGTGATGATCTGCTTTTCTTCGATTTCCTGAAGGCCATAGGCTTTGGTTTGTATTTTAATCATTTATTACCTCAAAAATTCTATTAAACCAGGTTTTAATACTTTTCCTGCGGCCCCGAGAGCAGCTTTATGGGTGTACTCCAGCATTTTTAATTCCGTAATTCCTTGGGTCACATCCAAATCCAGGATTTTCGCATTGTTACCTGTTACTTGTTCGTTTTCGTAGTCCAGAGTTTTACCCGTGAGATCCAAACGGCTATCTTTGGCACCTAAGTCCGCGATGTTGGTTAATAGGTTGTTCTGAGCCTGACGAACCCCCAGAAGCGACCGGCCGCCCAAGGCTTCTTGGTCCCCCGTGAGCATGGCATCTCTCAAATTTATAACCACATCGAACATACTCCCGCCAAAACGCCGGGCATCGGGGCTGAGGTTATGGGGAGGCCGGGATTGATCTCCGCTCAGAACTCCCAAGTCTTTTAAAACAGATCCCCCCGGACCTTCTTGTATCCAAAGCTGATGGGGCATGGTCGTTTCCATGATAAGGCCATTGGTCACCGGATCCAACCTGGCTTTGACAGCCAAATCGGCGCTGTTGATCCGAGAAATGACTCCATGAACCGTGTCCCCGGTTTTTAAGGCTATTTCTTTTCCATCAATAAGAATGGAACTGTCGGCTTGAACCTGAAAGTTTTGGGCATCTACGGGGGAAAATATGGATTGGTTTTCTGCCCAGAAAACCTTGTTTCCTGCAAATTGCGGGGTCATAAAGGCATTTTCGGAGATTTCCGCCTGATTGGTACCAATGGATCCGATGTATTCCACCCCGGTGATAACCGCCCCGTCGGCCCCTGGAACGCGTCCTGTTTGAGATCTAAAAGCGGGAACATCAATCCTCGTCCCGGCAAAAACACTCACCCCATCGGCACTTTTAGCGTTGGCCAATTGAATCAGCTCATTGAGCAGCTCGTTCACCTCCACACCCATTTTCTGGAGATCGTCCTTGGCGTAGGTACCGTTGGCCCCCTGAATGGAAAGCTCGGATACCCGCTGGAGAACATTGTTGGCTTCCTGCATGAATCCTTCGGCAATCCGCATTTGAGACTGGGAATTGTCTACGTTCTCCCGGAACTGCTCCAACCGGGAAAGATAGCTCTGGTATCGGGTGGAATGGGCTGCCCCCACGGGATCGTCCCGGAGGTTTTGTATCCTCTGCTGGTTCCCCATGGCGTTTTCGGCCCGGTTTAATTGGACTTCTTTTTGACGGAGATAATACTGCATATCATCGTTTCCACGATTGGTGCTTACTCTTTGCATGATTAGACTCCCATCCTGTTAATAATCGTATCTAGCATGGTGTTGACTTCGCTGATAAATTTCGCCGTGGCGTTAAAACCGTGCTGGAACTTAATGAGATTGGCAAACTCCTCATCCAGGTTCACTCCTGAAATGGAATCCCGTAAATCTCGAAGCTCTTTCATATCGGTTTGTACGGTTTTCAGGGTGATAGAACTGGTTTCACCTTTTAGACCGATATCAGCCACAGAGTCGGCAAAATAGTCGTCAAAGGTTTTTGACCGCCCCACCATGATCTGGGTATTTCGAATGGAGGCTATGGCCAAAGCAGCGGAACCATCCCCCAAGTCCGCAGGATTCCCGGCCGTGCCCAATCCAGCGGCAATCCTCGTGGGATCGGCTTTCAAGGCTGTATTCACACCTATCCAAGATGAGGCGTGGGCTAATGGAGCCACGGCAAAATTGCCCTCTACCAAACCACCGGCTAAAGTCGCCACAGCCTGGGGATCGGTCCAACGAAAGGCCCCCTCAGGACCGGACTGAGCCAAAACTCCTGAGTATCCCACTAAAAATTGACCGCTGTCTTCCAAACCTCGAAGCGCAAAATCCTGATTTTCTTTTTGAGCCACAGTGGTGCCTTTCAGGGTCAAGACCCCTTCTCGATTTAAGGAAGCAGCCACTTCAGCACCGGAATTATTGATCCGGCTGATAATATCCTTCACTGTGTCTGTGGGGAAATAGTTAATTCTCTGATCCCCCTCGGGACCCGGAAAAGTCATGGTCCCGGCTAAACCAATCTGCTGCTCAGGATTAAGTTTATGCTGGCCATTGACCCGAAAAATCAAACTGGTATCCAACTCCCCGTCCCCATTTCGATCGTAGGAACCATCGGCGTTGAGAACCTTGGGATATTCCACAAAAAATGCACGGCCGTTTTCCCCATCCTGTCCATAGGCTGTTTTATGGACTTCGTTGACCAAGTCAATAAAATTAACGCTCAGGGTGTCCAGTTTTTGAACTTCGGATTTAATATCCTGGTCCCGAAGGGTCAGGAGGGAGCCCAATTTACCCCCGGAGATGGGATAATTTTCCTTGGTATCCGGGCGGATAATGTCCCAGTATCCTTCATTTTCCGGATTACTTCTTAAATCCAAGGGCGAGGCCACCTTCCCTTGTACCAAATGGATGCCCCCGTTGGTAAAGACCTGGTACTCATCGGGGTCCCTGGTATCGGTGGTGATGGGAATGAGGGTGGATAATTTATTCACCAAAAGATCCCGACGGTCGTAAAGATCGTTGGGGTTGTCCTTCATGGCTTTGACTTTTTCAATTTGAACATTGATGGCCGCGATATCCCGGACGTAGGTATTTATTTCTCCCACGGTCACCGCCACGTCATCATTGACCATCATTCCCATGGTCGAGAGGTCTTTGAACCGGCTGTGGATGGAGTCCACCAAGGATTCACCCCTCTGAAGAACGGAATTGCGGGTGGCGGTTTGTTCAGGATGCTGGGATAGTTCTTGCCATCCCTCCCAAAATTTATCCAACCGGGACCGCACGGAAGTGTCACTGGGTTCGTTGTAAACCTGTTCCAACATGAGAAGATATTTATCCCTGGTTTCCCAATAGCCTTCACGCCCCGCAGAACTCACGATTTTATCTTCCAAAAGCATGTCCCGAACCCGGGTGATGGAAGCGGTTTCCACCCCTGTACCCATCTGCCCAGGACGTTCTTCTCTATTCAATTGGGGTTCATAAAGGGGATCAAAAGCTTTGAGCTCTATCCTTTGACGGGAAAACCCCTCAGTGGAGGCATTGGAAATATTATGTCCAATGGTGGTGATACCCTGGGTATGGGCAATAAGACTTCTTTTACCCATTTCAATTCCAGCAAAGGTAGATGGCATGATAATTCTCCTAAAATTGCCGGTCCAGCACCAGGCTGGCTGTTCCGGTCTGTTTGATTTGTCCCTTGTGGGAATAAATCTTTCCCCTCAGGCTGGGACGGGCTTCTTGAATGGCCCCTTGAATCAAACTGGAAGTAACTTCCACATAATTTTCTAAACCTGAGGTCAGGCCTTTCAATCCCACCACAGCCACTTTCAGTTTTCCCCGGAGGTCCGTAAGTGTTCTGCGGGATGCCTGTGGGAGGGAAGAAACCACTTGATAAAAATCTGTAGCCTCATTGTCCCCAATTAAGGATTTTAATTCGGTCCATACTCTTAAACGAAGGGATTCCAGGGCTTCAAGCTCCCCCGCCCGGATTTGAACCTGTTTTAAATTTTGTTCCAGACCAGGCCAGTCTCGGCTACTGAGGCAGGCTTTCACCAAATTTTCTTGTTTTTGAAAGAGCATGACAGATTCGATCTCCTGTTGGAGAATTTCTTCCAGTTCTTCGATCCGGTTGTTTAGTTCCTGCATGTACCGACTCCTTCTCTATGAACATCGGCTTTTTTTGGGAGATTATTAGTAGTTTTCACGAGAGTTTAGACCGGGATTCGGAATCTCTCCCCCGGTTATTTCAAAATATTAAACCCGAGAATCAAGGGGAATTTTAAATTTAATCAAAGTTCCCACCTGGTCCACAGGGTTAAAACCTAGCTTTCTGAGGTATTTCTCATGATTTTTTACTCGGGAAAAAGTGTACAGGGACTCAATACCTTCGGGGAAGAGGATTTTGTAACCCTGGGAAAAGAAATAGCGGGCATTTTTTAGGTCACGAAATGCGGGCGTCGCATAGTCCAGAATAATCTCCCATTCTCCCGAAGAATTTTTCTCCAAGAGAATCAGACCGATGGGAAGAGCCTCCCTCAGGATAAAAGCACCCAGGAAGTTACCCTCCTTGGGAAGCTGAAAATCCGGATTGAAAGTTTTTATATCCTTTTTGTAGAAATCTAAAAACCTGGCCATTAAATCCGAATCCCTGGTTATTTTTATTGTTTGAAAATGGGAGGTTTCTCCCCCCATGACCCAGAGGTAGTAAAGATTTATAAGAATAATAAAGGTATTGAGCCCAAACACCGGCCAGGAACCAATGAGTAAGCCATAGACTGAAAAGACCATGGCGCCGAAGGTGTTCAGAATCCTAAGTCCCTTGATATTTTTAATGGTTAAAGACAGGGCTACCAATACGCTTGCAAAAGTACCTAAGATTTCTATCCAGTTCATAGGATCATTATGATTTCCCAAGACCGATTTTTCCAGTAAATTAGAACTATGAAATTTTTTTTGTTCCTCTTCCTGCTTTATTTCGGATTTCCCTTGGTTGCTGTGGATCTTCGGTGGAGTCCTTCAGAGTTGATTCAGTCCCTACCAGCAGGTCCCCTAGATGCTTCCCAGGCAACTTTGATTGCCCTAAGCTTGGAGAATATCCCCTCATCGGAGATAAATTATTACCTCTCTAAAATTCAAAAAATCTGGGAAGGAATAAAACCGGAATTGGAGGGACTTTCCACCCCTGACGCTAAGGGAGATAACCTTCTCCAGATCCTACATGAAAAAGGTGTCCTGAAACGTTATCAAACCACCCAAACCCGATTATCCACTTTGCTGGACCGGGGTGACTTCAACTGCGTTTCATCATCTCTGCTTTATGGAATTTTAGGTTCCTATCTGGAGTTAGAGATCGCCTACGTGGGAACCAGGGACCATGTTTTTTGCGTCCTGGACACCCCTGGAAAAAAAATAGACGTGGAAACTACCACAGCCCTGGGTTTTGACCCGGGATTGAAAAGAGATTTTGTGGACCAATTTGGAAAGATCACCGGATTTTCCTATGTGCCCCCAGGTAAATATACCACTCGAAACACTTTGGATTTTAGAGGACTTTTAGGTTTATTAATTCAAAACCTCATTGCAGAAGCACAACAAAAAAACGATCCCTTTAACCCCATGGGTTGGGCCTGGGATCGATGGGCTTTGGAACAAACCCCCGAGTCCCGCACTTTTTTACTCCAGAATTTTAAAAATCTCAGCGCCCATAGAAATCAAAGGAAGGATTTCACCTTGGGATTGGAAGAGATTGCCCGCATGAAACAAACTTTTGGCCCAGACCCCCTACTTTCCCTACTTCATAGGGACTTGGCAAATAATCTTCTGGTTCAATATTTTAATGAAGAGTCCTGGCTTCAGGCTCGGCTTGTGGTCGAAAAAGAAAAAGATGCATTAGGAACACTGTATTTTTCCTGGAAGGCAAACTTAGAACTGGGAGAGGCTAAATATATTTATACCCTGGGGGGATGGGAAGAATTACGAATTTGGGTGTATGGGGATAAATCCCTGACCTCAAATCGCCAGGAGGAAATTTTGGAACCCTTTTCTCTCCAAGAGGCATCAAAACTGGTAAACTCAAAAAAATATAAGGATGCCCGCTCCTTTATTAGCCAGCTTCCGGAAAGTTTAAGAGCGCGATCCCAGGTTGCCCAATTAGAAAAAACCATCATTTACAATATGACAGTAGACATTCACAATCAATTTGTGGACCTCATGAACAACCGGGACCTTCAGGGTGCAAGAGAGGTCCTTTCGCGAGGCCTGGTGGATTTTCCCCATAGTGAAATTCTTCTTCAGGATTTCCGATTACTTAAAGACTGATGTAGTCCTCGAGGGCTTCCAGGAATCCCAGGGGATTATCGGCTTGAACCCAATGTCCCGCTTTGGGAACCAGGCGTATTTCCGCCTGAGGGAAAAATTCGCCTATGAGTCGGTGATCCTGCTCTTGGATGTAGGGGGACTCGGCTCCCCCCACAAAGAGGGTGGGACCGGTAAAAACACGCCCTGAATCCAAGGCAGCCCAGAGATCCTTTCGGTGATTCCAGATTTGCTCACGCCTAAGTTTCCAGGATAGAAAGCCCCCCTCGTCTCCCACATTTTTCGCTAAAAATGCGGCTAAGATGGGGTCGCCGAGTTTATTTTCCCAGAATTTCCTCACCTCTATCCGGTTAGAAAAAGTACCTAGATCGGTTTCCAATAATAACTGAATAATTTTATCCAGGTGATTGTCGTAGGCCCGGGGGGTCATATCCGCCACCACCAGGGTACTCACCGAGTCCGGATAGGCTAGTGCCCATTCCATCACGACTTTCCCTCCCAAGGAATGCCCGAGTAGCGTGACTGGCCCCTGGATTTCTGATTCTCTCCAGGTTTCCAATTCTTGGACGATCCGGGGAAAGGTAAAATCTTCCAAAGTACCCGATTCTCCATGATTGGGAAGGTCAAGAAGGAACACTTTATAGTTTTGGCTCCATTTACGGGAAAAACTCCCCCAATTGTCTCCAGAACCGAAGAGCCCATGAAGAACGACTAAGGGCTCTCCCTCCCCCGAAATTTTAGAGGCAATTTTTAGAGCCATTACTCATGATCCTCTTGGGTCTTCTTTCCTAAAGCTTTTGTAGAAAGAAGTCCGCAGGCTGCATAAATATCCTCTCCCCGGGAGCGGCGGATAGTGGCGGTCAAACCTTTTTCATTCAGCTGGTCCCGAAAGGCTTCCATGGCGGCCACAGAAGAACCTTTGAGAGGAGACCCGGGAATGGGGTGAAAATGAATCAGATTGACCCTGGTTTTTAGTCCGTGGAGAATTTTCACCAATTCTTTACCGTGGCGGGGGGTATCATTTATTCCTTCAAAACAAATGTATTCTATGGAAAGACGCCGGTGGTCATCTTGAATCGTTCGCAAGAAATCCAGTACTTCGGTTAAAGGATATACCATTTGCACAGGCATGAGGGCCCGGCGTTCGTCCTCAAAAGGAGTATGGAGGGACAGGGCAAAACGCACCTTGGACCTTTTTATAAACTCCTGCAGACTGGGCATAAGTCCCACGGAGGAAAGGGTTATTCGTTGTGAACTCCACCCCCAGCCCCAGTCTGAAGTAAGCACCTCCAGGGAATCCAAAACATTTTCCAGATTATCCAGGGGTTCACCCATGCCCATGTAAACCAAATTGGTTAATTCCTGTCCCTCAGGAAGGCTTCTGATCTGATTTAATATTTCTCCCGAAGTAAGGTTAGCCTGAAAGCCTTGCTTCCCGGTCATACAAAAAAGGCAGCCCATCTTGCAGCCCACTTGGGAGCTCACACAGAGGGTTTTTCTCTCGCGATCGGGAAGATAGGCGGCTTCTACAAACCGAGGCCCCACGGGAAAGAGGTACTTTTTTGTGCCGTCCACACTGGCGTCGACCTTGGTTGGTGGAGTGAGGGTTATTTCACATTCCTCCTCCAAAATCTGACGCACGGCCTTGGGGATGTTGGTCATCATTTCAAAGTTGGTGGCCTGTTTTTTGTACATCCACTGGGCTAACTGTCGGGCGGTAAATCGTGGCCAGCCTTTTTCAGTAACGAAGGCTTCCAACTGGGAAAGGGTTTTTCCAAAAAGGTTAATTTTCATGAATTAAAAGTATATCTCCGAATAGATTTGTTCGTAGGGGACACCTCGGGAAATAAGTAAATCCCGAACCTCCACCACCATGGTCGCAGAACCGCAAAGATAATGGTTCTCTTCAGTCTTCCATTCCAGGGTTTTTAAAAAATCCATAAGCCGGATTTTAGGAACCCCGGGGGCTGCTTGGGTGCTGCAACAGGGATGATAGTCTTTTCCTAGTTTTTCCTGGAAATACTCATGGAAATACAGGGATTCCAAGGTGCGTCCCCCTTGAATCAGAGGGTGTCTAATTCCAGTTCTCACCATGGAAAGAAATGGTGCCACTCCGGTCCCGCCGGCTATCCATATACCAGGACCGGGACGCTGGATAAACGTTCCCTGGGGATGGGAAACGTAAACCGTTGAGCCCACAGGCGAGCGAGCTAAAAAATTAGTCACTTTCCCCTCAGGGACGAGTTTAAATAGAATTTCCCATTCGGCAGCCAAGGAGCTGGAACAAATGCTGTAATACCTGAGGGGATCCTTCAAATCCCCCGTAACCCCTAGAACCTGTCCGGGGGTGAAATGCGTTTTCTTTTCCAGGGTCACTAAAAAACTATCCTCTCCCAAGGAGGTTCTGGATAAAATTTTTGTTTCTATGATTTCGTGGTGTTTCATGTGGTTAAATACACTGCCTTGTGAATCCATTCGTTTTCGGTGAGGACCCGGGCTGTTACTTCTGCCACCGTTTGGCGGCTGACCCGAGCTGCTGGCGTCTGGTTATCCGTCCCGGTCTTCAATGCCCCTGGAACGGGAACATCCACCAATCCACTGGGTCTCAAAACAGTCCAAAGGGTATTGGAAGCAGTGAGTAACTCCTCTTGCTTCGCTTTATCTTTTATCTGTTTCATGAAAAAAAGTTTAAAAAATAATTTAACCCAGGGCGGTATCTGATTCCAACTCGGCCCCACTCCCAGGGAGGTTATGGCCACAATCCTTTTTATTCCTAATTTTACCATGGCGGATAAAACCAAAGCTGTGGCCGCTGAGCACAAATCCCCCGGGCTTCCCTTTACAGAACCCAAGGCCATGACCACCGCATCACACCCTGTGAGGGTGAGCATGATTTTACCCCCCTCCCAAGCTTGTCCTTTGACAAATTCCAATCCGAAAGCGGGGGCAATTTTATCCGGGTCCCGGGCTAAGCATTTGACTTTATGACCTTTGGCGAGAAGATCTTTTATAATCAGGCGGCCCGTTCTTCCGGTGCCTCCCAGGATAGCTATATTCATAGGGGAAATTTAAAGCAAATACGCCGATAAAGCTAGTGGTTTAGGTGGACTTGAATCAAAAGGGATCAGGATCCAGAGCCATGGTGGTCTTAATGGGTTCATACCATTGAAAATTTTGTACACAGGCAAACATAGGCATTCCATTCAGATCCTGGGAGTCCCGATAAAAATAAGCACCGGTTCCCATTTCCAAGGCATAGGGAGATAATATATTGGACCGATGACCGGGGGAATTCATCCATTGTTCCAGCAAGGCCCGAGCTAGGGAACGATAGGTGTGGGGAGGGATGGGTTCTCCAAAGGGAAAGAGGCTGTATCCACCGGCTCCCCCTTGTAATGAATATACCGGATCTCCCGAGTGGTATTTAACACCAAAGGTCGTGGCGATATTTTCCGCCATCCTGGGGTTGAGAATCCCCGCTCTTTTTCCCCTCTGCTCCAGGGTTTTTCGACCTGTGTCTGTGGGATCCTCATGGGAAAAAAAACTTTTTTCTGCCATGCGCCGTGCAAAATTCCATGCAGATCTTTCCAGTTCCACAGAATGTTTTAACTCAGCTCTTCCTTGAGACTTACGGATCTCATTGGTGGCTAAAAAAATCGCCGCATTTAACCTGGGATAGTCCAAGGCAGAAAAATCCAAGACCTGGGAAAAACGGGTATCCTCATCTAAAATATTTATTTTGGAATAATCCAGGATTGTCCACTGGGTTTGGGTAAAAGCACTCGGTCCTACTAATAAGAAGATCAGGAGAAAACCGCGGACCATCATATGACCGTCCCCGGAGGTAAAAATGAATTTTTGGGAACCACGACGATACCGTCCCGAATATGATAGTGCTCATCATCCCAGTGATCCAATTTTTTTTCATTGAGAATACGGCACCCATCCCCAATCCGGGCATTCTTATCAATAATGGCATTTCTGATGTGACAGTCTTTTCCTATTCCCACATGGGGGATATTTTTGGCTAAATCTGAAACCCGGGATTCTCCATTCTGGTAGTAATCCGCCCCCATGATCACGGTTTTTTCGATACGGCTGCCTTCACCGATCAGGGAACGGATACCAATCACAGAGGATTCTATGGAGCTCTTTTTAATGATGCTGCCTTCGCAGATCATGGACTGGGTGACATGGCTCTGATCCATCCGGGTGGGGGGCAGATACCGGGCGTGGGTATAAATTTTATTATCGTAAAAATCAAACTGGGGATGATCCCCCACAAAATCCATATTTGCCCGGTGAAAGCTTCCGATATTCCCCACGTCTTCCCAATACCCATTAAAGAGATGACCACCCACGCGGAACTTTCCCAGGGCTGAAGGGATGACTTCTTTTCCGAAATCCTTCTGCTCGTTATCCAGAAGTTCCAAAAGGGTTTCCACGTTGAAGAGATAGATACCCATGGATGCCAAATATTCCTTATCCCCATCGATTCCCGGGAAATAATTTCTAATAAGATCCGTGGATTTTAGATGTTCTAACAATTCTTCTTCTTTGGGTTTTTCATGAAATTCGGTTACCTGAGTATCCGTAAGTTTCGTCACCCCGAATTGTGCCGCATCTTTTTTGGTCACCGGGAGGACCGAAATAGTCAGATCATTTTTATTTTCCTGATGAACCCGGTAGAGTTCCCGGAAATCCATTTTATAGATTTGATCCCCTGAAAGGATGAGCACATGCTTAACGTGGGGAAAGGACATGAAGTGTTTGATGGTTTGCCGAACCGCATCGGCGGTACCCTGGTACCAACCTTTGGAGGTGTTGGTCTGTTCTGCCGCCAAAATATCCACAAAACCGGAATGAAAGTAGTCAAACCGAAAAGTTTGATTCACATGTTTATTCAAGCTGGCGGAATTGAATTGAGTCAGAATGAGGATTTTATTCACATCGGAGTTAAGACTATTGGAAATGGGAATGTCGATCAGACGGAATTTTCCCCCGATGGGAACCGCCGGTTTGGACCGGTCCTTGGTCAGTGGATACAGCCGGGTTCCCTGCCCCCCCCCCAGGATAAGACATATAACGTCTTTCATGAATCACTCCTAAAAAGATATTAGTGGATATGCCCAGGAAAATCAAACCTTGACTGCTGGGAGGGTGTGAATTAAAATAAAGATTAAATTCCTACGGGAATAAGGAGATTTTAGTGAAAAGACTTGCTGCTGCTTTATCTTTTCTGGCTGTTTTCGCTCTGATGGTGTCCTGTGGACCCACCGCTGCGGGAACTTCCGGTATAAAAGTCGGAATGGTCACCGATGCCGGTACCATTGACGACAAATCCTTCAACCAGGGAACATGGGAAGGGGTCCTCAGAGCGAACAAGGACCTGGGGGTAGAAACCAAGTATCTCAAACCCGTGGGAACCACCGAAGCCGATTACATCAAAGAGATTTCCAACCTTTATGATGCGGGGTACAAATTAATAGTAACCCCCGGTTTTAAGTTCGAAACCTCCATTTTATTAGCCCAGGACAAGTATCTGGATGCTAAATTTGTACTTATCGACGGGATGCCCAACAATGGGAAATTCGACGACACCAGAATTGAAAAAGTGGGACCTAACACGGTTTCCATTTTCTTTGCTGAGCATGAATCGGGATTCATGGCCGGTGTGGCCACCGCTCTTCAATTGAAAGAAGGAGACGTGGGATTCATTGGGGGAATGGAAATTCCACCGGTACAAAAATTTAACTGGGGATTTCAGCAGGGTGTGGCTTATGCCAATGCCAATCTGGGAACAAAGTTGAGTATCAAAGCGGAAAATGTCATTTATCAAGGAACCTTCAGCGACGTGGCTGCCGGTCAGCAATTGGCCGCGCAGATGTTTGATAAGGGTGTGAAGGCCATATTCTGTGCCGCCGGCGGTGTAGGCGTAGGTGCGATTAACGAAGCTAAAACCCGGGCTAAAGGCGGTAAGGTATCCTGGATCGTGGGCGTGGACGTGGATCAGTACGCCGAAGGGGTCTTTGAAGAGAACAAATCCATCATTCTCACCTCTGCCATGAAACGAATCGACACCGCTGCTTACGATATGATCAAGGCAGAAAAGGATGGTTCTTTCCCTGGCGGAAAAGTCCTGACCTTTGATGCAAAAAACAACGGTGTGGGAATTCCCGGGGTAAATCCCAACCTTTCCGCAGAGGTTCAAACCAAAGCCGATGATGTTTTAGCCCTGCTTAAAGCCGGAACGATCACCGTTTCTGCAGTACAGGGAACTTTAATCAAGTAATTTCTTATTTTACAAAGAACCGGCCACCTGGCCGGTTTTTTTATTCCCGGAGTTCTCCTTTATATCCATTTCCCCTTCCCTTTTCCCTCCGCCCATAATAGAATTACCCCATGAGCACAGAAATGGACTTCGTGGTGGAAATGCGGGAAATCGTCAAATCTTTCCCAGGGATTGTGGCCAACGATCATATTTCCATCGGCCTAAAAAAAGGGGAAATTCTAGCTCTTTTAGGTGAAAATGGAGCTGGGAAGTCCACCCTCATGAGTATACTTTTTGGATTATACCAACCGGAGTCCGGGGATATTTTCATCAGGGGTAAAAAAGAAAAAATATCCAGCCCCCTCACCGCCGGATCTCTGGGGATAGGCATGGTACATCAGCATTTCAAGCTGGTGCATAACTTTACCGTGACAGAGAACATTATTTTAGGACAAGAGCCCCTCAAAGCCCTGGGGATAGATATCAAGTCCGCGGCTAAAGAAGTGGCGAGAATTTCCACTCTCTATGGTCTGAATGTGGATCCTTGGGCTAAAATTGAAGACATCTCCGTGGGGATGCAGCAACGGGTGGAAATTCTCAAGATGCTGTTCCGTAAAGCTGATGTGCTTATTTTTGACGAACCCACAGCGGTTTTAACCCCCCAGGAAATATTAGAACTCATCAAAATAATCCGCACCCTGGTTCAAGAGGGAAAATCGGTCATTCTCATCACCCATAAGCTGAAAGAGATTAAAGCCGTAGCCGATCGGTGTACCGTAATTCGCCGGGGAAAAGTCGTGGGTACCGTGGAGGTTCAAAACACCACAGAAGCACAGATGGCACAAATGATGGTGGGTAGAGAGGTGAATTTCACCGTGGACCGGATTCAGCAGGCTCCAGGGGAAGTGGCTCTGCGATTGGATAATCTTACAGTTTTATCCTCTAGAAAACTCCCCGCTGTGAAAAATTTTTCCCTGGAAGTGAAGTACGGAGAGATCCTGGGTTTGGCCGGGGTGGAGGGCAATGGTCAGAGCGAACTGGTGGAGGCCATCACCGGTCTGCGGAAAATTCACTCCGGGAGGATTTTCCTTCGGGATCAGGAAATTACCCATGAAACCGTGCGCCGCCGTTTAGAAAAAGGATTGGCCCATATTCCAGAGGACCGTCAGCGCCGGGGACTCATCCTGGATTACACCCTGGGTGAAAATTTCATTCTGGAATGTTACTATCAAACCCCCTACTCCCACTGGGGAATTCTTAAACCGAAAGCCATGGACACCCAAGCTAAAAAATTGATTGATCTTTTTGACGTGCGCTCCGGGGAGGGTTCCAAATCTCTAGTCCGGGGACTTTCCGGAGGGAATCAGCAAAAAGCCATAGTGGGGAGAGAAATTGATCGCAACCCGGAGGTTCTCATCGCAGTTCAACCCACCCGGGGATTGGACGTGGGAGCCATCGAATACATCCATAAGCGTCTGATGGAACAAAGAAATCAAGGGAAAGCTGTGCTCTTGGTCTCCCTGGAATTGGATGAAATTATGGATCTGTCGGACAGAATAGCCGTGATCAGCCACGGGGAATTGGTGGAATTGGTGGAGGCCAAGGCCACGGATGAGTACGAAATTGGACTGAGGATGACCGGTGTTCGCAAGGGAGAATCCGCATGAGTGAATTTCGTGGGAAAAAAGCTCTGGTGGGATTGATCGCCGTATTTTTAGGCCTGGTCGCCGGTGGACTTCTCATGCTCACCAGTGGGGATAATCCTTTTGCAGGATATGGCTTCCTCTTTCGCGGCGGGCTCATGAACTGGGAGAGGATAGGAAACACCTTGGCTACGGCCACACCCCTTATTTTTACC
>CAZUXL010000017.1:0-19630 GCA_964624355.1 uncultured Spirochaetales bacterium
ACCACGTCCACAATGAAATTCATAATCACCAAAATGAGGGAATACACGATCACTGTCCCCATGATCAGGGTGTAGTCCCGGTTAAGAGCCGAGAGCACAAAGTGCCGTCCTAAACCGGGAACAGCGAAGATTTTTTCCACCACCACCGAACCGGTAATAATGGTGGCGTAAGCGGGACCCAAGTAGGAGATCACCGGAAGAAGGGCACCTTTTAGGACATGTTTCCAGATCACCACAGGGTAAGAAAGCCCTTTTGCTCGGGCTGTGCGCACATAGTCAGTGCGTAAAACTTCCAAAATAGAAGCTCGAGAAAGCCGGGCGATGTAAGCAAAGGTGGGAAGGGCCAAAGTTATGGCCGGGAGGATCAAAGTCAGATAACCCCATTTCCCATCCCCTACCCAACCGGCGATGGGGAGAACCTGAAGATTCAGTCCGAAGATCTGCTGGAGAATGGGGCCTATGACAAACAGGGGCACAGAAATCCCAACAATGGCCACGGACATGCTCGCGTAGTCTCCCCAGGTGTTCTTTTTCAAAGCTGAAATGATCCCCGCCGTGAGTCCAGCCCCCAGGGCGATCACCAGGGAAATGGTCCCTAATTGCATGGACTTGGGGAGAGCGTCCCCAATCATCTGTCCCACGGTAAAATCTTTGGACTTAAAGGAGGGCCCCAGATCTCCCCGAAGTAAGCCGAGTAAATAGTCGCTGAATTGAACCCAAAGAGGGTCATTGAGATGGTATTTCTTTTCAATATTTTCCATGATCTGGGGTGGCAGTTTTTTTTCGCTGCTGAAAGGTCCCCCGGGCGCTGCCCTCATGATGAAAAAGCTCAGGGCGATGATCACCAGCATCGTGGGGATAAGTCCAAAAGCCCGTCTTAAAATATATCGAAACAAATCGTTACCCTCGCAGCAGGATTATTTAAGCAAAAGAAAGGCCGGCTTTCACCGGCCTTTTTTATTGTGGAATAAAATTACTTGGTTAATCCGGGATAACCAGCCATGGAGGGGACGATGGACTCGGCGGGAAGCTGTCCCCCTTTCGTCACCCCATCCACCAGAAATTGGCGGTTTACAGCCAAGGAAAGAGCCTTGCGCACCTTAGGATTGTCTAAGGGAGGTCTCTTGGTGTTAAAAATGTAATAGTAAGTACTGAGTTGAGGAGCCAATTGATAGTCCGGTCGTAGCTTGGCTTCATCGATTTTATCCAAGGGCACGGTATTCATCCAATCCACGTCACCGTTGGTGAATAGATTGTACCCAGTAAGATTGTCTTCAATAGGAAGATAGGTCACCGAGGTAAGTTTCACCGCAGCCCGGTCCCAGTATTTCTCGTTGGGAACCACCACGATTTTCTCCTGAGGTTTCCATTCTTTCAGCACAAAGGGTCCATTTCCCACAAAGTTTTCAGGTTTGGTCCAATCCGCACCGAACTTCTCGATGGCATGAAGGGGAACCACTCCAAAGGCGTAGTGGGTCATGGCACCTAAAACATAGGGAAGCGGTCCCACGAGTTCCATTTGGAAAGTCTCGGGGTCCAGAGCCCTTATGGCCACGTTTTCGGTAGTTCCAGTGCCGGCATTATAATCTCCAGCCCCTTTTATGAACATGGCTGGGAACCAGGCGTAGGGGGACGCTGTGTTAGGATCCAACTGCCGGAGCCAAGATTTCACCACTGTTTCTGCAGTGATGGGAACACCGTCGGACCATGTGGCTTCCCGGAGTTTAAAGGTATATGTTTTCCCGTCTTCACTGACGGTGTAGCTCTTGGCCAAGGCGGGTACTGGTTCTGCGGTCAAGGGATCATTGGTGAACAATCCTTCAAAAAGGGAATAGGTGATCCGGTGTTCAGGAACACCTTCGATCAAAGCAGGGTCTAAAGACTGGGGCTCTGCGGAATTCACCAAAACAAAGTCGGTTTTCTTATTGTCCCCTTTAGGCGCTAAGGACTTGGTGGGATGGAAATCCATGGTGTTCTTGCCCCAACCATCCCATTTTTTCAAATCGATGAGGTTATTGGTGGTATAAAAATACAAGGGCATAATACCCATATCCTCATGGATAAAGATGGTTTCAGCTTCCTGGAGTTTTCCCATCCGCTGTGGTCCTGCGGCCATATCAGCCGCCTGGGCGAGGGCGGCGTCAAACTTGGGATTGGAATACTTCCCGTCATTTCCATTCCCATCGGTGACGAACATATCCAGGAAAGTATTGGGATCCTGGTAATCCCCCACCCAGCCAGCCCGGGCAATATCAAAGTTTCCTTGCTCACGGGTGTCCAAGTATGTCTTCCATTCCTCATTCACCAACTCCACATCGATCCCCAGGTTGGTCTTCCATTGATCTTGGATAAATTCGGCAATTTTTTTGTGATTTTCAGCGGTGTTGTACAAAATACTCATCTTGGGGAATCCTTGGCCGTTGGGATATCCCGCATCAGCCAGTAGCTTCTTGGCATCCGCCATACCCACGGAGGCTGCATCTTGGGGTCCACAACCTACTAAAAGTGCTGCTAAAGCTATGGAAGCCAAGAGCCCTTTCACTACATGGTTCATATTTCTCTCCTTTTTAAAAATCTGTTAAAATTAAACTCTGAAATTTCATTTTTAGCAAGTTAATGATTTAATAATGTATTTTTTTTCTTCACATTCTTAAATTCACCTTCCATAACCTTACATTTTAGTTAATTTTTACAACTCTGGTATAAAAAATGGTAAAATTACTGAACGGTTCCGGGAGTGTATTCATTTATCAACCAGGGAATAAAAACCTTCATTGACAAAACCCTTAATCAAAGTCTAACATTCCCCTATGGATTCAGTCACAGAAATATTTAAAGATACGATTAAACTTTTGATCGCCAACTCCCAGAAACAGAGCACCGTCACTCATGAGAATGTTTTGCAATTGGGAAATAAGGTCAATCAAGAAATTGTTTTGAAATTGGTGGAGACCTTCCTCCTTCCCGGCAGCGGGGTCAGGGGAATGGAAAATTTGAAGGAACTGGTCGCCCTTTCAAAACAGGGGAAGGCCTGCCTACTCTTGGTTGAGCACTACAGCAATTTTGATCTCCCCGGACTCATCGCCCTGCTCAGAAAGGAAGGGGCACCGGAGATCGCCGATGACATCATTGCCATTGCGGGATTTAAACTCAATGAGGAACATCCCTTGGTACTGGCCTTCACCGAAGCCTTTACCCGGATCGTGATTTATCCCAGTCGATCTCTTGCGGCCATTAAAGATCCCGAGCTTTTGGCGGAGGAGACTCAAAAGTCCAACCGGCTCAATATGGCCGCCATGAAGGAACTCACCCGGGCCAAATACCATGGAAATCTTATTTTAGTGTTTCCTGCGGGAACCCGTTTCCGTCCAAGCAAACCAGAGACTAAAATTGGGTTAAAAGAGATAGACACCTATTTGAAATCCTTCGAGTATTTCGTACCCATCGCCATTAACGGAAATGTCCTGAGGATTGATGAAAGTTCCAGCAACATGCAGATGGATAAACCCACCAAGGACGTACTTATATTCACCGCCGGGAAGGTTCAAAGCACCTCAGAATTTAGAAAGGCAGCTCAAGCGGACTGCCCTGAAGGTGAGGACGTGAAGCAATTTACAGTCAATAGAGTCATGAGCACATTGGATCTCCTCCATGAAGAAACGGAAGTGATACGACAGAAGTTATTGTAATAGGGATGAGGGGGAAGAGAAGAGACTCCTCCCCCCAGATTTTAAAAAATAAAATAGTCGCAGAGAACGTAGAGCCCGAAGGATAAGGCCCCCGTAAAGGGAATGGTTACTATCCAAGAGGAAAAAATCTCTCCCACAGCCCTCAGGTTTAGGGCTCCCAAACCACGGCCCAGGGCAACGCCGATCACCGCACCCACGATGGTATGGGTGGTGGAAATGGGCATTCCCATTTCACTGGCGATGAGTACGGTGGTGGCGGTGGCAAACTCCGCGGAGAAACCACGGGTCGGAGTCACTTCCGTAAGTTTGCTTCCAATGGTGGAAATCACCTTATAACCCAAGGTTGCGACCCCCACCACTATCCCCACGCCGCCCAAAATCAAAAGCCAGAAAGGTACGGGGGACTCTGCGGCTATGGTGCCGAATTCCCGAGCTGCCATCACCCCGGCTAAGGGACCGATGGCATTGGCCACGTCATTAGCCCCATGGGCAAAAGCCACGTAACAGGCGGTCATTATCTGTAGGGATTTGAAAATATTTTCCACCCGGTCCAAGGGATCACTCCCCAGAAGCACCCGTTTGCGAAGCATTTGATGAATGATCACCACAGAAATCAGAGCTAAACCTAAGGCCAGAGGGATGGCCATGAGGGGAGAAACCCCTAGCTTCAAGTTTTTAAGCGCTTCGAAGATAATGGATAAAACCAATATAAAAATGGTCATCCCCACTAAATAGGGAACGATCTTCCGCGCCTGGGCTTCCGGATCCTTTTTCTCCAATATGAAATGTTCAATCATTTTAAAGATAAAAAAGGCCACCACGGCTCCGAAGATAGGTGAGATCAACCAGCTCAAAGCGATGTTTGCCAGGTTGTTCCACTTCACAAACATTCCACCGCCGATGGCCAGACCAAACCCCACCACTGCACCCACGATGGAATGACTGGTGGAAACCGGCCACCCCAACTGGGTAGCAATCTGGAGCCAGAGCCCTGCGGCCACCAAAGAGATCAGCATCCCATAAATAAAATTTTGTATAGTGACGCCGTTCTCCGGGGTAAAAAAGGAGATATCCACGATCCCCTTACTGATAGTTCGGGTGACCTGGCTTCCCACCAAGACTGCTCCGGCAAACTCAAAAATAGCCGCAATAAGTATCGCTTGTTTTAAGGTAATGGCCTTAGAACCCACAGAGGTCCCAAAAGAATTGGCCACATCATTGGCCCCAATATTCCAGGCCATGTAAAAGCCCACAACCAGGGAAATAACGAGAATAGGATCCATTTTTCCCCCTAATCCACTAAGGCCTTGAACCGGCCGGCCAATTTATAGGATTGGTTTCCCAAATCCCCCATAACTTTAATAATTCTCATCCACATCATGATGGAAACAGGAGATTCCTCCCCTTCTTTGGCTAAAATGTGTTTGGTAAAGGAGAGGCCCCACTTGTCCGCATCGTCTTCGCTGGCTTCCAATTGAGAAAGTATCAAGGCCACCTTCTCAGTTTCCGGCCCCTTGAATCCCACTTCAAAGAGGTTGGCCAAGGACCGAATGGTCTCCACAGCTTTGCGGGCGGCGTTCAAAATGGCAGCTTCGAGTTCGATAAATTCACCCATGAGATCTTGGGGGATGGTCATC
This sequence comes from uncultured Spirochaetales bacterium, assembly GCA_964624355.1. Classification (GTDB taxonomy): domain Bacteria; phylum Spirochaetota; class Spirochaetia; order JABEVK01; family JABEVK01; genus CAZUXL01. The sequence continues at coordinate 5,327 of CAZUXL010000017.1, forward strand.
TTCCTCAGACAAAAAAGCTGGGCAATATCCTGGGCTACGTCCGCAATATTATCCTGGGCGGATAAGAGACTCAGCAGTTCCGCCTTATCCACGGGAAGAAAAAGAGGTTTCTGAACAGACTTCCTCAAATCTTTCTTCAGCTGATCTGCCGCTTCCTCTTTTTCTTGAATGGTAATCGCTAAGGACTCCACCTCCGCCTGTTTGCCCGCTTTCAGGGCTGTAAAAAGGGTTTCCAATGTGTCCACACACTGCCCTACCATATCAATATGCTCAATCATCCCTTTTAAGGGTGAGCGGGGAAATAAATCTGCTATTCCTGCCATGGGCCTATAGTAACAGTTCATTTAAGGAAATTAAAGAGTTTTGTGAAATTTTGGTTAAATTTTTGTTACTTTTTTAACACAATTTAAAGGCAACATAATTTCAAACGGACTCTAAAACCCACACTTCCGCTTCTTGTGTCCATCCATGATTTTTTAAGAAATCCTTCCACAGTCCTGAAGTCTGGGGGATGGGAAAAAGAACCTTTCCACCCCACTCTTTTTTGACTTTTTGCACCATTTCCTGAAGGACTAGCTTTCCCAGTCCCAAGCCCCGGTACTCCGGTGTTACCCACCAGAGCAATATTTCAAAAACGCCTTCACCCAATCCCTTGGAAGTCCACTTTTGCCCCCAGCACAATCCCGCCCATTCTCCCCCAGGGGTTTCCGCCACCAACAGACTTTGTCCGGGAGTCCCGTAATCCACATACCTCCGACGAAATTCAAACCACGCTCCCTCGTCTTCCCATCCTCCCTCCCTGGCTTCCCCTCCCAGGGCCGAACGATCCAGGGATTTCAGCAATTCCCAGTCCTGCCCCCCTCCGGGTCTCAGAGAAAAATCCTCCAAAAGCATATCAAAAACTTCCTCGATTTCCTCAGCCCTCCCCGGGGTGGCAACTCGGGTGTACACTAAGCGATCCTGCCATTCCTGAGCCCAAAGCCAAAGAACATCCTCCAATTTAGTGCGCTTGAAGTGAAGCCACTGGCGATATAAAACTTGCTCCTGCTTGAGTCTATTTTTGAAATTCTTGAAAACCCCGGTACCTCCGGTCAAAATCTCCTGAAGTTCGTGTTTAGCCAGGGGATTATTGATTTCCGATGTGAAGCTATTCATAAGTTGAAACCCTTCCCTTCCCGTCCATTTGGGGAGAGGGATTCGATTTTTTCCATCCGGAGGCAGGCACGACAAACCCAAGGATTCCAAATCCAGGGTAAGCTTATCCCCCTGATCCTCCATGGCGAAAATCAAATCCTCCACCAAGGGGGGTGTCAACGTGATTTTTTCCATTAAAGTGCTCCTTTTCCAGGACTAGGACCTCTTGACCCTGACCCGATTCTGTTTCATTATTCTACCGATTATACCTTAAAGGAGACATCTATGAGCATTATTGAAGAAGTGCGAGCCAGAGAAATTCTGGACTCCCGGGGAAACCCCACTATTGAAGTGGACGTGATCCTTGAAGACGGCTCCTTCGGCCGGGCTGCGGTTCCTTCTGGAGCCTCCACCGGTGAACACGAAGCTGTGGAATTGCGGGACAACGACAAAAGCCGATACCTGGGAAAAGGGGTTCTGAAAGCCGTTGAAAACGTCAACACCCTCATTGCCGAAGAGATTGTGGGATTTGACGCTCTCAACCAGGTCGAAATCGACCAGACCCTCATTGAACTAGACGGAACAGAAAACAAAGCCAAATTGGGTGCCAATGCCATTCTCGGTGTTTCCATGGCCGTGGCCAAAGCTGCTGCCGATCACCTGGCAATTCCTCTCTACCGTTACCTCGGACCTTCCCGAACCACCCTCTTGCCCGTTCCCATGGCCAACATCATCAACGGTGGCCACCATGCGGACAACAAAGTGGACTTCCAGGAATTCATGGTCGTTCCCTACGGTGCAGAAAGCTTCAAGGAAGCCGTCCGCATGACCGCCGAAGTTTTCCATGCCTTGAAAGCCCAGCTTAAAAAAGCCGGACATAACACCTCCGTGGGTGATGAGGGCGGATTCGCTCCCAATATCGACAACAACGAGTCCCTGGATTTCGTGATGAAAGCCATCGAAGCCGCCGGTTACAAACCCGGAAAAGACTTCGGAATCGCTCTGGACTGCGCCTCCTCCGAACTCTTTGACGCCGGCGGAAAGAAAGGTTACAAATTCTGGAAATCTAACCCCGATAAGATTTTCTCCGCCGGGGAAATGATTGATATCTACGAAGGCTGGGTGAAAAACTACCCCATCATTTCCATCGAAGATCCTTTGGATCAGAACGACTGGGAAGGTTATGTGGAAATCACCAAACGTCTTGGAAACAAGATCCAAATCGTGGGAGATGACTTCTTTGTGACCAATCCCAAACGATTGGCCCAAGGTATTGCCAAGGGTGCATGTAACTCCATCCTGGTGAAAGTGAACCAGATCGGTACCTTGACCGAAACTTTTGATGCTGTGGAAATGGCCAAGAAAGCCAATTACACATCCATCATTTCCCATCGCTCCGGTGAAACCGAAGACACCACCATCGCCGATCTGGCCGTGGCTTGGGGAATGGGGCAGATCAAGACCGGTTCCATGAGCCGGACCGATCGGGTGGCCAAGTATAACCAACTGATCCGCATTGAAGAAGAACTGGGCAGCACCGCTCAGTTCGCCGGTCGGGATGCTTTCTACTCTATCAAGAAGTAGTCGAACCGTCTAAATTATTAAAACCAGCCTTAGGGCTGGTTTTTTTATAGGAGTCTTTACTTTGGAACTCATCCCTGGGGATTTAATTTTTCAATGCGTTCCCTCCCTGGACTTTGGTCAGGCTGTATCGGCGGTATATAAAGGATGGAAAAATTATCCCATTAACCATGTCTCCCTCGTCCTGGATCGAAATGATGTGATAGAAGCCAACAGAACTGGTGTGGAGATCCGCTCCATCCCGGAATTTCAAAAAAAACTCATCCACCAAGGTCAAACCTGGGTTCTCCACGGCCGTGTAAATACTCCCTCGTCAAAGTACATCACCAGCGCCGTAAATTGGGCCCGGACACAAGCTGGAAAACCCTATAATCATAATTTTACTTCTGGATCTAAGTCCTTTTATTGCAGCCAATTGGCTGCCGAAGCGTTTAAATTTTCCGCAGGAAAAGCGATACTTCCGGAATTCCCCATGAATTTTAAAGATTTACACACCAATCAAACTCTACCCTACTGGGAAAAATACTATTCCCAACAAGGAATAACAGTTCCACAAGGCCAGGCAGGAACCCATCCCGCAACGCAGAGTTTGAGTGGGGAATTATCCATAACTTTTTATGAACTCAATTAATAACTAAAGCTGGGATTTGATCGAAAACTGAGATAAACCGGGATTTTCTGGGATTGTTTTTTCCTTGATACTTGTGACAAAGGCCCCAGGAGGGCCTTTTGCAATAAAGGACAGCACCGATGACACCTCGTCGGGGCTGCCTTGCAGAACCCCTTCAACGGATCCCTCTGGATGATTCATAATCCAGCCTTTCAGGTGAAAATGCTTAGCCTTTTCTAAGACAAAGTATCTAAACCCCACTCCTTGAACCTGACCATAAACCTTAAAATGCACAGCGGGCATTTAGACTCCCATGAGCTCCTGGACCCGAACTTCCAAATCCTTGAAAGAATAAGGTTTCATAATGAGTTCAAAGGGTACAGGGAATTCAGGTTTTAAAAAACCGCTGGTGAGCAGGACTTTTTTATCCTTACAGAATTCATTTAAAAATCGAACCCAATAATCACCCCCAAGTATATCCATCCTGTAATCGGTGATGATGAGCTTTATTTTATAATCCAGTATCTGCTTTATTGCCCCGACACCATCGGAGGCTACGACCACACGAAATCCCAGACGGCTGAGATAATCTCTTAGGGTGAGACGAATGGAATCCTCATCCTCAACGATCAAAATGTATTCATCTTGGTCCATGGATTCACCTCTTTCCTAAACAGCTCTCGATTGTTGCCACCAGATCCTCGAAAACCACAGGTTTGGCAAAATATCCTTCAGCGCCCTCATTCAACAAAGCCAACCGCTCAGAAGGGTTACTCACGCCTGAGACCACTATCACTACTGGCTTACCAAAAGCAGGATCTGTCTTAATGTTTTTACAAATTGTCAGGCCGTTGACTCCTGGGAGATTAATATCCAGGACCACCACTGCGGGTTTTCGCTTATTCAGTAAAGACCCGGCTTCAAAGCCGTCGAAAGCTTGATCCATGGCAAAATCTGGAAAAGCCTTGGTTAGCTTTTGAACCATGAGATTGTTTAGATCCTTATCATCATCAATGATTAAAAAAGATGAGTCTTTTAATTCCTCTAACAAGGCTTCCAACTCTTTTGGAATACGCATGCTTCTCTCTTCCAAAAAGGCCAGGAGATCATCGGCGTAAACCCGATACTGTCCACCAGGGGTGGTAAAAGCTTTGAGATAGTCGTTTTTAATCCAATTAATTGCGGTCTGATTTACCACACCGCAGATATTCGCTACTTCAAGAGCGGAAAATATTTTAGTTTTTTTAGTTCTTTTTGCCATAATTCTATTGATTCTAATTATATCCACACAGGTTGAAATGTCAATCAAAGGGGCAAAAAAAAAGAGCTGCCTAAGCAGCTCTCTCTTGAAATGATTCCGGTTTACCGTTTGGAGAACTGGAACTTGGCTCGGGCACTGGGCTGACCGTATTTCTTTCGTTCCACCATGCGGGGGTCACGGGTAAGAAATCCGTTGGCTTTCAGTGAAGGCCGGTTGGTTTCATCCACTTCAATGAACGCCCTGGACAGACCGTGTCTGATCGCTTGAGCTTGGGAATGGATACCGCCACCCTGGACGTTAATTTTAATATCGAATTTTCCCTCTGCCGCTAAGATCACCAAAGGCTGTTTCACAGTCATCTGATGAAGAGCGAAGGGGAAGTATTCTTCCAGGGTCCGATCATTAATGGTGATCTTTCCCTTACCTTTTAGTACAATTACCCGAGCGATGGAAGTTTTCCGACGTCCGGTACCTAAGTATAGTTTACTTGCTGCCATTATTTAACCTCCAGAGCCTCAGGCTGCTGTGCCGCATGTGGGTGATTAGCCCCGGCATACACCTTTAAGTTGCTGAACATCTTGTTTCCCAGGGGTCCCTTAGGAAGCATTCTCTTGATGGCCAGCTCCAAGGGAGCAACAGGCTTGCGATTCAAAAGAGTCTCGTAGGTATGAACCTTCATTCCGCCCTTATAGCCGGAATAATTATAATAGAGCTTGTCTTTGACTTTGTTTCCGGTCAGGACGGCTTTTTCTGCATTGATGACTATTACATAGTCACCGCATTCCTGATGGGGGGTGTAATAGGGCTTATGTTTGCCCCTGAGGATCATGGCTACTTTCACAGCCAGTCTTCCTAAAACTTCGCCTTCAGCGTCTACGATAAACCATTTTCGCTGGAAATCGGCGGGTTTGACAAATATTGTCTTCATTGAATTGCCTTCTCAAAACTAAAATCTTAACGGGTGAGTGAATTTGTCATAAGGAGGCAATATTGTCAAGGGAATTCCCTGGGTTTCCAGGGATTATTTCCGAATATCTACTTAGTTTCTTTGGCCTTTTCTTCAGCCTGGGCTTTTTTCTCTTCTGCTGCGTCTTTCAAATCGGCTACACCAATGAGAACCGCCACCACACCGATCAACAAAGCCATAATGGGTAATCCACCTTGAATGAATGCCCAAACTTGAGGTCCCCAGTTGACCATATCTAAACCAGCTTTGGGAACAATAAAAAATACACCGGCTCCCAGAAATAGTAATCCTACAATTAAAGCTGCCATAAAGCCTCCACTGAAAGGATTCCCTATGGGAAGAATTTTGTCAAGTAAAATTGAATTATAGGGAACTTCTATAATTTTCTTTGTCTAAAAGCGGCTAAAAGAAAAGCTAAAGCATAAAGTAATGGGACGCCGGCGGCAAAACCCACCCGGATAAGGCTCACCCCCCCCCATTGGTAGGTACTCATGGGGAAAATACCCAGGGCATCTAAAAATTGAAACAGCACGTCCGTGTAAGAGAGCACCGTGGCCAAAACGGCCAATAACCACGCCCCCTCCCGGGTGAGGGACCAGAGATAAACGGCGGCCACAGCGGCAATGAAACCAAAGCCCAGTTGTACCAGGAAAATTATTCCCCTTTCCCAGCCTATGAATTCCATGACCATTCCTTGATCGCTTTCTGAAAGGATTTAACTTCGCCCTCTGACCATTGAAGAGGTAGGATTAAGGGAAGATTCGAAGCTGGTGGAATAATAAAGCCTCGGTTTAACATAAATTGAAAGAAATTGGGGTAGTTTTCAGGAGGGTTCACCCAGGTGAGATAGGGGCCGATACGGGAAGTTTTGGAACTATCCCAGGGTGAGAAGTCGGATTTTTTTAATTTCTCCCATGCTGCCAGAAGTGTAAGGCCAAAAACCCCCGCAGCCAAGGAAAGGGGCGAGTTTTGGGAATACACGGGTAAGGGCTTTTTAGAAAGGAGAATTTCAGGCCCCAGTCCCCCATCGGAATTGATCAACCATAGGAAATCACAGGTTTGAGGAACCGCTATCCCAGGTCTTCCAAGAAAGTGTGTTCCCTCTTGGGCTAAAGCCGGATCAGCCCAACGCTCCTTACCAGTGGTTTTCATCAAATCCTGGACATGGGGAAAAAAAGAACGGTGTGGCCATTGGGGATATTGGGACTTCAGGAGTTTATCCAGGCGAAGTTTCCAGGGAGAGGGAAGTGGAACCAGACCGCCCTGGGCTAATATATTTTTTAATCCCAAAGTAAAATTTGCCGGACGATAGCCTAAAAACGCCCTGCCATTCATCCGCCAGAGGTCTAAAAGCCTGGGATTTCCCGGTCCATAGAGGTGAAAATCCCTCGCTCTCCGGTAGGGAGCCAGTAGATCCAACAAGCGCGCTTCATCACCAGTCATTTCCAGCCACCTTTTCTAAGGGAGTATAGGCTGGTAAAAATACGGCAGATCTCCCTGATTCAAATTGAACTTTAACCACAAACTCCGGACCGTTATACCAGGTACTCACCACCGTGCCCGACCCATAATCATCATGATACACCACATCTCCCCGGGTATGCTTTTCTTTTTTAGGTGATATGCCGGCTATAAAAACCCGTTCTGCGGGGACTTCACCCAAAAACCTGCTCGGGTCTTGATAATTAGTCTCTCCGTGGATAAACCGGCGTCGACAGGAGGTAAAATACAGCTCTTCCTTAGCTCTGGTTATCCCCACATAAAATAGTCGACGCTCTTCTTCGATTTCTTCTTCATCTTCATCATCCCGGGGAAACAAACCTTCTTCCAACCCGGTTAAAATGACTCGATCAAACTCCAAACCCTTGGTGTTGTGCATGGTGATCAGTATGGTTTTTGCCTGATCTGCCCCTTGGTCCACGGCTTCGCCGCCTTCCAATTCCACCCGTTCCAGGAATTCTGCCAACCCGGTTTTACCGGAAGGAAGGCCGACCGCTGCATTTACCAATTCTTCCAGATTTTCGACCTTTCCAGACCCCAGAACTTCATCCTGGGACCGGTGAAAGTCCAATAGGCCAGATTTTAACGCCGTTCCTTGAATCAACTGAGGTAGAGTTAATCCTTCCAAAGCGTCATTCAAGTCCTTCATTAAAAGATTAAAAGTCTCCAAACCTGTTCTCGTCTTACCTTTGGTGATGGCAGCCCTATTTCTAGCTTTTTCCAGGAGATCCTGACCCGGGGTCTCAAGTATCGCCGCGAGGGCTGCAGGCCCCAGGCCCCGGGCTGGTTTATTTATAATTCGCCTGAAAGATACCTCATCTTTAGGGTTGGAAAGGGTAAAAAGGTAGGCCAGCACATCTTTTATCTCTTCCCTCTCGTAAAAGCGAGTCGAACCTATGATCCGGTAAGGGATCCGTTGTTTGTTAAATACGGTTTCGAAACTTCGGCTTTGGGCGTTCGTGCGGTAAAGAATCGCCGTTTCCCGCCCAGGATTAGCCTTGATAAGGGTGGCAGCAAACTGGGCTTCCTCTTCCTGAGACTCCACAAAATGGATTTCCGGCTTTTTTCCATCCCCTTTACTCGTCCACAAAGTCTTCCCCAAACGTCCCTGGTTGTGGGAGACCACCTCCGAAGCGATACCCAAGATATGCCCCGTGGACCGATAATTTTCCTCCAGGCGAATAACCTCGGTCCCGGGAAACAAATCGGGGAAACTGAGAATATTTTTTACCTCAGCACCACGAAATCGGTAAATGGATTGATCATCATCCCCCACCACGCAGAGCCAAGTTCTTGAATCGGTCAGCATGGCCAAAAGTCTGTACTGAACCCGGTTGGTATCTTGAAATTCATCCACCAAAACACAGGGAAACCTTTGGAGCATTCGGCTGCGGATGGGGGGATTATTTTCCAAAAGCTCCACGGATTTTAGAATAAGCCCAGGGAAATCCACATTGCCGCTCTCGCCAAGCTTTTTCTCATATTGACGAAAACAGTCTCTAAAATCCGGGTGGGTACAAAGGTCATCGGGAACATTATCCGGGGTCCATCCCCCATCTTTGGCTTTGGAAATAGCCCGGTGAATAACTTTTATTTCATTGGGAGGCAGTCGTGGAATGACCGTTTTTAGTAGGGAGTAGGAATCATCGTCATCGTATATGTTAAAATAAGGGGACAGCCCTGCCGCCTCGGTATTTCTACGAAGGAGCCAGGCGCAAAAACTATGAAAGGTTTTTATTAAGACCGCCGGGGTGCCTGGAAGCAGTTTGGCAACCCTCTCGACCATTTCCTTGGAGGCTTTGTTTGTAAATGTCACCGCCAGGATTTGCTCCGGTCGAAAAAGCCCCTGATCTATGAGATAAGCAATCCGGGAAGTTATAACCCGGGTCTTCCCGCTTCCAGCCCCAGCCAGTACCAGTAACGGTCCACTTCCATATTCCACCGCCTTGCGTTGGGTGTCGTTCAAGGCCGCCAGGTAGGGTGGCTGGATCATTAAAACAGAGGTTCCAGCCTAAGCTGGTATTTTCCTGTGGCGGAATTTTTGAACCACTGAATCACACCAGCCGTCACTTCACCGGGGCGCCCCAGTTCCACATCATTTCCGGAGATCCTACCCACAAAAGATCCTGCGTTGGAAACCCAAACCACAGCTTTGCGGAGGGCTTCTACTTTGATCGTCTCACCTTTTTGGAAATATCCTTCCTCCCTCAAGCGGTCATCCACCTGAAAACGAAAAAAAGCATACCCACGAAAGACCACATCGAGGGAGAAAGGACGGGCTACATCTTCCTCCAAAAGGACAGCAGCGGCAGAACTGCGGGGTGTGAGGGCTTCTGGACTCTCAGTGGAAAGGGGGGCAAGCGCTTCTTGTCCCAAGGGCAAGACAGGTCCTCCCGAGGTTACTTCCGAGGTGGAGCTGATGCGTTCAGCGATGAGTGCCACACCCTTTGCAGGGTCCGAGGGGCTGATATCTTCCAGGAAGAGTCTTAAATCCATAATGGAATTACCGTTAAGATCAAGAAAAACCTCTTCTCCCAAACGTAATCGGCTCTCGCCCTGAATATAGGTCAGTAAAAGTTCTTTCCCTATGGATTTTACGGTAACCACCAGGGATTCATTTTCCAGGGGTAAAACCAAGGTATCGCCCACATAAACCCTATTTTCAAAAAGAGGAGATTCTTCACTTAAATTGTATTCTGTGGTTTTCCTTGCTTCTGATGAACCCCATTGCCACTTAAATGTGGATAAAAAGGACCAGGCTGTGGGAAGTGTAAAAGCGAGAAGTAGAATTGCTATCACACCACCCCCCAGGGCTAAAACAACCCAGGAAGGAATGGGATTCCTTTTAATAATGAGGGCTTCCACAGGGGCAGGCTGTTCCTGGATTTTAATATTTTTATATCGGGTTATAACTTCCTCGGGACTCAGACTGAGAAAATTACAGTAATTTCGTAGAAAACCAATGAGGTAAGGTTCCCCGGGAAATACGTCATAATTTTCATCTTCCAAAGCTTGAAGATAGGAACGAGATATATTTGTCTCACGGGCTATAAGTTCTAAAGAGTACCCTTTTTCTTCCCGGGTCGATTTAAGCAGTTCACCAATTGAATTCATTCATCACCCCTCGGGTTCAAATAGGAAGTTTCTTACTGTGTTAGCACTAGGAGGACTGTCGAATTGAAACTTCGACAGGGGTATCTCCTGATTTGTTTTGATATCTTGAAAGTCTAATTGGATAGTGTTGGAACTCACCGTGTTGCCAATGATTCTACGGATATAATATCGCTCATCCCGGACTTGAATGGACATTTCCATGGATCTATATAATTCACCAGATGAGTTAAGCTTCAATTTATACACCATTTCCGAAGATCCCTCTTCCAGGGGTTCTTGTTCTGGCCCATTCAGATATCCTATGGAGTAAGAATTTTTTAATAATTTTAACCCCTGACCGGTGGCTAAGCCCACGGGACTGGCATCATCCGGTTTTCTAAGCTGCTGATTGAAGGTCACGGAATAACGGGGAAGATAAATCTGCAGGAGCTTACCGTCGGAGACAAAAACCTGCCTCGGTGGGTCTGTAAAATCAATTCTAAAAAAATAAGGTGCTTTATAAGAGAGATTCCCTGCCATGGACTCTTTGTTTTGAAGTATGGAAATCTTGGCCGTGTAATCCTGAATCTCTTCATAAGCGGCGGATAGTTTTTTAAAAAGATCCGAAGCGGTGTTGATATCCTGGGAATACAGATTCCCCACAATTAAAAAAAGAAGTAGAGAAAAAACTCTCATAAGAAATTTTTTGCGCATCAAAGCCTATTTACCTCAGATATATCTAATTGTCAAGGAAGAACATACTACCCAGAATTTTTTCCTCAAGATCCAGAGAGTATTTGCTTTAAAACCCACTTTACCTGATCATCCTGAAGTTTCAGATTTTCGCCGGATTCGGGACAGATAAACCGATTATTTTTCATAAAATTTTGTGCACACCCTATGCAGTAAACCTTACCTGTAGACGGGGAACGGCCAGCGGGGGCACTGTTGGGCAGCTCCCCCTCAATTCGCAGCACCCCTTGATCTGGAAGAACCTTGGGAGCCCACCACGATGTCTCGCAGCTGGCACACCGAATCTGGTCCATGGTTTTCGTTTTATGCAATTGATCCCATTTTTCAGCGACGGAGGAATCCAAAGCCCTCATTTTTTCAATCAGGGGAGGGAGTTTCTGTAAACGGCTCAAACTTAGATAGTGCCTCGCTAAAGCTTCTAACCCGGCTATTTCCCCTTGATCTGCGGCAGCCCAATAGGAAACCTCAGCCCGGGTATACTCCCCACGCAATCCGGCAAGATCCCCCAACTGGATCAAAAACCGGGGAACATCGCCCTTTTCCAAAAGAATGATAAGCACGTCTTCCAGCCGACTAAACTTTTCCTGCTTCCACAACGGCACCAGGAGATTTTCCAAATATGTAAGGTTTCTAGGCTCTTTCGCCAGGGCTAATTCGTAGGCTTTTTCCGCTTCTTCCCAAAAACCTTCCTGGGAGAGAACATTACCCTGCCAATTGCTCACCCGGGGATCGGGAAGAAAGGCCTCCGCCAGCTGCCAGGCTTCTTCACGACGGCCTGATTGATACCATAGATCAGCCAAATTAATGGCCAGATCCGGTTCATCGGGGGCTAGATTACGGGCTCGGAGAAAAGCACTTTCCTTTTCTTTGAGATCGGTTTGCATGAGCCCCCAAAGGTTCCAAACCCACGGATCATCCGGGGCTAAGGTAATGGCCTTCCATGCTTCGGTTGTCCCTCCCTGTCCAAGTAAAAATTTTACTTCCCCCAGACGAAAGGCGTATAAATAATAATCCGGTTCCAATTCAGCTGCTTTTTCAAAAGCTACGAGGGCTTTTTCCTGAGCCCCTTGTTCCTTATATATCAAACCTAATAAATAAAAGGCTCCAGAATCGGCCACAGAACTACACACTTCTTCCAGAAGGGGCTGCACTTCCCCACGTTTCCCTTGATAATAAAGCACTCTAGCCTGAATGGCCTTCATTTCCAAACTACCCGGAGCTAAAACCTCCAAGGTTTTGAAGACCTGAAAAAGATCATCGAAGGCCTCCTGGCGATACAACTCCCTGGCAGCTTCAAAATAATCGCTCACAGCTTCTGGCTGCCCCATTCGTTCTCGGGAGCGAGCACGATTTAGCAGGTAGAGAACCATGGACGGGTTGATCTGCCAGGCACGGGAGTAGGCTTTTTCCGCCTGTTCCCATTGCCCCAAATGAAAATGAGCATGACCCAAAAGGTTCCACATTCCATCGTCTTCTGGAAGTTCCCCTTGTTTCAACAAAAATACTTTCAGATCAATGAATTTATTCTGTGCATAAAGTATATGGGCTTTTTCTTTTCTTGCCATGATCCAGTCAGGATCGGTGGTAAGAATGATTTCCAGGATTCTCAGTCCCTCAGTAAAATTTTGCTGCCGGATCAACCCCTGGGCCATCAAGAATAAACCATCCCGACCCACAGGCTCAAAACGCAAGGCTTCCAACACCTGGTGCACACCTTCAGCGTACAGACTCATGGAAATAAAACTTTCAGCCAAGGCCAATCGATGTTCCTTGGAAGGATGCAGAACCTCGGTCCACCGGGAAAATAAAGTTTCCACTTCCATAGGCCTAGAGTCCAGACGGATTTTTTTCAAGTGTATTTCGAAGCCCTGGGTGTTGTAACTTTGGCCGGCCAAAGCAATTTTCCCTGAAGAGATTTCGTCATCCGTGGCTTCGGCAATCCATTCCCCCTGAAAGAAAAGGGTGAATTGATCTCCCCGGGCCAGAAGAGTGATCTGCCCCTCACCCTGCCAGGGGGACGATAGGGAAGTCCAGGGTATCAAGGTCTTCGGATGACCGTTGAAAACCACGTCTAGTCGAAATTGTCCCTGAGTTGAAACAAGTAAAAGGTAATAATTTATGTCATCGGCCTGACGGAAAATAAATCCACCGCTGCCATAACCTTGCGCAGGATCCATAAACAAAGTGGCTTCCAGAATAAAGTCCGTATACTGGTATAGAGGGTCAGTAACCCAAGCAAATAAGTGATCCCTATGGAGTTTGAGGGAGAGCCCTCGATCCGATGGGGTCAAGGAATAGGAATCATCGGACTCCAGGGGAAACCTTCTATCGGAGAAGAGTCCAAAGTGGGATTCCCAAACTTCCTCAATAGGAAGTTCAGGATCTCTTTTATTATTTTTTTTCCAGAAGGGCCATCGGAACATGGATGCCATTATAGAACCGAAAGGTCTTTTCTTCCAGTAGGATAATGGTCTAGAATCAAGGGGGAGTTAAAATCAATGAACCAAGAAACCACCATCATTTCCCTCGGAGGATCCATCATCGCCCCCCAAGGAGTGGACGCCCCCTTTATCAAAGCTTTTCATACACTTATTACAAAATGGCTGGATGCAAAACATGGGAGAAGGGTTATTCTGATCACCGGGGGTGGAGCTCCCGCAAGAATTTATCAAGAAGCCTATAGAGAAGCGGCAATTTCTCCCATCTCCGAAACTCAAGACTGGATAGGGATTGCAGCCACCCGGTTGAATGCGGCCTTGATCAAAGGGATTTTCCAAGCAGACTGTACCGATGCCGTGGTGACCGATCCCACAGCAGATTTCCAATTCACCGGCCGCGTTTTGGTCGGGGCTGGATGGAAACCCGGATTTTCCACAGATTTTGACGCCGTCCTCTTGGCTGAACGGTTTGGAGCTAAAAAAGTTATCAATCTTTCCAATATTTCCCAGGTATACACGGCAGATCCTAAAAAAGATCCCCAAGCACGGCCCCTCCCCCTCATGACTTGGAAGGAGTTCAAAGAACTTGTGGGTGAAGAATGGAGCCCAGGGCTCAATGCCCCCTTCGATCCCATTGCTACAAAAAAATCCGCTGAACTCGGATTGGAAGTTGTAGTAGCCTCTGGAAGAGACCTTCCCAACCTGGAAAAAATTCTAAACAACCAAGATTTTTTCGGCACCAAGATAGGTCCAAACTAAGCATTTTTCAAAGCCCTCAGAATATTTGAGGCTTCCCTGGAATGTGGTCGGGGTGAGAGAGGGGCCCCACAGGGCATTGACGGCTTCAAGCCGGAACTCAGCCTTCTTAAACCTAGCATTTTTTAAAACCATCAAAATATTTGAGGCTTCCCTGGAATGTGGTCGGGGTGAGAGAGGGGCCCCACAGGGCATTGACGGCTTCAAGCCG